>JBIKVK010000255.1:0-5047 GCA_044356835.1 Burkholderiaceae bacterium
GCATCCCGACTGGCGTGCCCTCGGTGGTTGTGACCCTTGCCACGTCGCTCGTCGTTACCGTGATTGCCGGCGTCGGCACCGTCAGTTCGGGCTGGCAGGCCGTAGGCACACAGACGATGATCCTGATTGCGGCAGCGTCGCTCTTTCTCGCGGCGGGCTACTACTTCATCATTCTCAGCATGCGCACGGGTCAGATCTCGGTTGTGGCGCCTTTCCGATACAGCGGTTTGCCGATCGCGCTGTTGATCGGATGGCTGATCTGGCAGGATATTCCGAACTTCGCAGCATGGGTCGGAATCCTGCTGCTCTGTTCGACTGGTCTGTATCTGCTTGGCCGTACCGGGTCCGCCCCGAATGGACCCACCCCCAGGAGACCCACCGATGTCCGGTCCTGAAGACTTCGTAAACCCGGCCTACCGGTCGATTGGCGAATCGCTGGTACGCGAACTGGCCCGGCTGATGTCCGATCCGGAGATGATTTCGCTCGCGGGCGGTTACCCGGGGCCGGATCTGTTTGACCGGGAGGGCATTCGCGCCTCGGTGGACGAGGCCCTCGCGCAGGCGCCGGTCGCAGCGCTGCAGTACGGACCGACCGATGGACTGCTGGCTTTGCGAGAAGCCATTTGCGAATGGATGATGGAGTGCGGCACTCCTTGTACTCCGCAGAGCCTGCTGGTGACCGCAGGCTCACAGCAGGGCTTTGATCTACTCGTCCGGACGCTGCTGCGGCCGGGCGACTGTGCAATTGCCGAACGGCCCACCTATACCGGGCCGCTGCGGGTACTGAAGGTCGCCGGTATCGAAACCTTGACGGTGGGTGTTGATGCGCACGGCTTGGTCGTGGACGAACTGGAGGCGCTGTTGCGCGAGCGGGCCCGTCGCGGGCTGTCGTCCCCCAAGCTCCTCTATGCCGTCCCCACATTTGCCAATCCCAGTGGTGCGACCCTCACGCTCGAGCGCAGGCTCAAGCTCCTTGCGCTCGCGGTCGAGTTCAAACTGTTGATTGTCGAGGACGACCCCTACGGCGCCTTGCGATTCGAGGGCGAGCCGGTGCCGCATTTGGCGGCGCTGGTCGATCAGGTCCCCGGTTCACGGGCCTGGGTCGTGCATCTGGGCAGCGTCTCGAAGGTGATTGCACCCGGCTTGCGTCTCGGTTGGCTCATCGCCGATGAGTCGGTCCGCAGGCCCTGCATGCTCGCCAAGCAGCTGGACGACATTTCCAATCCGGGCTTCACCCAAATGACGGTCGAGCGGTATCTGCGGGCGGGTCGGCTGACGCGGCACTTGCCCAACATCAAGGCCGCCTATGCCGCCCGCGCCCATGCGATGCGCGATGCGATTGCCACCGAACTCGGCGATCGTTTCCAGTGCAATGTGCCCCAGGGGGGTATGTTCATGTGGGGTCGGCTGCGCGAAGGCGCCGATGCGCGCGCATTGCTCAAGCGAGCCATCGAACACAAGGTGACTTTCGTGCCAGGTGATATTTATTTTGCGGATGGCAACGATCCCCGCGCCTTGCGTCTGTCGTTTTCGACCCCGACCCCGCAGCAGATTCACGAAGGTATACGTCGCATTGCGCGAGCCCTGACCGAGATCGGATCATGACGACGAGGGCGGTGATCGAGCCATGAAAAAGATCTTCTACGGCTGGAAGGTGGTCGGGGCCGGCGCGGCCTTGCAGTTCTTTCAGTCGGGCTTCAATCAGCAGTCCTTTGGCGCCTATGTCGCCTTGCTCGCCGCCGAGCGCGGATGGAGCAAGACCTCGCTCTCGGGTGCGGCCGCGCTGCAGTCGCTCGAGGTGGCCATCATCGGCCCGCTGGTGGGCTGGCTGATCGACCGTTTTGGCGAACGTCGCGTGATTCAGTTTGGCGTGATCATGTTCGCGCTCGGGCTGATGGGCCTCAGTCAGGTAGAAACCCTGACCGGTTTCTATATCGCAGCAGTGACGATCGCGATGGGCACCAGCCTCAGCGGCTATTTTCCGATCAATGTGGCGGTCATCCATTGGTTTGAGAAAAAGCGCGGTCGGGCGCTCTCGGCGGTGGGCTTGGGCATGGCGGTCGGCGGCGTTCTCGTGCCGCTCGTTGCGGCGTCCATGCAGTATTTCGGCTGGCGCGCGACCGCTTTCGGTTCGGGGGTCTGTCTACTGGTACTGGGTCTGCCCATCGCGGCGATGTTCAAGGGCCGTCCGCATGAGATGGGCGAGCATGTCGACGGCATCGATCCCGCAAAGCCGGCTGCGCTCGCTGGTGCGGCCGGCGCTGTCGGGTCCGGCGAGGCCAAACCGACGACCCTGCTCGACTCGGGCTTTACCGCCCGTGAAGCGCTCCGCACCCGCGCCTTCTGGCTGCTGTCGCTCGGGCATGGCACGGCGCTCCTGCTCGTTGCGGCGATCAATGTCCATGCGATCACCCACATGAAGGAAGGCTTGGGCTACACGCTGGCGCAGGCCTCATGGGTCATCATGGTGATGACGCTTTCGCAGATCATCGGTGTCGGCATCGGCATGCTGATCAGTGACCGCGTCGAAAAGCGGCTCGTCGCCGCGGGCTGCATGCTGGCGCATGCGCTCGGCATTCTGTGTCTTGCCTATGCGGTGCACCCGGCCATGCTTGTTGCGTTTGCAGTGCTGCACGGTACCGCGTGGGGGCTGCGCGGGCCATTCATGCAGGCGATTCGGGCCGATTACTTCGGTCGCCGTTCGATCGGCATGATTCTCGGTCTGTCCTCGTTCGTGATCGCGGCGGGGCAAATGGGTGGGCCGTTGATTGCGGGAGGGCTGGCCGACCTCACGGGCGGCTATCCGCTGGGTTTCACGATTCTGGCGGTCCTTGCGATGTCTGGCTTCTGGGCCTTCATGGTGGTGAGGCCCCCTCAGTTGCCGGGCGAGGCAAGGCCAGCCTGACAGGAAGGTCGACACGGTTGGCCTCAGGTCAGGACCGGGTGCGGAAGTGCAAAGTGCGCCTGAAGAGTGGGGCGAGCTGAGCCCCCATTGCTCTAGTGAAAGATGTTTCGGATTGTGGTCGAGTAAGGCTTCAGTTCCTCGAATGCAGCTCGACGCACCTTGCTGACCCAGTTTGGATCGGCGAGAAGTGCCCGACCTACCGCGATGAGGTCAAACTCGTCGCGCTCGAGAAACGATTGCAGTCGAGCAAACGATGCCGGCGCGGGGTTGGCCACGTAGCCTTGGTTGCGTTCGACTCGCCAGGCCTGATGCTCCGCGTCCAGCCCGACCGATCCAACCGCAATGACCGGTACGCCAGACAATTTACGGGTCCAACCTGCCAGGGTGAGCGGGCCGTCGGCGAAGGCGGGCTCCCAGAATCGGCGGGTTGAACAATGAAACAGGTCGACCCCCGCGTCCACGAGTGGCCGTAGAAAGTCGGCGAATTCGCTTGGAGATTCGACCAACCGGGCTGAATAGTCTGCAGTCTTCCAATGCGAGATGCGCAGCGAAACGGGGAAATCTGGCCGGGTGAGCCGCTTGCATGCGCTTACGACTTCGCAGGCAAAGCGTGTCCGGCCCCGAATGTCGCCGCCATAGCGGTCGGTTCGTTGATTGGTGCGTGCCCAGAAGAACTGATCGATGAGATATCCATGCGCGCCGTGCAATTCGATGCCATCACACCCCGCGCGCATGGCCTGGGCTGCAGCCCGTGCGTAGGCGTCGACCAGTGCTTGAATCTGCACCTCGGTGGCCGGATTGCCGACCGGCGTCCAGGTTTCGGCCTGAAGGTCGCAGCCCAGGCCCGACGGCCCCACTGATTCGATACCATGCAGGCCCTGTGGCCGCTGCAAACCGATGTGCCAAAGCTGAGGGAAAAATAGACCATTGGCCTCGTGGACGGCCTCGGCCACCCTGCGCCAGCCGGCTTCAGTATCGACCCGCCCGATGGCGGGCACGGTATCGATGCGGTCGCCCGAAGATGGATGATCGATGAAAGCTCCCTCTGAGATGATCAGGCCGACACCGTCTGCGGCGCGACGCGCGTAGTACGCGGCATTGGCCTCGCCCAGCAATCCTCCGGGCGCGTGGGCCCGAGTCATTGGGGCCATCACGATGCGATTCGGAAGGCGCAGTCCACCCAATTTCAAATCCCGAAATAGAGCCTCCGTGATGAGTTTGCCAGGACCTTCTGACGGATCGATCATGGCGAGGCCTTGAGTCCGGCAGCCTTGATGAAGCTGACCCACCGCGTGCGTTCCGTCGCTACGAAGCCCGGTAGAGCTTCGACATCGCCGACCGGTGTAGGTCCGAACCCGTTCGAGACTAACTGCTTCTGGATCTCAGGGTCGGCCGCAATGGTCTTCAAGCCCTTGTTGAGGGTTTGAATGATGTGAGCCGGTGTTCCGGCGGGCGCGAACAACATGAACCATCCCGTCACTTCGAAACCCGGCATGCCCTGTTCGGCAACTGTCTTCAGACCGGGCATCAGAGGGCTTTGTTGGGCCGTGGTGATGCCGAGCGGAACCAGTTTGCCCAGTGCAGCCTGAGGGGCGATCACAACGGATGTGTCGACGACCAGCGGGATATGTCCGCCCAGCGCGTCGGCCGTTGACTGAGCCGAGCCCTTGTACGGTACGTTTTTCAAGCGCAGATTGCCTTGATTGCGGATGAGGTCCGCCACCACGGTGGCCATCGTTGAGGGGAGTCCGATACCGAGATCCTCGGCCTTGGCACGTGCGACAAGCTCAGGCATCGAGCGGATTCCGGATTGTGGCGTTGCGGCCACCACCATAGCGACGCGGCCCAGCAGTCCGATGGGCACAAAATCGCGTTCCGGGTCGTAGCCCACGTTGTCGTACATCGCCATGTTCATGCCGAATGTGGCCGCTGTGCCTAACAGCAGGGAGTACCCGTCCGGTGCTGCCTTGGCGGCCACCGCACTACCGATATTGCCTCCCGCCCCGGGTCGGTTCTCGATAAAGAAGCTTTGCCCGAGTGATGCCGTAAGTCGCTGAGCAAAGAGTCGCGTGATGGTGTCACTGGACTGGCCCGGCGGGTTGGTCACGATGATACGAACCTGACGCTGGGGGTAGGTCTGCG
>JBIKVK010000256.1:0-5046 GCA_044356835.1 Burkholderiaceae bacterium
TTCGATCCCGGCCAGGGTTTGCCGATGTTTGACGGCGAGGAACTTCGACGGCTGATCAGCCAGGCAAGGGCGGTCGTGGTCAATGACTACGAAGCCCATATGCTGTGCGAGCGCACCGGCTGGAGCGAGGCGCAGATGGCCGAGCGGCTAGAGTCGCTGATCGTGACCCGTGGGGCGGAGGGCTCGGTGCTGCATCATGCCGGACAGACCCATTCGATCGGCCCTGCCGCAGTGGCTCGCGCTGTCGATCCAACCGGCTGTGGCGATGCTTACCGGGGAGGGCTCCTCTACGGGCTCACCCAGGGTTGGGATTGGCTCGCAAGTGCCCGACTGGGCAGCGTCATGGGGGCGATCAAGATCGAGCATGCGGGCGCTCAAAACCACCCCGTCGACCGCGACCAGGTCGCTCTCCGCTATCGGAGTGCCTATGGCGCGAGGCCCTGGCCTTGACCGGTGAGCTTGCGGTCAAAGCAACGGGTTGAACTCCCGCATCAAACTCAATACGACCTGGGCCATCAGGATGACGACAAGGGGCGAGAGATCCACTCCTCCGAGCCGGGGCAGACGCCGGCGCAGGGGCGCGAGCAGGGGTTCGGTCAAGCGGTCCAGAAGCGGCGCAACCGGCGCGGAAGGATTCACCCAGGATAGAACGGCTTGGAGGATCAGCACGAAGATCAGCAGCCACAGCGCCCATTTGCCCAGCCAGCTGAGGGCGAGCAAGACGACGGCTCCGAAGGATGGAGTGCGGTCGATCAGCAAGATCACATAGGCTGCGGCCAGCAACACACTGACGAGCAAGGCCGCAAGCAAAGAGGCCCATTCAAGGCGCGGATGGGGCGGGACGATCGCCCGCAAGGGGCGAATCAGCCAGTCGGTGGCCGCTTGAATAAAATGACCGACCGGATCGCGCAGGCCGTTGCCGATCGTGATCAGCCAGAAACGCAGCAGGCAGCCGGAGGCCAACAGGCTTCCCAGGGTTTCAATAATCAGCCAGACGGAACGGATCAAGGCAGACGCTCCCGAAGAACCTCCAACGGGAGGAAAAAGGGGGTGATCTGACGATCACCCCCGGTCTACACAGAGACTGCGAACTAAGGTCAGTCCGGCTTGCCGCCTGTGGGGAAAGGCCAGGCCGCTGCAGGATTGAGAGGCGCCGCCGCAGGGGCAGCCGCAGGGGCAGGCTGTTTGGCGGCTTTTTTCGCAGCAGGTTTCTTGGCCGCAGGCTTCTTGGCCGCAGGCTTTTTCGCAGCAGCCTTCTTAGGTGCAGCCTTTTTCGCAGCAGCTTTTTTGGCCGCAGGCTTCTTGGCGGGGGCCTTGGCCGCAGCCTTTTTGGCCGCAGGCTTCTTGGCAGCGGCTTTCTTCGCCGGGGCCTTCTTGGCGGCTACTTTCTTAGCCGGCGCCTTGGCTGCGGCTTTCTTGGCCGGAGCTTTCTTCGCTGCTGCCTTCTTCGCCGGGGCTTTCTTTGCTGCTGCCTTCTTCGCCGGGGCTTTCTTCGCCGCAGCTTTCTTTGCTGTCGCCATATTGAACTCCTTCAATTAATGAGACGGTGGGAGAGACCCGTGGCGTCATCGCACCAAACAAGGATGACAAACGGGCCATTCATCGGCGCAAGTCGATGACCACCCAGAGGGCGGATCGAACCAACGCTAATGAATTCGGGACTGCCGCGTGCTGGCACGCGACGAAAAAAAGCCGACTCGTTTTGAGAGTCGGCGTGGATTTGAGGAGGGAGTGAGGCCCTGCTCGCCGCTGGGGCCAGCGAAGGATGGCAGAAGGTGGACTGCCTCGTCGGCGATCCGCCGTGCATCCAGCGCACACTGCGGACCACCCGGCATCGATCGGTCAATCCCAACTGAGCGCGCCTCCGGTCTGATACTCGATCACTCGGGTCTCGAAAAAGTTGCGTTCCTTTTTCAGATCGATCATCTCGCTCATCCACGGAAACGGGTTTTCCTCGTTCGCGAAGAGTTGTTCGATACCGATCTGCTGGGCCCGGCGATTGGCAATGAAGCGAAGGTAGGCCTTGAACTGCGAAGCGTTGAGCCCCAGCACGCCCCGGGGCATGGTGTCTTCGGCATAGGCGTATTCGAGATCGACTGCACGCTTGAAAAGACCTCGGATTTCCTCGCGGAAGGCAGGCGTCCAAAGCTGGGGATTTTCGAGCTTGATCTGGTTGATCAGGTCGATGCCGAAATTACAGTGCATCGACTCGTCGCGAAGGATGTACTGATACTGTTCGGCGGCGCCCGTCATCTTGTTCTGACGACCCAGCGCGAGAATCTGGACGAAGCCCACATAGAAGAACAGGCCTTCCATCAGGCAGGCAAACACGATCAGCGAGCGCAGCAGCTTCTGATCGGCTTCTGGCGTGCCGGTTTGGAAGTTGGGGTCGGTGAGGGTCTCGATGAACGGGATCAGGAACTCGTCCTTGTCCCGGATCGACTTGACCTCGTGGTAGGCGTTGAAGATCTCGCCCTCGTCAAGTCCGAGCGACTCAACGATGTACTGGTAGGCATGGGTATGAATAGCCTCTTCGAAGGCCTGGCGCAACAGGAACTGCCGGCACTCCGGCGCCGTGATGTGCCGGTAGGTTCCGAGGACGATATTGTTGGCCGCCAGCGAGTCTGCGGTGACGAAGAAGCCCAGGTTCCGTTTGACCAGACGGCGCTCATCTTCGGTCAGTCCACCTGGGGTCTTCCAGAGCGCGATGTCGCGACTCATGTTGATTTCCTGCGGCATCCAATGATTGGCGCAGGTGGCAAGATATTTTTCCCAAGCCCACTTGTACTTGAACGGCACCAGCTGGTTCACATCGGCGCTGCCGTTGATGATCAGCTTGTCTTCGACCCTGACACGCCGCTCATTCGCCGACACTGCGCCTGAGGGCTTGGACGTTGCATTCGGTTGCGACGCCGCGCTGACAGTGCCACCGAGGTCGCTCAGATCGCTCATACCCGCCCGGTTTGGCGCAGCGGGTGCGTAGGCCGGCTTGGCGGCAACAGGTTCATCCCATGACAACATTGATTCAGTCTTTCAAATCGGTTGAAGAAGGTGACGATGCACTCACGGGACAAAACGGTGACGACCGAATGTTACGGATCTCATGCGTGCATTGCAATGGATGAGCTTACTGACAAGCCTCGCATTCCGGGTCATCGATCGCACAGAACTTCGGTGCGATCGGCTCAGAGCCCGTTGCACTGCCTCGATCGGTATCGGTGGCTGAGGACCCTGCGGCATAGCTGAACCCCGCGGAGGCCAGACCCTCGGCCGATACTGCATTGAGTTGACCGATCTTGTCGGTGGTCGATTTTTCGGCGTGCGTGGCGCCCAGTGTGCGCAGGTAATACGTGGTCTTCAGGCCGCGCAGCCATGCAAGCATGTAGGTGTCGTGTAGACGCTTACCCGAAGCGCCCGCCATGTAGATGTTGAGCGACTGCGACTGATCGATCCATTTCTGGCGACGCGCAGCGCACTCCACCAGCCAAGCCGGTTCCACTTCAAACGCGGTGGCATAGATCGCCCGCAGCTGTGCGGGGATGCGGTCGATCTTGGCCAGCGTGCCGTCGAAGAACTTGAGGTCGGCCACCATCACTTCGTCCCACAGGCCCAGAGCCTTGAGGTCACGCACGAGATAGTCGTTGACCACAGTGAACTCGCCCGAGAGGTTGGATTTCACATACAGGTTCTGGTAGGTCGGCTCGATGCACGCCGACACGCCGATGATGTTGGAGATGGTCGCGGTCGGTGCAATGGCCACGCAGTTGGAGTTGCGCATGCCGTGCTCACGGATGCGTGTGCGCAGGCTCGACCAGTCCAGCGATTCGGACTCATCGACGTCCACGAACCCGCCACGCTGTTCGCGCAGGATCTTCAAGCTGTCCTGGGGCAGGATGTCGCGATCCCAGAGCGAGCCCTTGAAGCTCGAATAACGGCCACGCTCCTCGGCGAGTTCAGTGGATGCCCAGTAGGCGAAATAGCAGACCGCTTCCATCGACCGGTCGGCGAATTCGACGGCTGCCTCGCTGGCGTAGGGCACGCGCATGAGGTGCAGGCAATCCTGGAACCCCATGATGCCAAGGCCCACCGGCCGGTGCCGCAGGTTGGCGTTGCGAGCCTTGCCGACCGCGTAGTAATTGATATCCACCACGTTGTCGAGCATGCGCATCGCTGTGCGAATGGTGGATTTGAGCTTTTCGAGGTCGAGCTCCCAGGCCCCGTTCACTTCGCGCATGTGCGCCACCAGATTGACCGAGCCCAGGTTGCATACCGCGATCTCGGTGTCGCTGGTGTTGAGCGTGATCTCGGTGCACAGGTTGGAGCTGTGCACCATGCCCACATGTTGCTGCGGACTGCGCAGGTTGCATGGATCCTTGAAGGTGATCCAGGGGTGCCCGGTCTCGAACAGCATCGACAGCATCTTGCGCCAAAGCTGTACGGCCGGAATCTTCCGGAACAGTTTGAGCTCGCCCGCTGCCGCCCGCGCCTCATAGCGCAGATAGGCCTTCTCGAATTCAGCTCCCACCTTGTCATGCAGGTCCCGGCAGTCGGCGGGGGAGAACAGGGTCCAATCGGCATTTTCCTGAACCCGTTTCATGAACAGGTCGGGAATCCAGTTGGCGGTGTTCATGTCGTGGGTGCGCCGCCGGTCATCGCCCGTGTTCTTGCGCAGCTCCAGAAATTCCTCGATGTCGAGGTGCCATGTTTCCAGGTAGGCGCACACCGCACCCTTGCGCTTACCGCCCTGGTTGACCGCCACGGCTGTGTCGTTAACCACCTTGAGGAAAGGAACGACCCCTTGGCTCTTGCCGTTGGTGCCCTTGATATGGCTGCCCAGTGCCCGGACCGGGGTCCAGTCGTTACCCAGCCCGCCGGCATATTTGGCCAGCAGCGCATTTTCCTTGATCGCCTCGTAGATCCCGTCCAGATCATCCGAAACGGTGGTCAGATAGCACGAGGACAATTGAGAGCGCTGGGTGCCCGAATTGAACAGCGTGGGCGTTGAACTCATGAAATCGAATTTCGACAGGAGCTGATAGAACTCGA
>JBIKVK010000257.1:0-5039 GCA_044356835.1 Burkholderiaceae bacterium
CCGCATCGGTGACGGAGCTTATGAATTCCGGGGAAACTTCTGTGCCGTACTGCTCGGCCAGAAACCCCTGGATCTCGCGTACCGTCATGCCGCGCGCGTACATGGCGACAATCTTGTCGTCAAAACCCGTGAAGCGCCGCTCGTGTTTGGGAATCAGCAGCGGCTCGAAACTGCCCTGTCGGTCGCGCGGCACCTCGATGCGTAGCGGCCCGTCTTCGGTCAGCACCGTCTTGCCAGTGCTGCCGTTTCGGTGGTTACCGGCCTCAGCAGGTTTGTCGCCTCCGGGCGGGTAGCCCAAGTGGTGACTCAATTCGCCGCCCAGGGCGCGCTCGATCAGCGCCTTCTTGAGCGCCGTCGTCACGTCCAGGATAGATTCAGCCGTCATTGGCCCCTGGACCAGCTGGTCAAGCAGCTCCGCGGGAATCTTGGGCAGCGCCGCCGACCGCGCGGCAATGGCTGCATTCTTCAACTTCGTCTTGCTTGGCATACATGCTCCTCATTGACATGTTATGCCTCACACACAAAATTCGGGACACCCTTTGGGCAAGGACGCGGCGCGTCAATGTCTTCGACGACTTTTGCTCGTTCCAAGAGTGCCAAAATCAACTGTATACGTTTCGCGTGAATAGCCTGATGAATCCCGGCAAGGCTACCGAGATAGAAGAAATGTTCCAGACCTTTGTGGGCGAATGATCTCCCTGGCTCCACTCGCCTCCAAAGCGCTATGATCCTGCGGTTAATCTTGGCCATCGCCCTGCCTCAACCCTGGGGCTTCTTTCAAGCGGCCGAATATATGACCGACTGGCTGTGCAAACCTCGGTTCGCGACCAGGCTCGTGTTCTCGCTCCTGGTCGCATGCTCCGGTGCGGTGTGGGCTGACGCCCCCCGGGCCGAGGCTCACCTGCGAATTCAGCTGCACTGGGTGCACCAGGCGCAGTTTGCGGGCTTTTACATGGCCCAGGAGCGAGGCCTGTTCAAGCGCGAGGGCCTGAGCGTGCAGTTGATCCCCGGTGGTCCGGGCATCAACCCCGTTAAGGTGGTGCAAGATAACCAGGCCGATGTGGCCGTGGCGTGGATGAGCGAGGTGTGGAATCAAGCTCGATCTGGCGCTGCGCTCACCAACATCGCCCAACTGGCGCAGCTGTCCTCCCTGGGGCTTTTGTGCCTGCAAAAGGCCGGCATCGTGAGCCTGACCGACCTGGCCAACAGCACTGTAGGCTATTGGGGCCTGGGCGACGACTCCTTGGTGCGTCAGATCGCCAAAAGCCGTGGGGTGGACCCCAAGAGCATTCGCTTCGAGACACAGGCGCCCGAGGCCAAAGACCTGATCGATGGCAAGTTTCCCTGCGTCACTGCCATGGCCTACAACGAGAAACTGCTGGCCGAAGCCGCGGGCTTAACGTATCGCGAGACCCTCTGGGTGGTGCCTGAGTCTGTGGGCGTGAGCCACCTCGAAGACGGCCTCTATGTACGTCAGGATCGATTGGAATCACCCGAATTTCAGGATCAGTTGGTGCGCCTGGTGCGGGCGCTGCGCGAGGGGTGGGCGCAGGCGCGATTGGCCCCGTCCCTGGCCCTGGAGTACACCGCCAAGCGCATGGGGTCCGTCGATGCAGAACACCAGCACCAAATGCTGGAGGCCATGTTGGCCACCATGCCCACCGATCGGCCCTTTGGGCTGCTGTCGTTGAAACAATGGGAATCGCAAGCAGCGCGTCAGATGCAAGAGCTGGCCCTGCCGCGCGAAGAGGCGCAAGACCTTTGGACGCACCTGATCTTCAATGAGCTGACCCGACGCGATGGCAAGCAACGATTCTTGCTGCCCTCGACCTACCACTACCTCACCGAAATTGAGCGGACCTGGCTGGTTCGTACCATCTTCATCTTCGCCACCGTGGCCTTCGGGCTGTCGGGATTCCTTGTGGCCGTGCAGGCAGGCTATGGCCCTTGGGGCCAGTTGGTCCTGGCCCTCGTCACCCCGCTGGGTGGTGGCCTCATACGCGACCTGCTCGTGGGCGGCGATCGCTGGCCACCGTACATCCTCAAAGACCCCACCCTGCCCGTTGCCATCGTGGCGGCTTCGCTTTGCATCACCGCCTTGATGCGCTTCAAACCGGAACTCAAGGAAGGCCGATGGGTCGCGAACTGGGTTTTCATAGCTCGACTCGCTGCGGTTCCAGTCTTTGCGCTGATCGGGGTCGTCATAGCCCTGGGTGCCAACCTGCACTGGATGTGGGGCCCGGTCTGCTCGGCCATCTCGGTTGCCGGTGGCGGAATCATCCGCGACTTGCTCATGAACAAGGAGCCCGCCTCGCTTCGCGCAGGCGTGGGCATTGAGGCGGCCGCTGCTTCGGGAGCGGGTGTCTTGGTCTTCGGCATGTACTGGGCCAACTTTGTTGAAAACTCGCCCTGGCCGGTCTACCTCAGCATGGCAGCCTGTGTGGTCGTGTCGGTGGCGATGGTGCTGTGGTCTGAAAAAGAAGCTCAGCGCCGGTTACGGGCCTTGAACACAGAGCGGCGTTGAGTGCTGAGCCAGGATCAGATCGTGGGCTGTACACCCGATTCAACCATACCCCCAGCACTTACTCAGCCGGCTCTCCCTTGAGCCGACCCATGCCCACCAGCACCACCGCATAAACCGGCAGAACGATCCAGCCCTGCCAGGGCGCCTTGGTCGGCGCCACAGTGCCCCTGGTTGTTCGGGCTTTAATGGAGGCGCGCCAGCACTCCAGGAGCGATTCTTTCCATCGCCCTGGGCGGGCTGGCTCGGCACTGCTTCGATTGATTGAAGGCGTTCGGTGCACACCTGACCTGCCCTCGTGCGCCTCGTGGCGGATCGGTTGAAGTTGCTACCATGACGAATGCCGCTGAGACGGCAATGTCGCTCAACGATTTGAATTGGAGTGGACTGCATGACTTCGGCCGTAATGAAGCTCCTGGCTCGAACCTCGGCGCTCGTGACCTTGCTCCCCTGTCTCGCATTCAGTCAGGTCACTACCAGCCGGGTGGACATCCCCCTGGTGGGCTCAAAATGCAATGAGCGAGTCAGGGAGATCGGCAGCGTGCAGGGGGAGCTGCGCGTGCCCGGCAATGCGTCTGGACCCCTGCCGGTCGTGGTTTTGCTTCACAGCAACGCCGGAATCGTTGGCGTCGGAGACTTTTATGCCAAGGCCCTGAACGCAGCCGGCATGGCCACTTTGGAAGTCGATTCCTACACACCCCGTGGCGTGCGCAACGGCAACGATCGGAACGCCCCTGTGCTGTGCGATCGACTTCAGGATGCCTGGGGGGCGCTCGCCTTCCTCGCGCAAGATGGCAGATTCAATCCCCAACAAATCGGGGTTGCCGGTTTTTCGAGCGGGGGGGCTGTTGCGATCATGGCCGGTATGGGTGTCAGACCTGCGCGGCTGTCGCGTGACAGCGCGGCACTGCCCCCAAACTTGACCTACTCCGCACACTTTGCGCTCTACCCTGGCTGCGCCAACATCATGGACGACCACCAGCGCATACGCTCATGGATCAATCCAGGACGCCCACAAAATTGGGGCAGCACGGGCAAGCCGATTCACATCGTCTCTGGCACCCGTGACGATTTTGACTTCGACCCCAAAACAGATTGTCTGCGCATGGTGAAGGAGTTTTCTGAAATAGCTGCGCAGCTCACCGTGCGGCTGGTTGAAGGGGCCACCCACGCCTTTGACTGGCCCAATCCACCGCCCCCCGCGCACAGTCCGTTTGCCAAAGCCCAGACAGGGGGCATGGTGACGATGA
Source organism: Burkholderiaceae bacterium (assembly GCA_044356835.1). Taxonomy (GTDB): domain Bacteria; phylum Pseudomonadota; class Gammaproteobacteria; order Burkholderiales; family Burkholderiaceae_E; genus SYIM01. Next base: position 3,772 of record JBIKVK010000257.1, read on the forward strand.
GGTATTCGGCCAAGGAAGCCTCAATCGCTCAGCAAGAAATGGTAGGGTTCTTCAAGGGGTATGCGAAATAGCGGTCTGGGCAAAGCGGCGCGCAGGTGCCTGGATCAATCCCAGCGCGCGCATGGGTGCGTTGAGCGGCGATCTCCATCCCCTTACGATCCGTTGAGACAACCCGAGATCCGTTTTGAGAAATTTCATACTGGCCTTGCTGATCGGCGTTTGCACCGGCGCATCGGCCATTGATCCCAGGATGTTTCCGGATCAGCAGACCGAATCGCTTTCGGCCAGTGTCGTCATCCCCGTCCCGGACAAGCCGCAAACGGTCGCACTGCGACCGCTGCTGATCAAGCCGACGTCGCCTCCGCCTTGGTCTGCGATCGTGTTGCCCAGCAATTGTTCGGGTCTGGATGACAGGATGTGGCATTTTTTGGGTCAAGGAGCTGATGCCCAACAACATCGCGGTGATCTTGCTCGATTCTTTCAATCCCCGGGGCTTCCCCAGCATTTGTCAAAACCAGTTTCTCCTGACCATCGGCGCTCGGTTGCAAGACGCGCATCAGGTGCTCGATTTCTTGCGGCGTGACCCGCGCTTCATCCCTGACAAAATCGCTCTCGGCGGGCACTCCGCCGGTGGCGGCACCACCTTTCAGTCGGCCTACGCCGACGTCCTTCCACTGCTCAATCGCCCGTTGGGATCGGGATACAACGCCTTTGTCTCGGCTGCACCCGCCTGTTCCTTGATGTACAAATCCAAGGCGTTGTTGGGTCCTATCCTGTTCATCGGAGCAGAAAAGGATGACTGGACGCCGGTGGCGCCCTGCGTGAGGGAACTGGAGCATACCCAGGCGCAAGGGCAGCCGGTGCAGATCAGAATTGTTCCGAATGCGTATCACACCTTCAGCACGCACAGCGTGACGTTCAGTGCCCGCGTGATGAAGTCCCCAATCGATGCACCCCAGGGCTACATCAAGACGCTGAGCTATTTGCCCAAAGAGACGGTGGTGGAGCTGCCCAGCGGCGAGATCTTCAAGCTCGATGAGTTGATCAGAAAATATTCGGGTTTCATGGGTTCCAAGATCTTTGGAGCCACCGTGGGCGGTCAATGGGATCAAGCTCCCCTAGCGGCCCGTTGGACCGTCGATTTCCTGAAGGCAAACGGTTGGTGAGGTCAGGCCCTGATCTACAAGGGGCTGGAAGCACTTGCACGCAATAGGCGCATTTCTGCTCGGCGGTGTGTCTGGGGAATTTTTCCGATCGACTCGGGCCGT
>JBIKVK010000046.1:0-17124 GCA_044356835.1 Burkholderiaceae bacterium
GGCCGCGAGTATCGACGCGGAGAGGGTTTCCGCGGCGGATACGTCCGCGGCTGATCGGCGCTTCTGTCCACAGCCCTCGACTCAGCCCTGCCAAGCGCCGCGCCTCGAACGCGGCGCTCTGCCATTCAGACCGTCCAGCTGATCAGACCCGTCCAGGCGGTGAGCAGCACCAAGGCGCCAAAGACGATCCGGTACCAGGCAAAGGGCGTGAAATCATGTGTCGCGACGTAGCGCACCAGCCAGTGGACACAGGCGAGCGCGCTGACGAAAGCCGTCAGCAAGCCCACCGCGAACATCGGCAGATCGGACGCCTCGAACAGCATGCGGTTTTTCCAGGTGTCGTAGAGGCCGGCCGCCACCAGTGTCGGCACCGCCAGGTAGAACGAGAATTCGGTGGCGACCGGGCGTGACAGGCCAAACAGCATGCCCCCAATAATGGTCGCGCCAGAGCGACTGGTGCCCGGAATCAGGGCGACGGCCTGAGCCAGACCGAGTTTCAGGGCATCGACTGGCCGGATCGCATCGACCTCCCGGATCCGGAACCGATGCGGATGCGCGGCAGCGCGCCGCTCGGCCCACAGGATCACGAGGCCTCCTATGATGAACGCAGAAGCGACGGGCACCGGAGAGAAAAGGTGCTGTTTGATCGAGCTGGCAAAGGCCAGCCCCAGCAGCGCCGCTGGCGTGAATGCGATCGCGAGGTTGGCCGCGAACCGGCGAGCCGTTCGCTCGCTGCGAAGGCCGGTCAACGTCTGTATGAAGCGGCCCCTGAAGTAGACGATGACCGCACACATTGCGCCGCTTTGGATCGCGACATCAAAGACCTTCGACTTCTCCCCGCTCATCCCCAAGAGGGCACCCGCAAGAATGAGGTGACCCGTGCTCGAGATCGGAAGAAATTCGGTCAGTCCCTCGACGATACCCATCAGGGCCGCCTTGACGAGCAGCGGAAGACCGACCAGCAATTCAAACATGTTCAGTCCTTCCCGATCCGCGGCGACGCCTGATCAGCCACCGGGGGGCCGCTTCGTTTAGAGAAGACCAAGTCCCAGACGCCATGGCCCTCATCAACGCCGCGCTGCTCAAATCGAGTGAGCGGCCGCCACGCGGGACGCGGCGCAAAGCCCAGGCAATTGTCAATGTTCTCCGTCACGCGCGAGACACCGGCCGTGTTCTCGAGCAGCGCTTCGGAGGACAGCACCTCAAGCATTCGGAGGGCGTAGGGCGCCCAGTCAGTGGCACAGTGCAGCAGGCCTCCCGCTGAGAGGCGCGAGGCCATCAGACGAACCACCTCGGGGCGGATCAGCCGCCGCTTGTGATGGCGGGCTTTCGGCCATGGATCGGGGAAAAAGATATGTACCGCAGCAAGCGAGTCGGGCTGGATCATTAGGGTCAGGACCTCGATCGCATCATGCTGGATGATGCGCACATTGCCGATCGCTTGGACTTCGATCCTGCGCAACAGGGCGCCCACCCCGGCCGGGTAGACTTCGACGCCCAGAAAATCGAACTCGGGACGAGCTTGCGCGATCGCTGCGGTGGTCTCGCCCATTCCAAAACCGATTTCGAGAATCAGGGGGGCGGTGCGCTGGAAAACGCCGATCGGGTCGAGTGGTTCGGGCCTGAAGCTCAGCCCGAAAACCGGCAGCAGCCGATCGTAGGCACTGCGCTGGCCGCTCGTGAAATGACCGCGCCGGCCCGAGTAGCTTCGGATGGGAGGATGCACGGCTGAATTCATCTATCAAGGGGGCCCTGCGGGGCGCGGGTTTGAGGCAAACGGCAGTTTACCGGGATGATCCATAATGAGCCTTGGAGAGTTCAAGGTTGCAAAGGCTACGGGCACTTGATGCACCGCTTTCGTAAATTCAAGGGACGGAACCCACCGGACGCGTATCCCGCCAAGCTCAGGCCCCTGTCCGCCTCGAGTGGGCGCCCCGCGCGCTTCAGACCTTTTCAGGCCTTGATCGTCGCGAGCGCATTGTTGCCATTTCAGGCATTGGCCCAGCCGATGGCTCCTGCCGATGAACCGGACTCGGCGCTCCGGCGTTCGCTCTTCGTGGGTTGGCATGCTTATCGCGAGCCTGCACTTGGCATGCGGCTCGATGGGCCCGCGGTGGGCCTGGGGGTCTCGTGGGCGCCCGTGACGCTGCAAGGGGGCGCGGTTGACTTCGAGGGCGAACTCGGTACGGTTGATTATCGCAGTCGCGATAGTGGAGATATGGAGGGTGCCCGGCGTTTCAGGACTGCGTCGGCCCTCTGGCTCGGTCGCGCCTCGGTAGGGCCTTGGCCCCGGCCAGGCGTTGGACTGACCACCGAGTGGACGGATCTGCGCGGGCTGACGACGACCGGCGCGGCGGGCTACGAACGGTTCAACCGCTCGCTCTGGCTCCTTGGGCAATGGCACATGAATTTGTTTGCCCAGGGTGAACGACCCGCGACGTTCCAGGCCGGCGTGCTCATGGCCGGCTGGCATGATTCCTATCTCTCGCAGGCGGGCCGGTACTCGGATGTGACGAATCGTCAGCGTCGCGGGCTGTCGCTCGCGGTGGACGCTCCCTGGGAGTACGAGGGCATCAAGTTAAGCCTGGGATTGCGGGTACAACGCTATTCCGACTCCGATCGGGCCGTCAGCGCGGGGCTGGGGTCGGTCTATGAGCCTGCCAACCGAAGCGTCGATATCCGGCTGAGCGTCCAGTATTGAGCGGGGGCCCAGGCGGGTCGAGTGTTGAATATGTCGGGGCGAGAGTGCACACTCCCGGCGATGAACGCTGCACAAGCACGCCTTTTCGCCACGGCTTCCCTGGGGGGGGTCCAGGTGGTTGGTCAGGAGGCCACGTCGGCCCGCAGAGCCCGCGACGGATTTCTGGCGCTGGCCCACCGGCTGGGTCTTGCTGACTTGGTGCGTGCGGAGGTTTTCGAGAGCCGTGGCCATCACTCGCTGTGGCTGAGTCTGAAGCCCGAGGTGCAGACCGCCTGGATGCCGGATCACGATACGACCCGGTTGCATGACTGGTTGGGCCACGGCCCGCAGGTGGATGATGCGAGCTCGCTCGATCGCGAAATCCTGGTGGGCATGCTCGCGGCGCCGCTTCCTCACGTCCTCTGCGATCTCGAGGGTTTGGCCTCCGCAATCCGGGTTCGACGGCACATCACGATCGCTGCACGCCGCACTGCGCTCGCATTCAAGACCAGTGCCGCCGAGCGCCCGGAGGCCTACTGGCATTACGACGAGGACTATGGGTTCATCCTCCGGCCTGGCGCCGACCTGGTTGAGGCGCTGGTGGCTGCGACCCAGCCCGAGGCTACGGGCCGCGTGTACGACTTCTCCTGCTACCGCGCGTCGGAGTATGTGATCCTGCTGGGATTGGCGATCGAAGTGCGCGAACACAACCCCGATTTGTTTCGTGCGCTGCAAATGCGAAACGAGCGTCATGCCATCCGTTCAGGCCTCTTTCACGAGGTCTATCTGGTCGAATACGGTTTGGAACGGCCTTTACCGATGCGCTACTACGTGCCGGGCGACCGCTTGTGGTTTCGCAACCCCGATTCGAAATCATCGGATGCGTCTGGTTATGAAGGGTCGTGGGTCATCTACATGGGTGGAGGACTCTTCAGCAATTTCTGGGTCCGCAATCGCCCCTTCACTCTCGAGGGCAAGTGCGTTGAGATGTTTCACTGGCGCAGTTCCGTCTACACGGATGACCAGGGCGAGCCCCGGATCGATGAACAGCGTGTGGATGCGTTGGTCGCTGAGAGCGCTGCGGACCCCGAAGTGTGGCGATCGATCGTCGCCCGGATGATGCGATACCGGGATCCGGCAGGGGTATATGCAGACGGTGGCTGCATCGACTCGACCCGGGAATTCCCCAGGGTGGCCGTGGGTTCGGGTGCTGAAATAGTCTTGCCGCCTGTGCCCGATTAGACTTTGGTCGAAGTGTCTGCCAAGCGGCAGGGCCTTCAGTCGTCGGCGTCCGAACCGTCGATTGCGGCCGGAGCGGCGAAAGGTCGGAACCCCATCTGCTGCCATATTTCCGACGGCCGGTATGCAGTGGCGCCCTGAATCACCAGGGCGATTCGACGCAGATCCGAAATCGTGCGTGTCGGGTCGCCCTCGATCAGGATCAGATCGGCCTGCCGTCCGCGCTCGATGAATCCGCGTCGCGAATCCTCGCCCAGCGCACGAGCCGCGGTCGATGTGGCCGCCTGGAGTGCCCGCGCTGGCGGCAGGCCCGCCTGGACCATCAGCTCGAGCTCCCGGACCATGGCGAAGGCCGATGAGGAATCCGTTCCTGCGAGAATGGGAATGCCTGCCCGGTCGGCTTCAAGGGTCAGGTCCAGCATGCGTCGAAAGCCGGCGCGATAGCGCTCCAGCTGCTCGCCTTCGAGATCGAGTTCGGCCACCTTGAGGTCCCGCCGCCAATGCACGGGCAGGTGGTCTGCAATGGCGATGTAGCTGGGGTTGGACTGGCCCTGCTTTTGGTTGAACATCGCCTCGAAGGCCACGAGCGTCGGTTCGAAGCTGGTCCTGCGCGTCTTCATCAGGTCGACCAGCGTGCGGGCTCGGCCGCCGGACAGATCCGCGGCATGACCATCATCGCCGACCCTTGTGAAGCGTTGAAGGGTACGGGAATCATCACCCGGCCGCGCGACGAAATGCATCATGAGCTGATTGGCATGCACGATCTCGTCGAAGCCCAGGCGGATCGCCTGCTCCACCGACATGAAGGCGGGCACATGCCCAGTGACCCGCATGTTTTTCTGTCGCGCCAGTCGCACGATTGGATCCACCCAGTCGGGTCGAATCGAGCTGTAGAGCTTGATGGTTTTGTAGCCCCGCTCCGCATACCAGGAGACGGCCTGAAGTGCGCGCTCGAGATCGGCCGCGACGATGCCGTTGCGGCTGGCGAACCGGCTGGCGCCCTCGATGAATCCGGTCGGAACGATCAGAGGGCCGGGGAGCTCGCCCTGGGCGATCAGTTCGCGTGCCTGCAGCAGCCGTTGGTTCTGGTTACCCATGTCGCGAACTGTCGTGACACCTGCGGCCAGATAGCTCAGGCCTCGGTCCGATGAATAATGAACGTGGGTATCGATGAGGCCCGGCAGCAGCGTGTATCCCCGCCCGTCGATCCTCTGGTCGGGTTTCGCCCTCAGACGCCCAGGTTCTGTGACCGCGGTGATTTTGCCATCGAGCAGCCACACATCCGACGGACCCTCCATTCGGGCGTGAGCCGCGTCGAACCAGCGTACGGTGCGGATCAGAGTGACCCCCGGCAATGGGCGTTCGAACTCTTCCTTGAGCCGTTCAAGCTGGCGGTCAGCGGCCCTGACCTGTCGCTCGAGCAGCTTGGGGACATGATGTTCGTAGCCTTCGAGAACGATTCGATTCCTGGGATAGGTCGATGCGAAGAGGGGGGACTCCGGATGGTCGCGAAGCCACAGGTGGGTGGACTGAGGTTCGAGCCCCGAGATCTCGACCAGGGTAATGTCGATTGCGCCGGCAGGCCCCGTGACCGACTGTTCTTCAATTACGTCCACGCGGAGCTTTCCGCCGCCCACCAGGGTGCTGGAATCTTCGGGGTCGTCCAAGACTGTTTTGGCGAGCTGGGCCAGGTAGGCCGGGCTCGCGTCCAGCGGAATGAACAGCGAGCCAGGCTCGCGGGCGGTGTCTCCGGCGTCCACGCGTGAGCGCCACCGGACCCGATCGACGGTCAGTTCAAAGGACTCATCAATCGCGGCGCCGAAGGTCGATTCGCCGCGCGCCTCGAAGCGAACCGGCACCCCGCCCGGGTCGAGACTGAAACGCTCGCGGATTTCAGGTCCACGGCCATTGTCGACGTAGCGGTAATGCGTTTCCCGCTCGGCCGACTGGGGCTGGGCCTTGACCGTGAGCGATCCGATCGGCGTTTGCTCGATCATCAGGCTGTAACGGCTCTCGCCCGCAAAAACGGTCGCGGTCGATAGCCCAGCGAACAGACAGGTCGCCTGCGCCAGCTTCACCCAGGGACTCGCCTGTCGCTGTGTTTCGGGCATGGGGACGGGTCGGTCCAACGAATCGTCAGGAGGCTGCGCGATGAGGCTCACTGGATCACCAGCTTGCGCTCACGGATCACCCGGCCCCAGGTTTCGAATTCGCTCGCAATGAAGGATCCGAGCTCTGCCCGGCTGCCGGGCGCCGGGATGAATCCCTGTTTACCCAGCGCTTCGACGGTGTCGGGATCCCTCAAAACCTGGACGAGCACTGCATGCCAGCGATCAAGAACGGGCGCAGGCACCCGGGCGGGCGCGATAAAGGCGTACCAGTTGGTGGCATTGAAGCCCGGGAAGCCCGACTCCGCGATGGTGGGTACATCGGGCAGGGCCGGATGGCGATCGAGGCCAGTGGCGGCCAGCGGTACAAGCTTGCCCGCGTCGATCTGTTGTTTGGCGGTCGTGACCGTGGCATACCAGGAGGCGACCCGGCCTGCCATCACGTCGACCAGCGCCGGGGCCCCGCCTTTGTAGGGAACATGCACCGTTTCGATGCCCGCCACCTGGTTCAGCAGCTCACCCGCCAGATGCGAGGCCGAGCCCGGTCCGGTGGAGGCAAAGTCAAGCTTGCCAGGGTTCTTGCGGGCAAAATCCACATACTCGCGGAAGCTCTTGAGACCCGTACCGGGGTGTACCACCAGGATGTTCGGGAAAGCGACGCCCATGGTGAGTGGCGCGATGTCCTTGAGGGGGTCATAGCCCAGCTTGGCCAGATGCGGGGCGATCGAAAGCGGTCCGACCGTGCCCAGCATGATCACGCTGCCGTCCGTCGGTCCGGCCGCGAGCATCTGGGTGGCAATGTTGCCTCCGGCCCCAGGCTTGTTTTCGACCGAGACGGTTTGGCCCAGCACTTCGGAGGCGCGTCGGGCGATGATGCGGGAGGCGACGTCGGCGGCCCCTCCGGCCGCGAAGCCGACGAGAATGGTGAGCGTTTTTTTGGTCGGAAACTCGGAGCTGGCGGTCTGAGCGTGGCCGGGGGTGAGGACTCCCAGCAGCAGGGCGAAGGCGAGCGTCGACATGAGACGGGACGTCATCGGATCACTCCAGGAGGATTTTTTTTAAGATGACGCGATTCTATTCGACTGAGTCCCTGTCGTACCGCGAATCCCGGGCCGTCAAAGTCCTTTGGCAGGCCGTTTGGGGGCTCGCGGATGTGTTTTCATTGCTCGATAATGACTCCTTTGCGGTGCGAGCCATCGTGGGTCGCACCGGCGGCCTTCCGGTTGGGCTCGCAGTCAAACAACAACGCAGGAATTTTCAGCATGCCGACAACAATTGGCCCATCCGCTGGGCAGTCGCCCATCCGCGGCCTCGCCGGCCTTGAAGGCCTCAAGGCAGAGGATGCACGCAAAGTGCTTCAGGGCCTCGAGACTCAGGTTCGCGGCAAGGGCGGCATCTTGAAGCTGATGCACACGACCTCTCAAGACCGCGACATGGTCTTTGAGCGCAAGAGCTGGTGGCAGGCGATCGCCCGCCGCTCGAGCAAGGCTGAAAATACTGCGCAAGCGCTCAAGATGCTCTATCGCCAAGCCGGCATGAGCGAGGCTCAACAGCGACAGCTGGAGTTTTATCTTCGACGTCATGACAACAAAGTCGGTGGCACGGGGCTGGCTCGCCTGCTGGATGCGCACCTGCGAGGCGAGGTGGCTGACCGCCAGGTCCGCCAACAGTTGCCCAAGGAGACCGACGTTGTTAACGCCTTTATGCGCAAGGAGATCTTCGGTACTCGGGCAGAGCGCCGCGAGGGAGCGGGGTTCAACACTTCCGATAAATTCGAGCAGCAGACGATCAAAAATCAGCTCAGCGGCCGGCAGGATTTCAACGGCAACTACGTGATTGGATCCTCCCCCAATGATCCCCAGCGGCTGGTCGGCATCAGTCGCTCGGCCGATCCAGCCCGAACGGACTTTGATCGCTCCAAACCGATCGTGATCTTTTTTGGAGGCTCCCATGGCAGTGCCGATGCCTACGCTTGCCCTGCGGCACAGGCGGCTGGTCCTGACGCCCCGGGGGGCGGGGTCAATTTCCTTTCCGTGGACTATCGGGGATTCGGGGCGAGCGGCCATGCGCAAGTTACTCCCCGCAGCATCACCAATGATGCGGAGCGGATCTACCGCCATGTGCGTGATGATCTTGGGTTCCCGCCGGACAAGATCATCCTTCGTGGCTATTCGCTGGGCGCCGCAGCGGCGGGCCGGATCCATGCCATTGCCGAGCTCAAGGGCGAACGGCTGGGTGGGGTCGTCTACGACCGTCCGATGGTCTCTGCAGTCGGTGTCGCTCGGGTCGAAGAGGGCCGAGCCGGAGCCTGGGCAACCGATCTGTCCGTGGGCGACTTTGGAGCCGACCGTTATCTGGGCGTGATGCCGCGATCCGGGGAAGGGGCGCTACTCGCCCCGGTGCTGGTTTTGACCGACACGTCCGACGAGCATGGTGCGGCCGGCACAGCCATGGCCGCCCGGCACGGGATTGACACGATGCAGACGGGCGCTGGGCACGATCAACACGGCGAAGCGAATACACAGTTCGCCGCCTTCCTCGAGCGTACCGTTGCGCAGGCTCGGCCTGCCGAATAGGCGGCGGCCGAAGCGGGGCTGCAATAAGGCCAGCCGGGCCTACACCCGGGCCCGGAGGCTCTTCAAGTTGTGGGTGTGCACATGGGCCCCGAGCGCGATGGCCTGCTGCGCTTGCCCGATCACTTCTCCGTATTTTCGAACCTGGGCCCCCGGGGCGATCGCCCGCACGGCCACCTTGTGGTGAATCGGCACGGGATCGACCAGCACGACCGTGAGGAGCCCGCTGCGCGAGCCGATTCGGGCCATCTCACCCGCCGTCATGGCCCGCAGCATCGTGGCGACGTCATCGCCCGGGTCGAGCTGCAGTGCATCCAGGGATTCCTGGGCGAGTTCAGCTTGGGGCAACGAAGTCACGGGGCTCATAGCGCTTCCCCCAGGCGACTCACCACTTCATCGCCCTCGTCGAGGACTTCGCCCCAGGTCAGGGTGCCCGAGGCGATCTCCATGCACAGCGCAAGCAGGTCGCGGGCCGCGTCCTCGGGTGAAACCCGTCCTCGCGTGACCTCACTCGCATCGAAGTCGAGCTGTTCGGCCAGAGCTCGACAGGCCTCCGGATTGGCCGATAGCTTGATGGTCGGGGCAAGTGCGCTCACATAGCTGTTGCCTACGCCGGTGGAAAAGAGCATGAGCTGAGCGCCTGAGGCAACGAACCCGGTCAGCGATTCAGGAGAAAAAGACGGGGCGTCCATCGCGTGTAGTCCGGGCCGGTCGATGGGATCGCCGATGGCCACCACGCTTTCGATGGGCTGCGAGCCGCTCTTTGCGATCGAACCGAGGGACTTTTCCTCGATGGTCGAAAGACCCGCTGCGATGTTGGTCGGATTGGGATTGTTGCCCATCAGGTCGAGCCCGTGGGTCACGGCCAGACGTTCCCGGCGCACGACCGCATCCACCAGCGCCTGACCGATCTGCGGACTGCGACCCCGGGCGCGCAACAGGTGTTCGGCGCCGAGCCACTCCATGGTTTCGCCAAACAGGGCCCGACCGCCCAGTTCGACAAGGGTATCGACGACCCGGCCAATTAGAGGGTTGGCAACGATGCCCGAGCTCGGGTCCGAGCGGCCGCACTCGACCCCCAGCAGCAGGGCCGAGGCGGGCACGGAGGTTCGGCGATGCCGGGAGATTTCCCTGAGGAGTCGCGCGCCTTCGCGCAGACCCCGATCCGACAGCGTGAGCGCGTCGTGACCATGGTCGTCGAGGCAGAGCGTCGTGATGGTCTGTCCGCTCTTGCCGATGGCCTCATGCAGCATCTTGAGTTTGGGTCCGTCGGCTCCGATCATGAGGACGGCCCCGACGTTCGGGTGCTGGCCGAGCCCGATGATGGAGCGCACCTGCAGCGCCCTGTCCTCGCCCACCAGTCCGCTGCCGTAGGGCATTGCGACGACTCGGGCATCAGGCAGCGTACGACCGATCCGGCGAGCCGTCGGTCCGGTGAGATGACCGACCGATAGGACAAGGAGATGATTGCGTACGCCCACCCGACCGTCGGCGCGAAGGTACCCGGCAAATTCAATCGGCGTGGGGGTCATGATGGACCTTTCTTTGCGTGTCCTAAAGGAGCTGTGAAGGCAACGACTCAGTCCATGCGGATGTTGGCGTCCCGAATGACCCGTGACCATTTGTCGGCCTCGCTGTCGAGCCAGGCCTTGAACTTTTCTGGGCTCTCGCTCACCGCCTCCGCACCCAACTCGCGCCAGCGTTGCGCGACCTCGGGCAAGGCCATGATCCGGGCGAGATCGCCGTTCAGGCGAACGATCACTTCGGCGGGCGTGCCGCCCGCTGCAAAGATGCCCTGGCCACTGGTGGAGTCGAAGCCCTGGACGCCCAATTCCGCAAGCGTGGGGACATCGGGCAGGTCTGGGACCCTGGAAGCGGTGGTGACCGCGAGTGCGCGCAGTCGTCCGTTGGCGAGTAAGGGCATGGCGGGCGGGGTACCAATGAACATCATTTCGGCCTGACCGGCGAGAACATCGTTCAAGGCTGCGCCCCCGCCTTTATAGGGCAGATGCTCGAAGCTTGTGCCCGCAATGCGGTTGAGCAACACCAGGGTCAGGTGGCCGCTGGCGCCAATGCCCGAGGACGCGATATTGAGGCTCCCCGGAGCCTTGCGAATCTGCTCGAGAGCGTCATTGAAGGTGCGCAATTTTGAGCCGGCCGCAGTAATCAACAGCTGAGGAGCGCGCGACACCTGGATGACTGGAGCAAGCTCGGACCGCATGTAGGGCAGTTTCCGATCGAGCACGGGCGCCACGGTGTACACCGCGACGTCGGAGAGGAGGAGCGTCTGCCCGTCCGGGCGCGATTTCGCCACAGCGCCGGCGCCGATGGCTCCACCTGCGCCGGGACGGTTCTCGACAATCACGGTCTGACGCGTCAGTTCCGTCATTTTTTGGGCGATCAGTCGCGCAAAGATGTCGGACTGTCCTCCCGGCGCAAAAGGAACAACGATGCGGATCCGCTTGTCCGGACCATCGCCCGATTGCGCGAGAGCGGCCTGGGTGGGCAGCAAACCCGCAGTGAGGGCCAACAAGGTCGCAAAAAAATGAGCTTTCATGTTAAGGACTCCCCGAGGTTTGATGAGGGTACCCCTCCGCTTCAACCCAGACGGGCCAATCGGCGCAGCTCATCGGGCGTGGTGCTGGGCAGGTCGAAAAACTCAAGATACGCTGGAATTTGCTCAAACAGCATGTCGGTGCCGACCTGAATCGTACAGCCGCGCTCTTGGGCGGTGATGAACATGTCGAGCATTTGGCGCCACACTCAAGTGCCGACCCTGAGCGGTGCGTGGATCTTGCGCAGGCAGGCGATGAGGCTCAGGGCCGTAATCCGGCCGGTCTTGGGGTTTTCCGAGGGAATGTTCTCGATCGTCATCTTGAATGATGCGCTGTCGGCATCGACCTCGATACTGTGGGTATTGCGGGTCACAGTGGGGTCGGCCCAGACCTGGACCTCCGTGCGATCGGCGCCGATGCCAGCGAGCGACAGGGCGACCGCCACATTGACGTTCGCGGGAAAGCCGCGCGCCGCTCCACGCGCGTTCCCACGATAAAGGCAGAGTGGTTCCTTGAGATCTGAAATGTCGATCCCCTGTTCGACCAGCAGGGGCGCACCCTGCAGACCCGCTACGGGTTTGCGAGTGACCATCCTGACCGACTGGATCTGGCCCTCCCGCGCTGCACTGACCGCGTCGAGACCGAGCAGCGCCCCGGTGGGGACCACGATCTGAGCGCCGTGGCGCTTGGCAAGATCGACCAGATCCGTTGCCTCGAGCAGAGCGCCCGCACTGAGGACCACGAGCTTTCGCCCCCGCCGCAGCGCCGGCTCGGCGATCTCGCGCAGGAGCTTGGGCGGGGCGCACTCGACGATCCATTCGTTGTGCTCAGCGAGGGCCTCGAAATCGGCGCATGGCACCGGTTGCGAGAGCGTTTCGCGCATCCAGGCGGTGGCCTGGGCGATGTCGCGTGCGGCGACCGCACCGAGGGAGAGACCAGGCAAGTCGCCACGGTCGAGCGCGCGGGCAAGCGCACGGCCAATGGTACCGAGTCCGGCGATTCCGACGGTTTGCTGCGAGGGTTGAACACTGTTCATGGCGGGCTCGGCGGATTCCGTGAATCGAGAGGTTGCCATGATAGCAATCGGTCCTCGGCGGGGGTGAGCGGGTCTGCGCGCCGAGCGCGGCCGATCTCAGGATGGGCTGGCGCCGGAGGCGGGCGTCGACCTATGCTCGTCCCCTTGCGGCAGGGGCTGAGGAGCCGCCTCGCCAGGACGTGGCGACTCATCTCTTGCACGATTTGAGCCGCTCCGCCTCGGTCCCCTGAGAAATGCGATCGAGCTATCGGTTAGACGACTGCTCGTCTCGGCGTTTGGGATCGCGCGCCGGCGCCGGGCGCGCAGGGGGCGTCGCTCCCGAAGGCTTGCTGATCCCCTGGGTGGGCGCTGGAGCCTGCAGGCTCGATGGGGCGGGCGCGGTCCCGGCGGGTGGCCGGTTCGAAGGGGGCGGGGGAGGCCCAGCCCATGGCCGCGACCCGGGAGACGGCGACGGTACCGGGGCCGGGGCCGGGGCAGGATTGGACCCCAAAGTGCCCGCCGCCGGGCGTACCGGTGCCGGTGCGGTCACGGCAGCAGGCCGAGGGGGCGGCGGGGGCGCAGGGGCGACCGAACTCGCCGCGGGTCGTGGCGCCGAATAAGGCTGGATGGGGGGCGGCGCTACCCGCGCCGGCGCAGGAGGCCGGGGTGGTGGAGGCGCGTAACGGTAGCGGTCGTACACCACCGGACCGCGTTGGATCAGGGTCTCGCGCACGTACACCGGCCGGGCATGGTAGCGCTGGATCACGAGCGGCGTGATCACCTGGTACCGGCTGACCACGACGGGCGCGACGTAGCTCTGGTAAGGCACTCCGACCACATAAGCTCCTGGCGGAGCCAAATAGCCATAAGCCAGCGCCCCCGTCATGCCCGAGTAGGCGTAGGGCATATAGCTTTGCGCGATCGGCGGCGGCACCGGCGTACCCGCGGGCGCATGCCGGCCGAAGATCTCGTCGCCGGTTCGACACTGGCCCGGACCGAAAGCGCGCTCGCAGTCGGCGAGCGAACTGAAGGTGGGCGGTGGCGGCAGGTTCTCCTCGGCTTCGTCACCGAAGGTCGAAAGGCCTGGCTGCGCGGTCTCGACCTGGGCGGGTGCACTACCCGAGAACCCCCGGGCTGCAACCGGATCGGACTCTGGGTCCGGTCGTTCGAGCCGCTCGGCCCGAACGCTGTAGGGCGGAGGCGGCAAGCCCGCGATCGGGTATTGGACCGAGGGATCGGGCTGAGGCGGGCCGGGCAAGGCGCAGCCCGCGAGGGCCATGACCAGACCGGCGGCCCGCGCGAGCCCCGCGATGCGCTTGGATTTGACGCCAGGGGGGAATCCAGGGGGCGTGATCAACACTGCGAAACCGTTGCATCTGGCTGACATTGAGTCGATGGACTCATCATACCTTGCGTCGCCACCGCGCTGGAGCCTGTCGCCCCTCTTGCCGGACCACTCCGGACACTGAGCGGCGCGATTGACAGCACGATTTGTGCGGCGCACAATAATTTTCTTGGTTCACGTCATGCATCTGCTCTGCCATCGCCTTCCGGTCAACCCCAGCCGGCTCTCGCCCGCCTGAGGCGCCATCGAACGTGGCCCACTCTCACCCGAAGCATAGACTCCCCTTGGTCCTGTCGGCCCTGGGTGTTGTGTTTGGCGATATCGGGACCAGTCCCCTTTACGCGTTCAGGGAAGCATTTTCCGAGGGGCGGCTGCCGGTCGGCGAAGATTCAGTGTTCGCGGCTTTGTCGATGATTTTCTGGGCAGTCACCCTGATTGTGACGCTCAAGTATGTTTCCCTGATGATCCGGTTCGACCATCGCGGCGAGGGCGGCGTGCTCGCGCTGATGGCCCGCGCCCTTGCGAGTATCGAGAACCGTCCTCGGCTGGCCTGGGCGATCGGGGCGACCGGGGTGTTTGCCGCATCGCTCTTTTATGGCGATGCCATGATCACGCCCGCGATCTCGGTCCTCTCTGCAGTCGAGGGGATCGAGGTTGCAGCGCCGGGTCTGAGCGAGTGGGTGGTTCCGATTGCCGTAGCGATTCTGGTCGGGCTGTTTGCCCTTCAGCGTCACGGGTCCGAGGCCGTGGGGCGGCTCTTCGGCCCGGTGATGGTGTTCTGGTTCCTCACCATGGGGGCGTTGGGCGCCTACAGCATTGTCCAGACCCCTCAGATCCTGGCCGCGCTCGATCCGGGGCGCGCCATTCAATTCGCCGTCCAACATCCCGCTCTGAGCTTTGGTCTTCTCAGCGCGGTGTTTCTGGCAGTGACCGGGGCCGAGGCCATGTTCGCTGACCTTGGACATTTTGGTCAGTCGCCGATCCGGACCGGTTGGTTCATCTTGGTTCTGCCCTGCCTGATGATGAATTATTTCGGCCAGGGCGCCCTGGTCTCCGGGCCCCGGAGGCAGTGCGCAATCCGTTTTTCCTGCTCGCGCCCGAGCCGCTTCTGATTCCCCTGATCCTCCTCGCCACCCTGGCCACTGTGATCGCTTCCCAGGCGACCATCTCGGGCGCCTTCTCGGTCACGCAGCAGGCATCGCGATTGAACTATTTGCCGAGGTTCAGGGTGCAGTACACCTCAGAGACCTCGCGCGGCCAGATCTACATTCCTGTGGTCAACTGGATGCTGCTGGGCGCGGTGTTGTTCCTGGTTCTGGAATTCAGAAGCTCTAGCGCGCTCGCGGCGGCTTATGGTCTCGCCGTATCCGGAGACCTCCTCATCGGCAGCACCCTGCTCGCGATCGTCATCGTATTTGGTCGCTACCGGTGGAAGTACCCGCTGCTCGCCCTGGTGGGCTTGTTCTTCTGGGTTGAACTCATGTTCCTGAGCGCCAATCTGAGCAAGTTTTTCGAAGGTGGATGGCTGCCGCTTGCCGTAGCCTGCCTGATGTTTTCAGTGCTGAGCACCTGGAAGCGAGGCACCGAAGTCATTCGGGCGCGCAAAGATGCCAGTCCCGCGGGCCGCATCGATCACGCGCCGATCGATCTGGACGGACTCACCCGGGTTCCGGGCCAGGCCGTGTTTTTCAGCTCGGGGCGGCAGGGCTACCCAACGAGCTTTCTGCACAACATCAAGCATAACCACGTGATTCATGAAACGGTCGTCTTTCTGAGGATCGATTTCGTTGAGCAGCCCCGGCTGACTGACAGCGAGAGGATCGAGGTCGATCGGAACTCGGGCAAAGGGCCGATCCGGGTCACGGCCCGATTCGGTTTCCGAGAGGCGGTCGATCTAAAACGTGTATTCACCTTGATGCGGCGGGCCGGCCTTCCCGTGGATTTTCACACTGCGTCGTTTTTCGCCAGCAAGCCCGTCCTCGTTTCCGTGACCCGTCGTGGCGTATTCAGTTGGCGACGGTCCCTTTTCGGGTGGCTGCTGCAAAACAGCACCAGCACAGCCCGCTACTTCAATCTCCCGCCCAACCGCGTCGTCGAGATCGGTACCCAGATCGCGGTCTGAGCGCCCATGGATTGGGGGCAGGCTTATGCCTATCATGCTGGAATGAACTCAAACCGATCTGCGACCCTTCCCGAGCCAGCATCCGAGGCGTTCGCTTCGTCATTCGTGTTCCCAGATCATGAGGCGCTGCGCAGTCTGCGCGAGCAGGCCTTTGCGCAGACCATGGATCGAGTGTTTGAGCGGCACCCGTTCTATCGTGGACGACTGGCCGAGCTGGGCCTGGACCGGGCCCGTTTTGCATCACTGGACGATCTGGCGCGACTTCCGATCACCACCAAGGCCGACTACATGGCGGCCCCCGAGCGTTTCGTGCTGGATACGACCGGGCTGCCGCTTGAAATGCGGACCGTGTGGGACACGATGTACACGACGGGTTCGACCTCGGGAAGGCCGACCCCGTTTGTGTCGACTAGCTACGACTTCTACAACATCCTCGCCTTGCAGCGGAACATGTTGCTGCTCCGAGGCGTCCGCTCCGACGATCTGATTGCGAATCTTTTTCCGCTCACGCAGGCTCCCCACGGCGCGTGGACCCGTGTGTTGCACGCCTCGGCGAGTCTCGGCGTGCCCGTGGTCAGTCTGCTGCCCGGCAATCCATCGCCCTTTTTTCAGCTCGGCCGTGCACTGGATCAGGTGGTCGAGGCTCTGGTGAGCCAACAGCCCACCATCCTTTGGGGCGTTCCCAGCTATGTCTGGCGTGTCTTGGGTCGAGTGGCCGAACGGGGGTTGAGGCTTGAGCGGGTGCGCTGGGTGTTTGTCACCGGCGAGGCCCTCGCCGAAACCGGCCGGGCCCAGATCATGGATCTGCTTCGATCCGTCGGCGCCGAATCGGCCGCAATCAGCATCTCCTACGGGTCCACCGAGATGCAGGGCGGGATGGTCGAATGTCAACCGGGCTCAGGCCTACACAACCCCTTGCCGGCGAAGATCCTGATCGAGGTCGTCGACCCGATCACTCACCAGCCCGTACCCGACGGCAAAGAGGGTCTGGTCACGATGACGCATCTGGATCGTTTTGGGACGCTCCTCTTGAGGTACTCCCTGGGCGATCGGTCCGTTCGCACACGGCTGCGTTGTCCACACTGTGGGGCCCTGACGGATCGCCTCACCCTCACGCCGCAACGCGTCGATGAACTCGTCAAGGTCAAAGGCATGCTGATCAATCCGGTCGCCCTTGTGACCGCGCTCGATGAGTGTCTGGGGACCGCGCCTTATCAGCTTCGGGTGGTGGCGGCCGACCCTGAAAGGCCGCTCGCGGGCGATCGGCTCGAGCTGCGTTGGGTCGGTTCTGGCGACAGCGTGCGTGAAACAAGCCTGCGCGAATTGATCAAGCAGGCGTGTGGGGTGACGGCCGAGATGGTGGCGGTTTCGGCCGAAGAACTTGCAGCTGAACAGTCGAGCTGGAAGGCAAAGAAATTCGTCGATCAGCGCTGACCCATATAGAGCCGCGCGACTCGTTCGTCGCCAATGAGCTTATGCGCTTGATC
>JBIKVK010000047.1:0-17099 GCA_044356835.1 Burkholderiaceae bacterium
ATTCACCGAGTCATCCTGCTCGGGCTCCCATGCGAGAAGCGCGTCGAGGCGTTCGGCAAAATCGGGCGCGCTCGCGTCCAGTTGATGAATCAGAGTTGAGTCACTGCCCGGCAGCTCGGAGGGTCGTGTCTGGTTCATGGGGCCGACCCCTCCGCAAGCCCGCGCTCGAGCGCCGCAAGCAGGCCCCCGATCGCCTGGGCACGTGTCTTGAGCGCCGCCTGATTGACAATCAGCCTCGCCGAGATAGGTGCGATCGTTTCGACCTCGATCAAGCCGTTGGCGCGTAGCGTACCCCCGCTACTCACCAGATCGACAATGCCGTCCGCAAGTCCCACCAGAGGGGCCAGTTCCATTGAACCATAGAGCTTGATCAGGTCGACATGCACGCCTTTGCCGGAGAAATGACGGCGGGCGCTCTCGACGTATTTGGTGGCGATCCTCAGGCGCGCGCCGCGCCTGACCTGCTGTGCGTAATCAAATCCCTGCGCAACGGCCACGCACAGGCGACAGCGACCGATTCCGAGATCGATCGGCTGATAGAGCCCCTCGACACCCGATTCGAGAAGCACATCGAGGCCGGCGACGCCAAGGTCGGCCGCGCCGTATCGAACATAGGTGGGAACATCGGTTGCCCGGACGATGATCAGGCGCAGCTGCGGATCGGCGGTAGGCAGGATGAGGCTGCGTGAGTCGGCCGCAGCGGGATCGACCGAAATACCGATCCGTCCGAGAAGCGGCAAGGTCTCCTCGAAAATCCGACCCTTTGACAAAGCGAGCGTGATCACGGTTGGGATCCAGTAGGCGCGGTGCGAGCTCCGGTGCGATCGATACGGGCGCCGAGTGAGGCGAGCTTGCGCTCCATGGCCTCGTAGCCGCGATCGAGATGATAGACGCGATCGATCACCGTCTCACCTTCGGCCACCAGTCCGGCGATGACCAGGCCGGCCGAAGCCCTGAGATCGGTGGCCATCACCCGTGCGCCCGACAAACTCTGAACGCCGCGCACGATGGCGGTATTGCCCTCGATCCTGACATCGGCGCCGAGGCGCTGCAGTTCGAGCACATGCATGAAGCGGTTTTCGAAGATGGTCTCGGTGATGATGGCCGTGCCTTCGGCGATCGTGTCCAGAGCCATGAACTGGGCCTGCATGTCGGTGGCAAAACCAGGATAGGGTGCGGTGCGCAGACTGACCGAGCGAGGCCGAGCGCTCATCTCCAGGCGAATCCAGTCGCGGCCGGTACGAAGCCGTGCGCCTGACTGCCGCAGCTTGTCGAGCGTGGCATCCATGGACTCGGGTTCGGCGCCGGTCATCATCAGCTGCCCTCCGGTGGCAGCGACAGCGCAGAGCAAAGTGCCCGCCTCGATCCGGTCGGCCATCACCCGATGCTGAGCGCCGCCCAAGCGTTCCACGCCCTGGATGACGATCCTGTCCGTGCCCGCCCCTTCGATGCGCGCGCCCATGGCGGTCAGGAGCCTGGCGAGATCGACCACCTCGGGCTCTCGCGCTGCATTCTCGATCACCGTCTCGCCTTCAGCGAGCGTCGCAGCCATCATCAGATTTTCTGTACCGGTCACCGTGACCATGTCGGTCACGATCGTGGCCCCACGCAATCGGGAGGCCCGTGCCACCACGTCGCCATGTTCGACTCGAATATCGGCGCCCATCGCCTGGAGGCCGCGGATGTGCTGATCGATCGGCCGGGCTCCGATGGCGCAGCCCCCGGGTAAAGACACCCGGGCCTCGCCCAGGCGGGCAAGAAGGGGCCCGAGCACGAGGATCGATGCCCGCATGGTTTTCACCAGGTCATAGGAGGCGCAGTGGCCGCTCAGGCTGGAGCCGTCCAGCTGCCAGCGGGCGCCGTCCTCGCGTACACCGACGCCGAGGCTCTTCAGGAGCTTCGCCATGGTGCGAACGTCCTGAAGCCTGGGGACGCGGTCGAGTTCAAGCGCAGAGGCGCTGAGCAGACTCGCGCAAAGAATCGGGAGTGCGGCATTTTTCGCACCCGAAACCTCGAGCTCGCCCTTGAGGGCAACACCACCCGAAATGCGGATCTTGTCCATGACTGATCAGCTCCTGCGCAGGCTCAGCCGCGGCCAGCGCCTGCGTCGTGCTCGGCGGGGGTCAGAGTGCGCATCGATAGTGCATGGATCTCTTCGCGCATGCGCTCACCCAAGGCCGCATAGACCAGCTGGTGCCGTTGCACCAGCCGTTTGCCATCGAACTGGTCGGACACGATCAGGGCTTCGAAATGCCGACCATCGCCACTCACCTCGACCTTGCTGCAAGCCAGGCCCTCGAGAATATAGCGACGCACATCTTCGGGAGTAACCATCTGAATCCTCACAGACGCAATTTGTAGCCGGTCGCGAGCAGCCTGAGCGCAGTCACTGCCGTAAAAAGTGCAGCGACCAAAACGATGGCAAGACTCAGGCGCGGATCGACATCGGAGACACCGAAAAAACCGTAGCGAAACCCGTCGACCACATAAAAGAACGGGTTGAGGTGCGAAACCACCTGCCAGAAATCAGGCAGCGAATCGACCGAATAGAACACACCGGACAGGAAGGTGAGCGGCATGATGATGAAATTCTGGAACACGGCAATCTGATCGAACTTGTCGGCCCAGATGCCCGCAATCAAGCCCAAAGCGCCGAGCAGAAACCCTCCGGAGATCGCAAAGACCAGCGACCAAAGGGGGCCGGAATAACGGTACTCGGCAAAGCCCAAGGTAAAGACGAACACCCCCAGTCCGACCGCAAGGCCCCGGGCGATCGAGGCGAGGACGTAGGCCGAGAAAATCTCGCCATGGGACAGGGGCGGCAGCAACACAAACACGATATTGCCCGTGACCTTGCTCTGGATGAGCGAAGACGACGAGTTGGCGAATGCATTTTGCAGCACCGACATCATCACCAACCCGGGCACGAGAAACGAGGTGTAACCCACCTGATCGAACACCTCGACCCGATCGCCGAGCGCCTGGGAAAAAATGACCAGATAAAGGAGCGCAGTCAGGACGGGGGCGGCGACTGTTTGCACGCTCACCTTGAGAAATCGCAGGAGTTCCTTGCGAAGAAGGGTCTGAAAACCGGTGCTCATGTCAGGCTCAACGGCAGGTGAAGGATCACGTCGCCTCCCTCATGATGCGCAGGAACACATCCTCGAGGTCGGTGCGCTCGAAATCGATTTCCTCGATGCGGCAGCCCGCCTCGCGAAGCACCCGGAGCATGGGCTCAAGGGCTTCAGGCGTCTCGATGCGCATGACATGCCGGCCGGCCCCTCCCGAATCCAGGCACAGCGGCAGGAGGCTCGAGGGCAGGGGAGCGCCCGACAACCGCACGCTCAGCCGACCGCCGACCATACTGCCCAGCAGATCACTGGTGCTCGACAGGGCAACAACTTGACCCGCTTTGAGCATCGCAATCCGGCCGCAGAGCTCCTGCGCCTCCTCAAGGTAATGGGTCGTGAGCACGATGGTATGACCGTCGCGGTTGAGGCGGCCAATGAAGTCCCAGAGCGTTCTCCGAAGCTCGACATCGACCCCGGCGGTGGGTTCGTCGAGCACGATGACCGGAGGCCGGTGCACAAGCGCCTGGGCGACGAGCACTCGCCGCTTCATGCCGCCCGAGAGTGCACGCATGTTGGCATTGCCCTTGTCGGTCAGATCGAGATGCGCAAGCACCTCGTCGATCCAGCGGTCATTGCCCCGCACGCCGTAGTACCCTGAAGTCAGTCGCAAGGTTTCCCTGACCGTGAAAAACGGATCGAAGACCAGCTCTTGGGGGACCACTCCGAGCAGGCGTCGAGCGGCCCGAAAGTCGCTCGCCACGTCATGGCCCATGACCTCGACCTGGCCTTGGTCCGCACGGGACAGACCCGCGATGATCGCGATCAATGAGGTCTTGCCGGCGCCGTTGGGCCCCAGCAGACCGAAAAACTCTCCCTGGGCAATTTCGAGCGAAACGCCGCGCAAGGCCTCGGTCCGGCCATAGCGCTTGACCAGATTGCGGATCGAAATGGCGGGTACGGCCGCGCCGGCCCCGTCCAGGTACGGAGCATCAGCCTGGCCGGCCCGGTCGGAAGAAACCGGCCCCTCAGACAGGGCCGCGCCCGAAGCCGCGGCGTTCGGCTCAGGCGAGCGCATCGGCGAGCAGGTCATGCAGACCGTAGAGCTGGGCGAGGCCGCGAAGCTTTTCCGGCACGCCCACGAAACGGACGGGCGGATGTTGGTCGGATCGCGCCCGGAGGGCCGCGAGCATGACCGCGAGCACGCTGGAGTCGAACACTTCGAGCCGGCTCATATCGATCCGTCGGCAGCCGGAACCCACCGCCTGAGTGAGGCGATCAAGCTCGACCATCGCCTCACGATGTGTGAGAACCGAGGCAAACTCAAACGCTTCAGGCGACCAGGGCGCAATGCTCAAGGGGATGCTCCTCAGCGGCGAGGGCCGGTTTGAGCGGCCTGCTGGTTGCGCTCCTTGAGGCTCGCGATCAGGCCGTCCAAACCCTTGGCCGAGGTTTCCTGGGCAAACTGGTCGCGGTAGGTCTGCACGATCCAGATTCCCAATACATTGACGTCGTAGATCTTCCAGGCGCTGCCGGCACGCTCGAGCCGGTAGTCGATCTGAATCGGGTCGCCGCGGGTGCCGACCAGTTCGGTCCGAACCAGCACCTCGGTCGCGGCGGGATCGGCGCGCAGGGGTCGCATGCGGACCGACTTGTCCGAGGCCTGGGACAGCGCGCCCGAGTAGGTGCGGACCAGCAACAGTCGAAACTGCTCGACCAGTTCGCGCTGCTGGGCGGGGCTCGCCTGGCGCCATCCACGCCCCACCGACAGGGCGGTCATACGCTCGAAGTTGACATGCGGCATGATCTCTTCGTCGACAAAACTCAGCACGCGCTGAGTGTCGCCCGAGGCGATCGCCGGGTCTTTGCGGATGCGGTCCAGGATTCGATTGCTGATCGAATCGATGAACTGGTCGGGCGGGGTCGGCGCGGGCGCCTGGCTCCAGGCCAGGTCCGCGAGCGCAAGGCCCAGCGAGGCGACGAGAAGGGCGGTCAGAGAGGCAATCCAGGTCTTGCGCAGGGCGACTCTCAAGACCGGAATCCGGGTCATGCCCCGGGCCGATGATGCGGTGGAGGAGGACATCGATCGCTCGCGGTTTATTGTTGATCCGATGGTTCGGGTGGCTCGGGGGGGTCCCCGTCGTACACGAGGTTCAGTCGCCTCTGAAGGTAGGCGTTGCGAATGAAGGTGTAGCGGTCCAGCGCAGCGCCTTCGATCAGCCGGTCAAGCGGCAGCAGGCCCGCCCGGAGGTCGACCACCCGAAGCAGCGCCGTCGCGACCCGATCCGAATCGGGCTCGATCAGGCGCACCGGATCGGCTTCCCAGCCGGCCACCGTGCCTGTGGCATCGCGCAGGCTCGACGGTCCCAGCAATGGCAAAACAAGGTAGGGGCCGGACTGCACGCCCCAGACCCCGAGGGTCTGGCCAAAGTCCTCATTGTGTCGGGTCAAGCCCAACTCGCTCGCAAGGTCACAAATTCCCCCGAGGCAAAACAGGGTGTTGATCCCGAAGCGGGCAAAATCCCCCAGACCTTGCAGCGGCTTGCCCTGCAGGAGGTTGTTCAGACCCACCCAGGGATCGGCGAGATTGGAGAACACGTTGCCCACGATCTGGCGAAGGCCGGGCGGTACCCATTGCGCATACTGGCGGGCCACGGGACGCAGCACGGTGCGGTCCAGAGCTTCATTGAAGGCGAAGACCGAACGGTTGACCGGTTCAAAGGGATCGTTGACGAGCGAGACCTGCGCGAGCGCGGTCGTCGCGCTCATCGCGAGCGCGGACGCACAGACGAGGGCCCGCAGGCGTTTCACTTGCGATCCCCTTCGGCAGCACGGCTGTAGAGCATCTGCCCGATGATGTTCTCAAGCACCACCGCAGACTGGGTGAGCGTGATCCGGTCGCCGGCATTCAGATAGGCCGAATCGCCCCCGGCCTCGAGGCCGACGTACTGTTCGCCCAGGAGACCCGCGGTGAGGATCTTGGCGGAGCTGTCTTTTGGAAAGCGGAACCGAGTGTCCAGATCGATGCGAACGACTGCCTCATAGGAATCGGGGTCGAGCGTGACCGAGGCCACCCGACCGACGACAACCCCGGCGCTGCGTACCGCGGCGCGCGGCTTCAAACCGCCGATGTTGTCGAAGCGGGCACTGACCGAGTAGGTGTCATTGAGGCCCACGCTGCTACTCATGTTGCCGGCACGCATTGCAAGGAAGACCAGGGCGGCGAAGCCCAGCAGCACAAACAGACCCACCAGCACATCGATACTCTTGCGATCCATGACGAAAACCTCCGCTCCGCGTCAGTGGGAACTGAACATCAGAGCCGTCAGAATGAAATCCAGACCCAGAACAGCCAACGAGGCCACCACCACGGTGTTGGTCGTCGCGCGCGACACGCCCTCCGGCGTAGCCTCGGCGTGATAGCCGACATAGAGCGCGACAAAGGCCACGGTAAAGCCGAAGACCACGCTCTTGATCACGCCATTGCCCACGTCGAGAAGCCAATCGACCCCGCCCTGCATCTGGGACCAGAATGCCCCGGCGTCCACACCGATCATTTCGACCCCGACCACATAGCCGCCCAGCACGCCGAGTGCCGAGAACAGCGCAGCCAGGAGAGGCATGCAGATCAACGCCGCCGCAAACCGGGGCGCCAGAACACGGGCCACCGGGTCCACGGCCATCATCTCCATGGCGTCGATCTGCTCTCCCGCCTTCATCAGCCCGACCTCGGCAGTGAGCGAGGTGCCCGCGCGGCCCGCAAAAAGCAGTGCCGTGACCACCGGGCCCAGCTCTCGGACCAACGACAGGGTCACGAGAAGTCCGAGGGCCTCCTCAGAACCGTAGCGGCGTAGCGTGTAGTAACCCTGCAAACCCAACACGAACCCGATCAACAATCCCGACACCAGGATGATCGAAAGCGAATAGTTGCCGATGAAATGCACCTGGTCGATCATCAACCGAGGCCGCCGGACACTGGCGAGCGCCAGCCAGCACAGGCGCAGGAAGAAACGCGTGCCGTAGCCCACCCGGGCCATGGCCTGGGCTACCCCGCGAGCCGCATTGCCCACGGCGGCGATCATGAGCGCATCCCGAGGTCTTCGGCCAGGCTGCGGCGCGTGGCGTGGTGAAACGCCACCGGGCCATCGATGTCGCCATCGAGAAACTGCCGGACATTGGGATCGGAGGAGGCCTGCATGGCCGCGGGCGTGCCTTCGGCCGCAATCCGGCCGCGGGCAAGCAGGTACACGTAATCGGCAATCGCAAACGTGTCTTTGATGTCATGCGAGACCAGAATCGACGCGCAACCCAGCGTCTCGGTCAGCCGTCGGATGAGTTGCGCCACGGTCGCAAGGGAGATCGGATCCAGGCCGGCAAAGGGCTCGTCATACATGATGAGCGGGGGGTCGAGCGCAATCGCGCGCGCAAGCGCCACCCTGCGGGCCATCCCGCCCGAGAGTTGGGCGGTTCGATAGTGGGCGACGCCGCGCAAGCCCACCGCGTTGAGCTTCAGAAGCACCAGGTCGCGGATGACCGTCTCATCCAGTCCGGTATGTTCTCGCAGAGGAAATGCAACGTTGTCGAACACTGAAAGATCGGTAAAGAGCGCGCCGAACTGATAAAGCATGCCCATCCGGCGCCGCACGGCGTAGAGCCCATCGCGGTCGAGCGATGCCAGGCTCTTGCCCTCAAACAGGACCGATCCGCGAGACGGCTGGATCAGCCCTCCGATGAGGCGCAGGATGGTCGTCTTGCCCGAGCCCGAGCCTCCGACCAGCGCAACGATGCTGCCCGGGCGAACGGTGAGGCTGACCTCGTCGAGGATGGATCGCTCCCGGTACCCGAAGCGAACCCCTTCGAGACGGAGCGTGTCTTGAACCACGTTGCTCGTAAGTTTGTAATCGAACCTTCTATTTTAGCCCGATCCAAAGGCGCAGAAGGCCAAAGACCCGTCCAGGCCTCCCCCTGCGGGCTCAGCCCGGCGTTAGGGCGAATCAACCACGCGGCGCGAGCCAGTGTTCCTCGACGAGGGCCAGCCGGTCGATTCGACCCGACAGCACCAAAACGTCGCCTGGCTGCAGCAGCATCGCGGGGTCAGGCTCGACGAAACGATCGCGTCCGCGCACGAGCGCCATCGCGCGCACGCCCTCGACCAGGAGTTCCCCCAGGGGCTGGCCGGCCGCTCTCACATCGACCTCGATGGGCAGGGCCCTGAGCGCATGAGGATCGGCCTCGATCGAATCCACCGGATCGTCATCGGCTCCATGAAAAAAACCTTGCAAGAGCGAGTAACGGCCCTCGCGGATGTTGCGAACCCGGCGCCGGACGCGCGCGATCGGAACGCCCGCAAGCGCCATGGCGTGGGACGCGATCATCAGGCTGCCCTCGGCGATCTCCGGGACCACCTCGGTCGCGCCGGCTGCCCGCAATCGCTCGATATCGGCCTCATTGGCGCATCGCGCCAGCACCGGCAGTTGCGGCGCCACGGCCCGCAAGGTCGCAAGCAGGCGCAACGCCTGAGGCAGGTCATCGAAGGTAATGGCCAGCGCGCGGGCGCGGCCCACGCCCGCAGCCACCAGCATCGCCTGGCGGCTGGCATCGCCATAGACCACCGGTTCACCAGCGCCCTGTGCCAGGCGTACACGGTCGGGATCATTGTCGATCGCACAAAAGGGCACATCCTCGGACTCGAGGACATGGCTCAAGCTCTGGCCACAGCGCCCGAACCCGCAAACGATGACATGGTTGCGCAGTCCCATCGACTGGCTCGCGACCTGTTGCAACTGCATCGACTGGCGCAACCACTCGTCATTGGCAAACCTCAGCGCAATCCGGTTGGCCTGCGCGATGATCGCCGGACTCACGAGGAGCGAGACCAGGATGGCCGCAGTTACCGGCTGCAGGGCCTGGTGGGAACTCGAGCCACCCTCCACCGCCTGGGCGAGCAGCACGAATGCAAATTCACCTGACTGGGACAGCCACAGCGCCGTGCGCACCGCAACACCGGCCCCGGCGCCGGATCGATAAACGAGCAGACCCACGATGGCAAGCTTGATCACCAGTGCAAAGAGGAAAATGCCAAGTACCTGCGGCCAGCTCTGGAGCAGGCTGCCTGGATCGAGACGGGCTCCGATCGTCACGAAAAAAAGCCCCAGCAGGACGTCGCGAAAGGGCTTGATGTCCTCCTCGACCTGGAACCGGTATTCGGTTTCGGCAATCATCATCCCGGCGAGAAAGGCGCCCAGTTCCATCGACAGGCCGGCCTGTTGCGTGAGCCAACCAAAGAGCAACGTGGACAGCAAAACGTTGAGCGTGAACAGTTCATGGGAGCGCGTGCGCACGACCAGGGCAAACCAGGCTCGCATGATGTGTGGACCAAAACGCAGGAGCAGCACCATCAGCACCGCGGCCTTCAGAAAGGCCAGACCCAGCTCGAACGCCAGCCCGTCAGCTCCGCGTGACAGCGCCGGGATCACGATGAGCAGCGGGATCACCGCAAGATCCTGGAACAGGAGAACACTGAATATCCGCCGCCCGTGCTCGGTCTCGAGCTCACGCCGCTCGACCAAAAGCTTGACGACCATCGCGGTGGAGGAGAGCGCGAGGCCGGCCGCGATCGTGAAGGACAGCCTCCAATCGATCCCCGGAATCAGCCAATGCGCCCAGGCAGCCGGCAAAGCGAGCAAGATGGCCAGAAACGCGCCCGCCGAAAGAGCCACCTGGGCTCCTCCCAGGCCGAACACGAAACGGCGTAAGGATTTCAGCTTGGCGAGATTAAACTCCAGCCCCAGCGAGAACATCAAGAAAACGACGCCCAGTTCGGCTGCAGTGTGCAGCGTACCTTCGTTGGCGACCAGCTCGGACGCGTGGGGCGCGACCAGCACACCCACCGCCAGATAGGCGACCAGCGGGGGCACTCCGAAGCGCCTGAGCAGCACCACAACGAGGGTAGCTGCCGCGATGAGGATCAGGGCAAGCTCGAGGCCCGAAAGCATATACTGCTCACATGAGTGGACGACACGCCATTGTATCGGCCGGAAGCCAGCGCGGCGGCACCGCCCTCGGTCCCGCCTTGATTGCGCGAGCTCGGCACGTCCTCGAAATCGAAGGCGCGGCCGTACTCGCTCTGCGCGAGCGGATCGACGAGTCCTTCGCGCGGGCGTGCGAACTGATTCTCGCCTGTCGGGGTCGGGTCGTCGTGAGCGGCATGGGCAAGTCCGGCCACATCGGCAGCAAGATCGCCTCGACTCTCGCCTCCACGGGTACGCCCGCGTTCTTTCTGCACCCCGCCGAGGCGAGCCACGGCGACCTCGGCATGGTCACCAACACTGACATCTTTCTGGCGTTGTCGCACTCGGGCACGACCGAAGAGCTTCTCAAGATCGTGCCGCTGATCAAGCGGCAGGGTACAGCCCTCATCGCATTCACCGGCCACGCCGATTCGGCACTCGCCAGGCTCGCCGATGTCCACCTCGATACGAGCGTCGAGCGAGAGGCCTGCTCGCTCAACCTTGCCCCGACCGCGAGCACAACCGCAGCCCTGGCCCTGGGCGATGCACTGGCCGTGGCGCTGCTCGAGGCGCGGGGTTTCGGACCTGAAGACTTTGCGCGCTCGCACCCCGGCGGCGCTCTGGGCCGCAAATTGCTGACGCGCGTCGACGACCTGATGCGCACCGGCCATGCCTTGCCCCGTGTCAAGATCGATGCGAGCCTCACCGAGGCCATCCTCGAAATCACCCGCAAGCGGATGGGCATGACCGCGGTCGAAGACGCCGATGGTCGCCTGGCCGGTATCTTCACCGATGGCGACCTGCGGCGGGTGCTTGAGCGGGGCCACTCCATCGAGGGACTCAGTCTCGCCTCGATCATCACCCGCACGCCGGTCACGATCATGCGCTCGGCCCTGGCTGCAGAGGCCGTTCGTCTGATGGAGGAGCGCCGCATCACCACCCTCTTGGTGGCCGATCCGGACGGGCGGCTCTGCGGTGCGCTTCATCTGCATGACCTGTTGCTCGCCAAGGTGGTCTGAGCCATGGCCCCCGGCACCCCTCGCATCGAAGCCGTCCGCGCCCGGGCCGCCGGCGTGCGCTGGCTCGCCTTCGATATCGATGGCACCCTGACCGATGCCCACATCTACATCGGTCCCAACGGCGAAGCCATGAAGGCCTTCAATGTCCGGGATGGCACCGGGCTCACGTTGCTGCGCGAGGCCGGCCTCGGTCTAGCCATCATCACCGCCCGACGGTCCGCAATTGTCGGCTTGCGGGCGGCTGAACTTCGGATCGACGAGGTGATGCAGGGTGTCGAGGACAAGGCTGCAGCCCTCAGATCCCTCGCCGACCGCAAGGGCGTAGGCTTGCAAGAGGTCGGGTTTGTGGGCGATGACTGGGCTGACCTTCCCGCGATGACCATTGCCGGATTCGCGGCGAGCGTCTCGGACGGCGACGAGCAAGTGCGGGCGCGCGCGCACTGGGTGTCAGTCGCGCCCGCCGGTCGGGGCGCCGTGCGGGAACTGGCGGATTTCCTGCTCCGCGCCCGCGGTCAATATGAGGCCCTTCTTGCTCGGCGCCTCAACGGCGCGGCGCGCTGAAACATCATGTTGAAGCACCGGCAGGATCTGATCTCTGCGGCCGTCTCGATTCTGCTGACCTTGTCGCTCGCCGCGCTGAGCTTTTACCTCGCTCAGGTCGCCGAACGGATGGAGGGCGCACAGGGCCAGGGGCTTGCGCCGGACAAGCCCGATTCGTTCGCCGAGGGTGTGATGCTCAACCGGACTCGCAAAAACGGCGAACCCGCTTACCTGTTGACCGCAAGCCGTATCGAGTATTTCCGGTCGGATGACGCGACCGCTCTTGATTCGCCGGTGGTCACCAGTCTCGATCCGGACAGCCCACGCGTGACGCTGCGCGCGCTGACCGGCCGATCGATCCGAGGGGGCGACGAAATTACATTGGAGGGCTCGGTCCGGCTGGTCCGGGAAGCGGGCGCCGGCGATCCTGAAATGACGGTCGACACCGAATGGGCGCAGGTTTTCCCGGACGCAGACATCGCCCGAACCGACCGACCGGTGGTGGTGAGACGCGGCTCGGATCGTTTGACCGGCATCGGCATGGAATTCAATAATGCCGAGCGCACGCTTCGCGTGGATGCCCAGGTGCGCGCGCAGTTCACGCCAGGTCAGAAAGAGCGATGAAACTCCTCCCTCCGAGTACCCGCAGGAGCACCGCCCGCTGGGCGCTGTTTGGCTTTTCGCTGCTCGCCGCAGTCGTCCCGGCGGTTGCGCGCGCCGAAAAAGCCGATCGGGACAAGCCCATCAATGTCGAAGCTGACCGGATGGAATACGACGACCAGCGCAAGGTGAACACGTTCACCGGTCGCGTGCTGATGACCAAGGGCACCATCGTGATCCGCGCAGATCGGCTGGTCGTGCGCGAAGATCCGCAGGGCTACCAATATGGCCTCGCCGAAGGGGGCCCGGCCAGCTTCAGGCAAAAGCGCGAGGGCTTGGACGAATTCGTCGAAGGCTACGGCCAAAGCATCGATTACAACGGGCGCTCGGAGGTGGTGACGATTACCGGGCGGGCCTCTTTGCGACGCATTGCGGCCGACCAGCTGACCGACGAAGTGCACGGTGCTCGGATCGTGTATCAGGGCGAGACCGAGTTTTACACGGTGGAGGGCGGCCCGGCGAGCAGCGGCGAGCGCGAGCGGGTGCGGGTCTTGATCCAGCCACGACGCAACGCCGACGAGCCCGGGTCCAAACCTGCGTCGGGCACACCGGCCGCGCCCCTCAAGCCCGCGCCGACCCTGGGCAGTCCGCCCTCGCCCGCGGCCCCGGCATCCCGCTGAGCAGTTGTCATCAATGCTCAAAGATCCAGATCGGGAAACCGCCTCGACCGTGCCCGAACCCCGGGCGAAAAGCCGCCTGAGCGCGGCTCACCTCAAAAAGGCCTATCACGGCAAGGTTGTCGTCAAGGACGTCTCGATCGAGGTCGAAAGCGGGCAGGTGGTCGGACTGCTCGGCCCCAATGGCGCCGGCAAGACGACCTGCTTTTACATGATCGTAGGACTCGTCGCGAGCGACGGCGGAGCGATCGAGCTCGACGGCCAGCCGATCAGCCGGCTGCCGATCCATCGCCGGGCGGCCCGAGGCATTTCCTACCTTCCCCAGGAGGCTTCGGTTTTTCGGAAGCTATCGGTCGAGGAGAACATCCTGGCCGTGCTTGAGCTGCAACGTGACGAAAACGGCCGACCGCTCCGCGCCCCTGAACTGGCCCGACGGCTCGAGGCGCTCTTGAAGGACCTCCAAATCGGTCATATCCGCAGCAATACCGCACTGTCGCTCTCGGGCGGCGAGCGCAGGCGGGTCGAAATCGCGCGGGCGCTCGCAGGCTCGCCACGGTTTATTCTGCTCGACGAACCGTTTGCCGGCGTCGATCCGATTGCTGTGATCGAGATCCAACGCATCGTGCGTTTCCTCAAGGATCGCGGCATCGGTGTGTTGATCACCGACCACAATGTGCGAGAAACGCTTGGCATCTGCGACAGGGCTTATATCATTCGGGATGGTACCGTTCTTGCTTTCGGACGCCCCGACGAGATCGTTCAGAACGACGACGTTCGCCGCTACTACCTCGGTGAACATTTCTCGATGTAGCCGGTTTCGGCGAGGCGGCCGGGATGACCCCCAATGAAGCCCGCTCTCCAGCTCAAGCTCGGTCAGCACCTGGCGCTGACCCCCCAGCTGCAACAGTCGATCCGACTGCTGCAGCTGTCCACGCTCGAGCTGAACCAGGAGATCGAGCAGGCGCTGGCTGAAAACCCACTGCTTGAACGGGTCGATGATCCGCTCGGCACGGTCCTTTCCCTGGGCGCTGACGGCCGGATCGATGCCGGCCGATCGACGCTCGCCGACGCCGCCCTGCAGTCAGCCGCAGGCCCCGCCGCCGCGGAGGGCTCAGCCGACTCTGGGGGAGACAGCGAGTTCGACGGGCCGCCCGCCGGCAGCGAGGCCGATCGCGGCGATGAGGGCGGTCCCGATCACGACGCCCAACATGACTGGGGGGGAGACTACGGGGGGCGTGGGTCCGGCAGCGGTGACGAAGACGAACCGGAATTCGCCCAGGTTGCAGCCTCAACCGGCTCGCTGGGCGATCACCTGCGAGGCCAGTTGGCGGCGACCCGCGTGTCGCAACGCGACCGCGCTCTGGTGACGCTTCTGATAGACGAACTCGACGAACACGGCATGCTGCCCACCGCGCTCGATGAGTTCCAGGCGGCACTGCCGGAGGACCTCGAGATCGAGGCCGAGGAGGTCTCTGGCGCGCTCAAGCTGCTTCAAAGTTTTGACCCGGCCGGCGTCGCCGCACGTGATCTGCGCGAGTGCCTGCTGCTCCAACTCGATCGTCGCTTTGGAGACGATGGCGCGACGAGGAGTCTTGCGCGGCGTATCGTTGCCGAACTGTTGGATACGCTCGCCGCGCGGGACTTCATCAAGCTCAGACGGTCACTGGCCTGCGAGGACGGTCCGCTCAAGGCAGCCTGCGCCCTGATCCGCTCGCTCGAGCCGCGTCCCGGCGCCCGATTTGCGCCCGAGCCGGCCTCATACGTGATCCCCGACGTGGTCGTGCGTCGCAACCGCAGCGCTTGGGTGGCCACACTCAATCCGGACGTCGTCCCTCGGTTACGCGTCAACTCGCTTTACGCCGGGCTGTTGCGCAGCAGTCGCAGCCAGGGCGGCAGCAACTTGACCGGGGCCTTGCAGGAGGCCCGCTGGCTGGTGAAGAACGTGGCGCAGCGTTTCGAGACGATCCTGCGGGTTTCACAGGCGATCGTGGAGCGGCAGCGAGGCTTTTTCTCGCATGGCGCGGTGGCGATGCGGCCGCTTGTCCTGCGCGAGATCGCCGATGCCCTGGGGCTGCATGAATCGACGATTTCCCGCGTCACCACGCAGAAATTCATGCTGACCCCCCAGGGCACCTTCGAGCTGAAGTACTTCTTCGGCAGCCACGTGGCCACCGAAAGCGGTGGCGCGGCCTCAAGCACGGCAATGCGTGCTCTGATCCGCCAGCTGATCAACGCCGAAAATACCCGACGCCCTTTGTCGGACAGCCGCATCGCCGAATTGCTCGGCGATCAAGGGTTTGTTGTTGCGCGTCGCACCGTCGCAAAGTATCGTGAATCGCTTCGAATTCCCTCGGTGGCTCAGCGCCGCACCCTGTAGGGCGAGTCGGTCTGCCCGGTTCGGCATGCAAGGCCCAGCCACCCCGGGTGGTGATTTCGACGCAGCGCAGCATCGCCGTTCGACAACCAGCGGGGCAGAGCTATAATCCGCGGCGTTTCAAGGGAAGATGACCGTTTTCTGCAAAGATCAACTGCCATGGTGCGACGCACCAGGCTATTGACGGGGATGCCCCAATGAGCCGTCTGACTCGCCTACTCAGCCCGGACAAGGTCGTCGTCGATCTTTCGGTGACCAGCAAGAAGCGCCTGTTCGAGCAGATGGGGCTGCTGTTTGAGAACCTGCATGGGATCGAGAGGGGCCGGGTCTTTGACTCCCTTTTTGCCCGCGAGCGACTGGGCTCGACCGGACTGGGTGAAGGCGTCGCGATCCCCCACGGCCGCATCAAGGGGTTGCGAGAGGCCCGCGCGGCCCTGGTGAGACTGGCCGCACCCATCCCCTTCGACGCTCCGGACGGAAAGCCGGTGAACCTGCTGATTTTCCTGCTGGTGCCCGAACATGCCACCGATGAGCATCTCGAGATCCTGTCCGAGGTGGCCGAGCTGCTCTCCGACCCGGCGATGCGCTCGCTGCTTCTGAGCGAACCGGAGTCGATCCGCATCCACGACCGGTTGATGCTTTGGGAGCCTTGCCGGCCGGCGGCCTAGGCGGCTGCTCGAGTCGTGGCGCTGTCCGTCGAACTCCTCTTCGAGCACAACGAGACCGAACTCGGTCTGCGCTGGCTCTGCGGTGAGGCCGGCGGGCACCGCCCTGCGGCACAGGCCGTGGCCGAGCCCTCGGACCTGATCGGACACCTCAATCTGATCCACCCGGGTCGAATGCAGGTCCTGGGCCGGGCCGAGATCGATTATTTCGAGCGTCAGGACTCCGAGAGACGACGCACGATCCTCGCAGAATTGCTGGCCGGCGACCCGCCCGCCTTGATCATTGCCGAGGA
This sequence comes from Burkholderiaceae bacterium, assembly GCA_044356835.1. Classification (GTDB taxonomy): domain Bacteria; phylum Pseudomonadota; class Gammaproteobacteria; order Burkholderiales; family Burkholderiaceae_E; genus SYIM01. The sequence continues at coordinate 16,247 of JBIKVK010000047.1, forward strand.
TCAGGCGCCGCCCGCGGATCTTTTCGACACAGCCTTGAGCCGCGGGCTGCCGCTGCTTGCGAGTCCGCTGTCGTCAGCCCGGGTCATCGACTCATTGCGGCGCTACCTCAGCAAGGCGGCGGCCGAGACCTGTCAGATGCACGGCGTGCTCATGGACGTGCTGGGCATGGGTGTGCTGATTTCCGGCGAATCCGGTCTGGGCAAGAGCGAACTGGCACTTGAACTCATCAGCCGCGGTCACGGCCTGGTGGCCGACGATGTGGTCGATTTCAGCAGGATTGCGCCTCAAACGGTTGAGGGCCGCTGTCCGCCCCTGTTACGCAACCTGCTCGAGGTCCGTGGTCTGGGACTGCTCGATATCCGCGCCATTTTTGGTGAAACCGCGATCCGGCCCAAGATGCGGCTCAAGCTGATCGTCCATCTCGTCCGACGCAGTGCGATCGACAGTGAGTATGAACGACTGCCCCTGGAAGCGCTCACCCAGGAGGTACTGGGCGTGGCAGTGCGCAAGGTCGTCATCCCGGTCGCAGCCGGACGCAATCTGGCGGTGCTGACCGAGGCCGCGGTGCGCAGCACGGTGCTGCAGCTGCGCGGCTTTGACACCATGGGTGATTTCATCGAGCGGCAGCGCCAGCTGATCGACTCCGAGGATCCCGATGTATAAGTCAGCGACGATCGCCGTCGTCTGAACGCGGTTCCCGGTTTCCAGCTAACATCAGACGATGCGTGTCATCCTCATCACCGGCATGTCCGGCTCGGGAAAATCGATCGCTCTGAAAGTGCTCGAGGATGACGGGTACTATTGCATCGACAATTTGCCGATCCGCTTTCTGCAGGACGTGATCGGGCATCT
>JBIKVK010000048.1:0-17054 GCA_044356835.1 Burkholderiaceae bacterium
GGTTCGCAGCCACCCGGCTCGACGACGTAGCGGCGCGCGCCGGGGTGAGCAAGGGCACGCTCTACCTCTACTACGAGGGTAAAGATCAACTGTTCATGGCCGTGGTTCGGGCCAATATCGTGCCGTTGATTGAAAATTTCCAGCGTGAGGTGACAGGCTCAAATGCTTCAAGCGCCGAGCTCCTGAGGCGATTCATCCTGGGCTGGTGGAAGCAGGTCGGAGAAACCAAACTGGCCGGAATCGCCAAACTGATCGTGGCCGAAGCAGGCAACTTCCCGGAGGTCGCACGCTTTTTTCAAGACGAGGTTTCTCTGCCCAATCACCGACTGCTCGCCCAGCTCATCGATCGGGGGATTCAGACCGGCGAGTTCAGACCCGTCGATTCCGAAGCAGCCGCGCACCTGTTCCTCGCCCCCCTGGTGTTGCGCGCCATCTGGAACCATTCGATCCAGCCCTGCTGCACCGACGCGTTCCCCGTGTCGAACGAGCGCCTGCTGGAAGCCCACATCGACATGGTGCTCCGCGGCCTCGCCCAATCTTCCCCGGCATGCCCGACATGAAACGCCGCACGCTACTGCTCTCGCTGATGGTGGCCATACTTGCGGGCGCCGCGCTCATCGGGTTCGGGGTGCGCGAGCGATCGATGTCAAGCGCATCTTCGAGCTCAGGCGACCCGCGCACCACGGCGCCTGCCGACACCCTCATCGAGCTTTCCGCAACGGATTTGCTCACGATCGAGGCGGGTCGCCTGACGCGTACGCTCCCGCTTTCGGGCACCTTGACGGCCCCGACGCAAACTCTGGTGCGCTCGCGGGTCTCGGGCGATATCGTCGAGATTGCGTTGCGAGAGGGCATGCAAGTTTCCGCCGGCCAACTGATCGCCCGAATCGACCCGACTGAATTCGAACTGAGAGTGAACGAACGCGTTGCGCAGCTGCGTTCGGCCCAGGCGCAGCTGGACCAGGCCCGGCGCACCCTCGAAAACAACGCCCGGCTGCTCGACAAGGCGTTCATTTCTCAAAATGCCTTCGACAATGCGCAATCGGCGGTCGATGTGGCTGCAGCTGCACGCGACGGCGCCGAAGCGATGCTGGCACAAGCCCGCAAGGCTCTGGCGGACACCCGGGTCCTGGCCCCGATGAGCGGCCTGATCGCGCAACGCTTCGTCCAGGCGGGCGAGAAAGTCTCACCCGACGCGCGGATCGTCTCGATCGTCGACCTGAGAAGAATCGAGGTCGAAGCCGCCGTGCCCGCCTCGGACATCGCGTCGGTTCGGATCGGGCAACGCGCTGCCCTACGAATCGAAGGCATTGCCCAGCCCGGCGGCGCCCGAGTGCTGCGCATCAATCCGGCCACTGCGGCCGGCACCCGTTCGGTGGCGGTCTACCTGGGTCTGGAGCAGACCGATGAGCGCCTTCGCGCTGGAATGTTCGCACAGGGCTCGCTCACGATTGACGAACGCGATGGTCTGATCCTGCTGCCGCTCAGCGCCCTCCGCGAGCGCGGCCGCGAGCGCTTCGTGTACCTGATCGAAGGCGAGCGCATCATTGAGCGTGCCGTTGAGACCGGGGTCATCGACGAGTCTGCAAGCGCACCCGGAGGCTTCATTGGTGTTGCCGAGGTTCGAACGGGCCTGCACATCGGCGACCGTATCGTGCGCCAGAACCTCGGGCCGCTGACGCCGGGGTCGCGGGTGCGCATCTCGGTAACGCGCTGAACCGGAACGCCCGGCAGCCTCGCATGTGGTTCACCCGCGTCTCCATCCAGCATCCCGTCTTCGCGACGATGATGATGCTCGCCTTCGTGGTGCTGGGACTGTTTTCCTACAACCGCTTGCCGGTCGATCAGTTCCCGGACGTGAATTTTCCAGTCGTTGTCGTGATCACCGAATATCCGGGCGCCTCGCCCGAGGTAGTCGAAAACGACGTGACCCGAAAGATCGAAGAGCAGGTCAACACCATCAGCGGTGTCAACGAATTGTCTTCTCGCTCCTACGAGGGCAGTTCGGTCGTGATCGTCCGGTTCGATCTGTCGATCGATCCGGCGCAGGCAGCACAGGACGTCCGTGAAAAGATCGCACTGATCCGGGCAAGCTTCAGACCCGAGGTCAAGGAGCCGACCGTATCGCGAGTCAACCCGGACGACAACCCGGTGGTTTCGCTCGCATTGCGCTCAAATCACCGCGGTGCTCGGGAGCTGACCACCCTGGCCGAGCAGATCGTCAAGCGCCGAATCGAGAACGTGAAGGGCGTCGGCCGGGTCACGCTGGTCGGCGGTGTGAGGCGAGAGGTCATGATCTCGCTGCGCCCGAGCGATATGGAGGCCCTGCGCGTCGGGGTTGATCAAATCGTGAGCGCCCTGCGAAGCGAAAACCAGGAACTCCCCGCGGGCACCTTGATCGGGCGCGATCGTGAGCAGGTCGTGCAGATCCGGGCACGCATCACATCGGTCGCTGAATTTGGCCAGATCATCGTCGCGCGTCGGGGGGGGGTGCCGGTCCTCCTTTCGCAGGTCGCCGACATCACCGACGGCGAACAAGAGCGCGACAGCTTGGCTCTGGTGGACGGTCAGCCGGCCGTCTCGCTCGACATCGTCAAAGCACAGGGGCAAAACACCATCGGGGTCGTCAACGGGGTTCGGCGCGTTGCAGGCGATTTGCGCGCCGAATTACCCCCCGATGTCGAAGTCGTCGTGGTGCGGGACGCGTCCACTGCGATTCGAAATTCTGTGGCGAGCGTCCAGCGCAACATTGTCGAAGGGGCCATTCTCACCATCCTGATCGTGTTCCTGTTCCTGTCTTCATGGCGATCGACCGTGATCACCGGCCTCACGCTGCCCATCTGCCTGATCGGCACCTTCCTGGTGATGTTCGCCATGGGCTTCACGATCAACCTGCTCACCCTCCTTGCGCTGTCGATTTGCGTGGGTCTGCTGATTGACGATGCGATCGTGGTGCGTGAGAACATCGTGCGCCACCAGGCCATGGGCAAAGATCCACGCTCTGCGGCGATCGACGGGACCCGGGAGATTGGGCTTGCCGTGACGGCAACCACGCTGACCATCGTCGCGGTGTTTTTGCCTGTGGGGTTCATGGGTGGGATCATCGGAAAATTTTTCCGCGAATTCGGCATCACGGTCGCGTTTGCCGTCATGCTGTCCATGCTCGTTTCATTCACGCTGGACCCGATGCTGTCGTCGGTCTGGCATGACCCGGCGGTGCATGGCGGGCCCGGACGCGGTCCGATCGGGCGTATTCTGCGCGCCTTCCAGGCCCTGATGGCTCGGCTTGAGCGAGGCTATGTCAAGCTGCTCGGCTGGGGGCTTCGACATCGCGCCCTCACCATGGTGGTGGCCCTCGTCGCTTTTTTCTCGGCGTTTCCGCTCGCCCGCTGGGTAGGTCAGGAGTTTGCGCCGCAAGCCGACAACAACGAACTTCAGGTGGTCTTCTATACGCCTGCGGGCTCGCCGATCGCCTTCACCGAACAGCGGGTTCGTCAGGTTGAGGGCGTGCTGAAGGAAGTGGGCGGCGTCATCAATACCTACGCGACGATCAACACCGGGATTGTTGCCGGGCGCAATTATGCCTTGGTGTACGCACGACTCTTGCCACGTAACGAACGACCGCTGTCGGTGCAGCAGCTTCGCGCGCCCCTTCGGGAAAGACTCCGGCAGATCGCCGGGATCACGGTGACCGACATTGGCGCCCCGGTCGCGGTCGGATCAGGCAAGCCCATCCAGGTCAGCGTTCAAGGACAGGACCTTCGTGAACTCGAACGAATTAGCGAGTCGGTCAAGTCGGCCATGATCAAGGTGAACCAGTCACTGGGGCGCGAGTCCATCGTCGAAATCGACTCGAGCGCAAAGCCTGCCAAGCCGACGATCTCTGTCGAGGTCGACCGAGCGCTGGCCTCGGATCTCGGAGCAAGCGTCTCGCGCCTTGCATCGGCGCTTCGGCCGCTGCTCGCCGGCGAGGCCGCAACCACCTGGCGGGCACCCGATGACGAGAACTACGATGTCCGGGTTCGGCTGCCCCTCAGCGGGCGCAGCTCGGTGGCCGACCTGGAGAGCCTGTCCATCACCTCGACGCAAAACGACGCCGACGGCAACCCCAGGATGGTGGCTGCGCGACAGATTGCGCAATTCAACCCTGGCTTGGGGCCTACCCAGATCAATCGGAAGTCACTGACTCGCGAAGTCTTGATCTCAGCCAATGCCGACGGTGTTGCCGCAGGTACTGTTGGGGCGATGCTTCAGCCCCACCTGGATGCCATCTCGCTGCCGCCCGGCTATCGACTGGCGATCGGCGGGGGCAATAAGGACATGGCTGAGAGTTTCGGCTACGCCGTCCAAGCGCTGGCGCTGGCGGTGATTTTCATCTACATGATCCTCGCCTCTCAATTTGGCAGCTTCATCCAACCCGTATCGATCATGGCGTCGCTCCCGCTGTCGCTGCTCGGCGTCATCGTGGCGCTTCTCGTATGGCGGTCCTCGCTCAACATCTTCTCGGTCATCGGTTTCATCATGCTGATGGGTCTGGTCACCAAGAATGCCATTCTCCTGATCGATTTCGCCAACAAGGCAAGGGAGCAGGGCATCGAGCGGTCAGCCGCGCTGCTGGGCGCAGCCGAGATTCGCCTGCGGCCCATCCTGATGACCACACTCGCGATGGTGTTCGGCATGCTTCCCCTCGCTTTGGGGATCGGTGAGGGTTCGGAGCAGCGCGGACCGCTCGCCCATGCGGTCATTGGAGGTCTGATCGCCTCCACGCTCCTCACGCTCCTGGTTGTGCCGGTGCTTTACTCCCTGCTTGACGACCTGGCCCGGGCCGTTCGTGGTGGGAGGACGATAAACCCTGCCGGTCTGCCCCCGGGTTGATAAAATCCTGTTCTTCTCCTTCTTCCTGCCGGACGGTTCAGCGATGGATTTCGAACGAGCCCGTTTCAACATGGTCGAACAGCAGATCCGCCCCTGGGATGTGCTGGACCCCAAGGTGCTGGAAACCCTCGCCGGACTGAAGCGGGAGAATTTCGTGCCGCCCTCCTGCCGGACACTGGCCTTCGCCGACATGGAAATTCCGCTCGACCTGCCCTCGGGCGCGACCGGAGAGGTGATGCTGGCGCCCAAGGTCGAGGCCCGCCTCCTGCAGGCGGCAGCGGTCGATCGTGCCGATAAAGTGCTCGAGATCGGCACGGGCTCCGGATTCATGGCGGCGTTGCTCGCCCGCCAGGCTGATCGGGTCGTGAGCTACGAGCTCCGGCCCGAACTGGCTGCTTTCGCCCGTGGCAATCTCGCGCGTGCGGGTCTGGGCTCGGTGGATGTCCGTGAAGGCAATGGCCTTGCATCCTGCACGCTGGGCGAATCCTTCGACTTGATCGTGCTGTCCGGGTCGGTTGCGTTCGTACCCGCCGACCTGCTCGCGCTGCTTGCCGCAGGCGGGCGACTGCTCGCGATCGTAGGGAACGAACCGATCATGAACGCCCAACTGATCGTCCGGACCTCGGCCCGAGAATTTGCCACCGAGATTCTTTTCGATACGGTTGCACCCGCCTTGACCGGCTTCCCGCACCAGCAGAAATTTGTTTTTTAAGTTCTGAGTGCGCTTCGGGAGTCGGGTCCTTACCGCCCCGTGGCTGCGTCGAACACCACTTCCCCTCGAAGAAGATCGGAGCTTCAGATGAAACGCCACGTCCTCGCCCTTGCCCTCGCCTGCGCGCTGATGGGCCATGGCGCATCAAGCGCATCGACGCTCGATCTGGTTCAGGCCTTCCGCCTCGCGCAGGCCAACGATCCCCAGGTCGCGAGCGCCCGGGCTCAGCTCGAAACCGTACGGGCGCGAGCAGAGGCCGCGCAGGCCGCACTGAGGCCAAGCGTCAACAGCACACTCAACTCCCAGCTACAGCATTACGACCCGGAGCCCGGACGGACCCGGGATTTTCAACCCACGACCCTCGGGGTTCAGCTCAGCTATCCGCTGTTCCGGTTGCAAAACGTCGAGGCTCTGGAACAGAGTCGCCTTCAGGTGACCGCGAGCGAAATTGCCTTGGAGCTCGCCCAGCAGGATCTGATCCTGAGGGTGTCCCAGGCCTATTTCGACTTGCTGGGCTCCCAAGACAATCTGGCGACGATCCGCGCCCAAAAACGCGCCATTACCGAGCAGCTTGCCGCGGCACGCCGTAACTTCGAGGTGGGCACCGCGACCATCACCGATCAGCAGGAGGCACAGGCGCGATTCGATCTGGCGACCGCTCAGGAACTGTCCGCCTTGAACGATGTGGAGGTCAAGCGTGCCGCCCTGGGCACGCTGATCGGCCGGGCCTTTGGCGATATCCACGTGCTGCGCCCAGGCGTCACGCTCGAAGGTCCACAGCCCGCCCAGGAGACCAACTGGACCTCGGCCGCCCGAGACAACAACTACAACGTGCAGCAACAGCGCATCAGCAGCGAAGTCGCCCGGCGCGAGATCGAACGCCAGCGGGCGGCCACTCAGTTCACGGTCGACCTGGTGGGCTCTGTCACGCACCAGCGTAACAGCACGGTCAGCACGATCGGCACCACCGCCATGGTCGGTGCGGTGGGCATTCAGATCGCCAAGCCCCTTTACACAGGCGGCGGGGCCGACGCTCGAGTTCGCGAAGCGCTCTCGGCGTTCGACAAATCCCGCTCCGACCTCGAGACGGCCCAGCGGCAGGCCGAGCTCAGCGCACGGCAATCCTTCTACGTCGTCAATAGCGGTCTCGCCCAGATTCGGGCTTTGGAAGCGGCCGAGCGCTCGAGTCAACTTGCGCTGGATTCCAATCTGCTCGGATACCAGGTCGGGGTACGGATCAATATCGATGTTCTCAATGCCCAGCAGCAGCTGTTCACGACCCGTCGCGACCTGGCCCGGGCCCGTTACGAGGCCATCCTGAATGGCCTGCGCCTGAGGACGACCTCGGCCTCGCTGAAGGAAACCGACCTCACTCAGGTCAATGCCCTGCTCGTACCTGCTCCATCACCTGCGCCGGCGCCTGCACCGGGTCCATCGAGTGGCTCCCAGCGCTGAACCCTGCGCTCCCTCCTGTCACCGTAGGGACCCTCCTCGCGGGTCGGTTCCGGCCTGACCCAACGGACGGCCGGCCGAGCACGGCGATCGGGCTGCGACCCGACCCGGCACACCCAGGACTCAGAACGGCAGCGCGGCTTCGGGCTTGATCGCCAGGATCGCGGCGCGAAAGTCCGACTGGATACGCTCCATCGCGCCGGGATTGTCGGCCTCGAAGCGCAGTACCACCACCGGGGTGGTGTTTGAGGGCCGGGCCAGTCCGAAACCGTCCGCGTATTCCACCCGAATGCCGTCGATCGTGATCCGCTCGATCGCTCCTTCGAACCGAGCGTCCCGCTTCAAGGTCTCGACCAGTGAGAAATTTTCGCCCTCTTCGGTCCACAGCTGGAGCTCGGGGGTGGTCAAGGAGTCGGGCAGGGCCTCGAGCAATCGGCCCGGATCAGCCGCTCGCGAGACGATCTCAAGCAAGCGCGCGCCCGCGTAGAGGCCATCGTCGAAACCGTACCAGCGCTCCTTGAAGAAGATGTGACCGCTCATCTCGCCGGCAAAGGGCGAACCGGTTTCCTTGAGCTTGGCCTTGACCAGGGAATGGCCGGTACGCCACATCAGCGGGCGCCCCCCATGGCTGCGGATCCAGGGCGCGAGATTGCGGCTGCACTTCACGTCGTAAATGATCTCTGCACCGGGATTTCTCGACAGCACGTCCTGAGCGAACAGCATCAGCTGCCGGTCGGGATAGATGATCTGGCCACGAGGGGTCACCACGCCCAGGCGGTCGCCGTCGCCGTCGAAGGCGAGACCCAGTTCAGCCTGCCCACGCGCCAGGCAGGCCGTCAGATCGGCGAGATTTTCCGGACGGGCCGGATCGGGATGGTGATTCGGGAAATGCCCATCCACTTCACAGAAGAGTTCGACCACCTCACAGCCCAAGGCTCTGAAAAGGTCCGGGGCCACCGCTCCTGCGATGCCATTGCCGCAGTCGATCGCAATGCGCATCGGTCGGGCCAAGCGCACGTCCCCGATGATCCGGCTGCGATAGCGGGCCCCGATCTCCAGGACGCGCCGCTGGCCTCGCGGGCGGGCCGCGGGTGGCAAACCTGCCTCTATCCTCTGGCGCAAGGCCTGAATCGCATCGCCATAGAGGGCGTCGCCCGCGATCATCATCTTGAGGCCGTTGTATTCGGGCGGATTGTGACTGCCCGTCACCGCGACCCCGGTTCCACAGCCGAGGTCAAACGCTGCAAAATAGACCATCGGGGTGGTCACCGCACCGATGTCGATCACATCCAGACCGGCAGCCAGAAACCCCTCGGTGAGCGAGGCGATCAGACGGGGTCCGGACAGGCGTCCATCGCGCCCGACAACCACTTCGGTGATCCCGCGCGCCGCCGCAGCGAGTCCCATGGCATGGCCAATCGAACGGGTCGCAGTCTCGGTGAGTGTTTCATCGACGATGCCGCGGACGTCATAGGCTTTGAAAATGAGGGGCGATAGGGGCATGGTAGCGGAAAGGTCTGATGTGCCCAGTTATGCGAGTATGCGGCCGGGAGGGCTGGGCTGACATTTCCCGGACATCCTGCGCGCGCATGATACGCCGTATCGTGCAACGTACCCGCAGTCGACGTATCAGAGACAGGCATGAGATCAACGATCTGGGCCATTGGCGATGTGCAAGGTTGCCTGGGGAGCTTCCTCGATCTTCTCGGGAGACTTCCCGCGGATGCTCATCTTTGGCTGACAGGGGACCTGGTGAACCGGGGGCCAGAGTCGCTCGAGACCCTGCGCTGGATGCATGCCCATCAGGACCGGATCACCACCGTACTGGGCAACCACGACCTCCACCTGCTGGCCATTGCGGCGGGCGCCCGCAAGCCCCATCGGGGCGACACGTTCGATGAAATCCTCAGTGCCCCGGACCGGGACGAATTGCTGGACTGGCTGCGCCAACAGCCGCTCGCCCATTTTGAGAGCGGCTGGCTGATGGTGCACGCGGGCGTGCTGCCGCAGTGGAGCGCTGAACTGGCCGTAAGGCTCGCAGAGGAGGCGAGCGCAGTGATCGCCGGACCGCACTGGAAAGCCTTTATGCACCAGATGTACGGCAATCGCCCGACCCGCTGGGATCCCGCACTCACCGGGACCGACCGGCTGCGGCTGATCGTCAACGCGCTCACGCGGCTGCGCTTTTGCAGCGCAGACGGTGATATGGAGTTCGACACCAAGGAAGGCCTCGACGCAGCCCCCGACGGCTACCTGCCCTGGTTCGACTGTCCAGGGCGCCACAGCGCAGACACACCCATCGTATTCGGGCACTGGTCCAGTCTGGGCCTCATCCTTCGGCCGGATCTGATGGCCATCGACACGGGATGTGTCTGGGGTCGGCAACTGACGGCGGTACGCCTGCTCGACCAGTCCTGCATTCAGGTCGCCTGCGAGGCGATCACGCCTGGGGCCTAGCTCCTCCCTCGATCGCGCGGTGCAGGGGGCCGGTATTGTCCTCGGTCGGCAAATCCAGCCGCTCAGCCATCGCGCGGCGCGCGGCCTGCGCCACCGCGTGCCGACTCGGGCCCGAGACTGCCGGCAACGCGTGCACTTGGACCACGACTCGGGCAGAACCGAACACCCTGAGCATCGAAGCGACGAGACTCGTGTCGCCGGTGAAGTCGATGGCCTCGTGAGGCGCGCCGTCGGGCCGCAGATAGCGCAGTCCGATCGGTACTACCGGAGCGCCGCAGCGCAGCGCAGGCTCGATCAGATTGGCATGAAACGGCAACAGCCTGCGGCCGTCGCTCGTCGTGCCCTCCGGAAAAACGGCCACACAGCGCCCCGCGTTGAGCATCGAGCCGATCCGTTCGTTCAGCTGGTGCACGGCATGGCGACGGCCCCGCTCGATGAAGAGCGTGCCCGCGCCGCGCACCAGGCGGCCCGCCAGGGGCCAGGTTGCAATTTCGCTCTTCGCGACGAAATGCGCGGGTCGCCGAGCCAGGATCACGAAAATGTCGAGCCAGCTCACATGGTTGCAGACCAGTAGCGTACCGACCGTCGCGCCGGGGTCGGACCCGTCGCTGCTCCTCGGTTCAGCTGCCGGCTCCGGTGCGGGCGGATCAATGCTTTGAACCGAGACCCCACAGACCCGCAACAGGCCCTCGGACCAGGCAGCGATGACGCGGTCGCGCCGGGAAAAGCCCATGAAGGGAAAGGCCAGCACCACGGTGGCCAGCCCGATGACCAGCAGCAGGAGCATGGCGGGCACTCGCCCGATCAGGCGAAGGGCGCTCACGCCGGGATCAGGATTGATCCGGCCAGACCTGCCGCCCAGACACCCAGGTGGCGTGGATTCGCCCCGGCACCGAACGCCCCAGATAGGGCGTGTGCGAGCCCTGGCTCACCAGGGTGCCGCGAGACACGGTCCAGTGCTCATCGGGATCGAAAAGACACAGATCGGCGGGGGCGCCCGGCGCAAGACTGGGCGGCTCGATGCCCAACACGCGCGCCGGGCCGCTGGTGACGCACCTCAGGGCCTGCACAAGCGGCAGGTCGGCCTCGGTACACCACTTCAGCACCAGCGGGAGAAGGAGTTCGAGGCCCGTGACTCCGGCCTCCGCCTCAGCAAAGGGCAGGAGCTTGGCGTCGTCATCGACCGGAGTATGGTCGGAACACACGGCATCGATCACGCCGTCGGCCAGCCCCGCCCTGATCGCGTCCCGATCGCGCTCCGACCGGAAAGGAGGATCGACTCTGCAGTTGCTGTCGAAGAACCCGATATCCAGATCGGTCATGTGCAGATGGTGGGCCGACACATCGCAAGTCACCGGCAGACCCTCGCGACGCGCCCTGCGCACCAGTTCGATTCCGGCGGCCGAGGACAATCGAAGCAGGTGCACCGAACAGCCGGTGCTACGGATCAGCTCGAACAGGGTATGCAGCGCGACGGTTTCGGCAATGACCGGCACGCCAGAAAGCCCGAGACGACTGGCATACGGACCGCTGTGCGCAACACCCCCGCGGGACAGGTGCGGATCCTGGGGGTGCAACCAGAGGCGAAAGCTGAAGGTCTTCGCATATTGCATCGCCCGCAAGAGCACCTGGATATCGTTGATCGGCGCAAGCGCCTGCGAAAACCCGACACAACCAGCCTCGACCAGCTCGGCCATTTCGGTGATTTTTTCGCCCTTCAGTCCGACGGTCAGTGCCCCCAGCGGGAACAGCCGGGCACCGTCGATGCTGCGCGCCCGGTGCTTGAGCATCTCGACGAGACCGGGTTCATCCAGCACCGGGTCGGTATCGGGCGGGCAGGAAAGGCTGGTCACGCCACCCGCAAGCGCAGCGCGCATTTCGGATTCGAGCGTGGCCTTGTATTCGAAACCGGGCTCGCGAAGACGCGCGGACAGATCGACCAGACCGGGCATGAGTACCCGTCCTCCGGCTTCGTAGACAGAGGCGGCGGCAAATCCGTGGGGAGCGTCTCCGATCGCGACAATGCGGCCGTCTCGAACATGCACACGCGATGCCGGGCTCGGGGCGATGTCGAGCGAACGCTCAGGGTCGATCAGGCGCGCACCCGTAACGGTGAGACCGTTGAAATCGCTCATGATTTGGAAAGAAGACTCATGACCGCCATCCTGACGGCAATACCAAAGGTGACCTGCTCAAGGATCACCGCCTGGGGTCCATCGGCCACCGCGGAGTCAATCTCGACGCCACGGTTCATCGGACCCGGATGCATCACGATGCAGTCCGGTTTGGCCCGCGCGAGCTTGTCCTCGGTGAGCCCGTAATGCTTGAAGTACTCCTGGGCGGACGGCAACAGCGCACCGCGCATGCGCTCATTCTGAAGGCGCAGCATGATCACGACATCGACATCGCGAAGCCCCTCGTGCATGTCATGGAACACCCTGACTCCCATGTGCTCGATGCCCGAGGGCACCAGTGTCGCCGGGCCAATCACGCGGATCTCAGGCACACCGAGCGTACTCAAGGCATGGATGTCGGACCGGGCCACCCGCGAGTGCAGTACGTCGCCCACGATCGCCACGGTCAGGTTGTGAAAGCTGCCCTTGAAATGGCGGATGGTATAGACGTCCAGGAGCCCCTGGGTCGGGTGGGCATGACGCCCATCGCCGGCATTGATCACATGGACATTGCCGCGCGTGCGGTCGACATGATCGGCGATCAAAAAGGGCGCACCGCTCTGGGCATGCCGCACGACGAACATATCGGCGTGCATCGCGACCAGGTTGTCGATGGTGTCCAGCAGCGACTCGCCCTTGGCGGTCGACGAGGTATTGATGTTGAGGTTGACCACATCGGCCGACAGCCGGTTGGCCGCAATCTCGAACGTGGTCCGGGTTCGGGTCGAATTTTCGAAAAAAAGGTTGAAGACCGAGACGCCCCTCAGGAGCGGCACTTTCTTCACCTCGCGATCGGATACGCCGACAAAACCGGCCGCGGTATCCAGGATCCGATGGATGAGATCACGGGGCAGGCCTTCGATGGTGAGCAGGTGCTTGAGCTCGCCGTGGGCGTTCAGCTGGGGGTGTCTCGCGGGCATGGGGCGGTGGTCAGAGGGAGGCGTTCAAGGACCGGGTCGAAGACGAACGGGCGGACGTACGGGGCTCATTCGATCGTCAGCACGAAGGAACCCGCGGCCGACCGGTCAAGTGCGAAACTGCGGGACGCATCGAGCGGATGAATCACACCGACAAAGTCGGCGGCAATCGGCAGTTCGCGCCCTCCCCGATCGATCAGCACGGCCAGCCTCACGCGGGCGGGTCGACCGTAATCGAAAATCTCGTTGAGCGACGCCCTGACCGTACGGCCGGTAAACAGTATGTCGTCGACCAGGATGAGGTCGGTCCCCGAGACGTCGAAGGGCAGGTCAGAGCCCTTGATCCCAGCCGGTAGCCCGCGCCGATCGTAATCATCGCGATGAAAGGCACTTGATAGATAGCCCAGCGGCGTGGACAGCCCAAGTTCGCGGTGCAAGCGCTCGGCCACCCAAGCGCCGCCACTGTGAATGCCCACCAGGTGGATCTCGGGCCGATCGAGCCGGGCACGATCGACCTGATCCCGCAGGCTGCGATAGGCCGCTTCGGCATCCAGCTCAGTGGACATGGGCGCCCCCCGAAACATTGCCGAGGTATTGGCGAAGGATCACCGACGCAGCGAGCGCGTCATTGCGCCGGGTCGAACGCAGCCCCGGCTCCACACCCAGGCCGCGATCAGCCTCCACCGACGAGTAACGTTCGTCGACGCGATGCACCGGCTTTGAAAATCGCCCTTCGAGCTGACGCGCAAATCGCTCGGCCCGAGCCGTCATTTCATGTGCTTGGCCGTCGATATGCCGTGGAACACCCACGACCAGACGGTCGGGAGCCCACTCGTCAAGGAGACGGGTGATCGCGGCAAACAGCTGATCGTTCGACCGATGTTCAATGACACGCAGAGGACGCGCGTCCGCGTTGAGGGTGTTGCCGATCGCGACGCCGACGAAACGGGTGCCGAAGTCGAATGCGAGCAGGCATTCGACGGCCTGCGGACCAAGCTGGCGAGCGGGGTCGACCTCAGGCATGACCCGGGACAGTCGCAAGAAAGGCTGGATCGAAACCCAGAAGGCGGAAGGCGGCCTGGAGGCGAAGCTCGGGCGGCGTGTCGAAGATGACCTCTGACTGAGCCTCGACGGTCAGCCAGGAGTTGCGCGACACCTCGTCTTCCAGTTGGCCAGGCCCCCAGCCTGAATAACCGAGCATCACGGTCAGGCGCGCGGGTCCTCGGCCCGATGCGACTGCCTCGAGCACATCGCGCGACGAGGTGAGTCCGAAGTCATCCCGCACGGCGACCGTTGAATGCCATTCGCCCACCGGCTGATGAAGCACAAACCCACGGTCGCCCTGCACGGGCCCCCCGGCAAACACCGGACGGCGCGCGAGCGCGGGGTCTTCGAGCTTCAGCTCGAGCCGCTCGAACAATCCCCCGAGATCGAGCTCCATGGGCCGGTTCACTACCAGACCCAGCGCGCCCTTTTCGTTATGCTCTGCGATATAGATCAGCGTACCGCCAAAGTTCGGATCATCCATGCTGGGCATGGCGATGAGAAATTGACCGGTAAGGTTGGAAGCGCTGTCTGACGTCATCAGCCGATTATAAGGCCCCTCCCCTCCGAGCGAGCATTCCCATGACCTCAACCCCCAACAACCCAGCGACCGATGCGCTGGTCTGGCTGCGTCGCGACCTGAGACTGAGCGATCACGCGGCACTGGCCGCGGCGCTCGCAGCCCACAGACGAGTCCACCTCGTCTTCGTCTTCGACCGCGCAATCCTCGATCCGCTGCCCCGCCGCGACCGCAGGGTCGATTTCATTCACCAGTCCCTGACCCAACTCGATCATGAGCTACGCGCCCAGGGCGGGGCGCTCAGGGTGCTGGTGGGCGACCCGGTCACGTTGATCCCTGCGCTGGCAAAGACCTTGGGCGTGTCCTCGGTATACGCCGGCCGCGACTATGAGCCCGCAGCCGTGGCGCGAGACCAGGCTGTCGGCGCAGCGCTGGCCGGTCTGGGTTGCGCATGGGTGACCTGCAAGGATCAGGTGATCTTTGAGACCGATGAGGTGCTGACCCAGGACGGGCGCAGCTTTTCGGTCTTCACGCCCTACAAGCGTGCCTGGCTCAAACGTCTGAACGCTTCGGCACTCGCGGAACATCCCATTCGGCTGGACGGGCGCCTGGCGCCGGTCGCTCGCGAGAGCGCCGGTGTGCCGGACCTGCACGCGATCGGCTTCGAACCCACCGATCTGGAGGCGCTGGGCATCCGGGCCGGCGAGGCGGGCGCCCGGACACTGCTCGAGGATTTCTCGCACCGGATCGGACGCTATCAAGCGGCGCGCGATTACCCGGCCCTCAAGGGACCGTCCTACCTTTCAGTTCATTTGCGCTTTGGGACCGTCTCGATCCGCTCATTGGCTCGTCTCGCCTGGCAGACCCATCAGGCAGACGCAGCGGCGTCGGAGGGCGCTCAGACCTGGCTGTCCGAACTGATCTGGCGGGATTTCTATTTTCAGATCCTCTGGCACCATCCCCGCGTGGTCAACGCGTCGTTTCGCCCTGAATACGACGCTATTTCTTGGGACAACCATGCCGACCATTTCAAGGCCTGGTGCGAGGGGCGCACCGGTTATCCCTTGGTTGATGCTGCCATGCTGCAACTCGAGCACAGCGGTTATATGCACAACCGCTTGCGCATGGTGACCGCATCGTTCCTGGCCAAAGACCTGGGCATCGACTGGCGCCTGGGCGAAGCCTGGTTTGCCCAGAAGCTGATCGATTTCGATCTGGCGGCAAACAACGGCGGCTGGCAATGGGCCTCATCGAGCGGCTGCGATGCACAACCCTGGTTTCGGATCTTCAATCCGGTGACTCAGTCGGAGCGCTTCGACCCGGAGGGCAAGTTCATCCGAAGATACATCAAGAGCCTGACCGGTCTGTCCGATGCGTCGATTCACGCGCCCTGGCGATGCCCTCCGATCGAGCTCAAGTCGGCGGGCATCGAGTTGGGCCGCGACTACCCCCTGCCGATCGTCGATCACGATGAAGCCAGGAAGAGAACACTGGCCCGCTATGCGGTCGTCCGAAAATCCTGACCACAGCCGACCCCCGGATCGGCACCTCGGCAGGCGCCCTCTGCGGTCAGACTTCGACCATCTCGAAGTCTTCCTTGCGGGCGCCACATTCCGGGCAGGTCCAGTTCATGGGGACATCCTCCCAGCGCGTACCGGGAGCGATGCCCTCCTCAGGCAGTCCTGCTGCCTCGTCGTAGATCCACCCGCAGATCAGGCACATCCAGGTGCGAAACGGGGTGTCGCTCGTCGTCGTCATGGCGCACGTCCTGTTCAGGCCTCGGCGGCCGGTTTTTGCTGACGGGCAGCCAGCACCTTGCCCGCCACGACCACGGCGATCGCGCCCACGAGGCCCGCGAGACGTCCAAGATTGCCCATGCTGAGACCGAGCGATTCAGCGAAGGCTTCGGACCAGGCGAGGATGGCGGGATCCTTGACCATCAGGTCACCAGCGATATAGCCGAGCAGCGCACCGCCCAGGGTCACCACGATCGGATATCGGTCGATGAGCTTGAGCACCAGCGTGCTGCCCCAGACGATGATCGGAATGCTGACCAGCAAGCCGAAGATCACCAGGAACATCTGCTGTCCGCCCTCGGTGCGCTGAGCTGCGCCGGCGATTGCGATGACGTTGTCCAGGCTCATTACGAAGTCGGCCACGATAATGGTCTTGATGGCCGACATCAGCGTCGAGCCGCCCTGCAAATCGCCGTGGCCGTCGCCCTCTTCAGGCACGAGCAGTTTCACCCCGATCCAGATCAGCAATGCTCCGCCCACCAGGCGCAGGTAGGGAAACTGCAGGAGCGTCACGGCAAAGAAGATCAGAATGACCCGCAGGATGATCGCGCCAAAGGTGCCCCAGAGAATACCCAGTCGGCGCTGAGCCTCGGGCAGGTTGCGGCAGGCGAGCGCAATCACGACCGCATTGTCCCCCCCCAGGAGGATGTCGATCATGATGATCTGGGCGACCGCGATCCAAAAGGTCGGTGAGGAAAGCCATTCGAGCATGATGCACTGCCCTCCAGAGGATCAAAGAACGGATTTGAGTAACTGACCCATCTCGGAAGGGTCACGGGTCACGCGGATACCACAGGACTCCATCACCGAGAGTTTTTCCTGGGCTGTGCCCTTACCCCCCGAAATGATGGCGCCCGCATGGCCCATGCGTTTGCCCGGGGGTGCGGTGACGCCGGCGATGAAACCGACCACCGGTTTTTTCATGTGGTCACGAACCCAATAGGCGGCAGTTTCTTCGTCTGAGCCACCGATTTCACCAATCATCACCACCGCATCGGTGTCAGGGTCTTCGTTGAAAAGTTTCAGCACATCGATGTGCTTGAGGCCGTTGACCGGATCGCCGCCGATCCCAACCGCAGAGGACTGGCCCAAGCCCAGTGCGGTCAG
>JBIKVK010000258.1:0-4989 GCA_044356835.1 Burkholderiaceae bacterium
CATCAAGGCCTGCGCGACTCCAACCCGATGCTGATACCGGAGGTCTCCATGAAACGCTTTCACCTCCATGTGCATGTCCAGGATCTTCAGGCCAGCATCCGTTTTTACGTCCGATTGTTCGCGGCCGAGCCCACCCGCGAGGCTGTAACGGCGCAGGTGTGCTGCTCGCCCGCCGAATCCTCACCCGCGCGCAACCCGGGACACTGCTGCTAAGGCTGTCTCTGCCAGGGTCTGGCCCAAGCGGCTGGTCGGCCCGAACCGGGCTCACGGTTTTGTCATAAATCGAACTTATGATTCAAGAACTATTGAATCGACAAGAGGCACACGATGAGAGTTGGAATCAACGGAATGGGACGCATCGGTCGCCTGGCACTGCGTGCGGCCCTGGGCGCAATCGAGCGCCCTGACCATGATCCTCGGGCGGGTAACCGGCTTCAGGTGGTGCATCTGAATGAAATCAAAGGTGGGGCGGCGGCCACGGCGCACCTGTTGACCTTCGACTCGGTGCAGGGCCGCTGGAAGGCTGACATCGGAGCGGAGGGTGAAGGCACAGTCCGTATCGGCGAGCAGCGCCTTTCATTCAGTCAGCATGCGACGAGCGCGGCAATCCCCTGGGGCGACCTGGGGGTGGATCTGGTACTTGAGTGCACCGGCAAATTCTTGACGCCCGAGACGCTTCAGGGTCACCTCGACCGCGGGGCGCGCCGCGTCATCGTCGCGGCACCCGTCAAGGTCGGCGATGTGCTCAATATTGTGGTCGGGGTCAACGACCACCTTTATCAGCCCGACCACCATCGCATCGTCACAGCGGCCTCCTGCACGACCAACTGCCTCGCACCCGTGGTCAAGGTGATGCACGAAGCGATCGGCATCCGGCACGGCCAGATCACTACGCTGCATGATCCGACGAACACCAACGTGGTCGTGGACGCGCCACACAAGGACCTGCGTCGCGCTCGCAGCGCGATGGTCAATCTTGCCCCCACGACGACCGGTAGCGCGACAGCGATCGCACTCATCTACCCCGAGCTCAAAGGCAAGCTCAATGGCCACGCGGTGCGCGTGCCCGCGCTCAACGCCTCGCTCACCGACTGCGTCTTCGAGCTGAAGCGCCCTACGACCGCAGAAGAGGTCAACGCACTGTTTAAGGCGGCGGCCCAGCCGGGCTCCCCCCTTGCGGGCATTTTGGGCTATGAAGAACGTCCGCTGGTCAGTTCCGACTACGCGCGCGATACCCGCAGCTCGATCGTCGACGCGCTCTCCACCCTGGTGACCGATGGCACGCTGCTCAAGGTCTATGCCTGGTACGACAATGAGATGGGCTACGCCACCCGGATGGTCGATCTGGCCTGCATCCTTGAAAAGGCGGGGGTCTGATGAACCCGGCCGTGCGCAACTACGCCATTGTCACTGCCGCGTATTGGGGATTCACCCTGACCGACGGCGCGTTGCGCATGCTGGTGCTCCTGCACTTCTACCGCCTGGGCTATTCCCCGTTCACCCTGGCGTTCCTGTTCCTGCTGTATGAGGCGGCGGGAGTGCTGGCCAATCTGATCGGCGGTTGGCTGGCCACCCGTTACGGGATTGCCCGCATGCTGGCGGTCGGCCTGGTGACACAAATCTGCGGGTTCGGATTGCTTTCGATGCTTGACCCCACATGGACGGCTGCGCTTTCGGTGGCCTGGGTCGTGCTGTCGCAAGGCGTTTGCGGTGTCGCCAAAGATCTCACCAAGACGGCGAGCAAGTCGGCGATCAAGCTCACGCACGCGCAGGCGCAGGAGCATGAGCGGGGATCGGGGCAGCTCTTCAAGTGGGTGGCGTGGTTCACCGGAAGCAAGAACGCCATGAAAGGCGTGGGATTCTTTCTGGGCGGAGCCATGCTGCAGTGGTTGGACTTCCAGGGCTCACTCTGGGTGATGGCGGGCCTCCTTGGGCTTATCCTGATCGGTGTGCTGACGTCGCTGCCCCCCATGATGGGAAAGAGCAAATCGTCGCGCTCGGCCAGAGAGCTCTTCGCCAAGAATGCGGGCATCAACCGCTTGGCAGGCGCGCGAATTGCACTATTCGGAGCGCGGGACGTATGGTTTGTCGTGGGTGTTCCGGTCTTTCTCTACTCAATCGGTTGGACCTTCACGATGGTCGGGGGCTTCATGGCCGCCTGGACGATCGGCTACGGACTGGTTCAGGCGCTCACGCCTCAAATCGTCAGGCGCAGCGACGATGGCCTCGCAAGCGAGGTTCCCGCAGCACGCGGTTGGTCGGCCGCCTTGGCGACGGTCCCGCTGCTTCTGGCGGGGGCGGTGGCGCTCCAGGTTCCTCATCTGGAATGGGTGGTCGTTGCGGGTCTTGGCGTGTTCGGAGTCGCGTTCGCCGTGAATTCATCGGTCCATTCCTACCTGGTGCTCGCCTATGCAGGATCCGAAAAGGCGGCCGAAGACGTCGGCTTCTATTACGCAGCCAATGCCCTTGGACGGTTCCTGGGCACCCTGTTGTCGGGGCTGCTTTACCAGTGGGGAGGTCTGCTCTACGCGCTCCTGGGATCAGCCGCGATGCTTATCCTCTGCTGGTTATTGACACTTAAATTGCCTCTCGAGCGGTCCGAGGCGGCCCTCCGTCGGGTTTGACCGTCCCAGTCCATCTCGCGATCCTCATCGCTTGGGTTGGGTTTAAGCTGATCGGGCTGGATTTAAGGGCTCGCAGCCAAGGGGGTGGCGGCCCTGACCGGAACCGCAACGCCCTGATGGGTTCGGGACGATCGAATGCTCCAGGAGAAACCACCGATGCAGGACTACTACGCGGCCCGGGCAGGCGAATATGACCAGGTCTACGAGAAGCCCGAACGGCAGAGCGACCTGAGGCAGATCGAACGCTGGCTCCCCGGTGTGCTGGCCGGTCGGACAGTGCTCGAAATTGCTTGCGGCACGGGCTATTGGACGCAATTCATCGCGCCCCACTGCCCGCACATCGTGGCGGTCGATTCAGCCCCGCAGACCCTCGAAATTGCCCGATCCCGAGTGCCCGAAGGCAAAGTGAGCTTCGTGGTCGGTGACGCCTATCAGCTTCCGCCACAGGCCCGACCGCTTGGCGCCGGATTTGCCGGCTTTTGGTGGTCTCATATCCCCCGTGCACGGATTGCAGCATTCCTGCGCGGATTTCACGCCCTGCTCGAACCGGGCGCGCCCGTGGTGTTCCTGGACAACCGCTTCGTGTCAGGGAGCAGCACCCCCATCTCGGAACGCGACGCCGAGGGCAATACATTCCAGACTCGGACGCTCGCTAATGGCGCTTCACACCGGGTTCTGAAAAATTTTCCAACCCCAGCTGAACTGGCAGCAGCGCTCGCAGATTTCGCGGTCGAACTGCGCCACCACCTGTGGCAGTACTACTGGGCGATTGAGTACCGGGCGAGGAAACGACAGCTCGACTGCATTGCGGTTTGCTTTCAGTCGACACTCCAGCGCGTCGAGCGCGGCCCGCCTTCAACTTGACAGGCTGAAACACGACGGTAAGGTGCTGTCCGCGCACGGACTCATCCTCGTGCCGCATTTTCAGCAGCACGGATCAAGGGTTCTCCTGTGGCGATCGAAGGCTCCGTAACACCCATCAAGTACTCGTTGATTGTCGCCACCCTTGAGGACAACGGGGATCTGGCGCTCTGCCTCGAGAGCATGGTTCAGCTGCTGGCGGGTCCGAAATTCGAGGTCATCGTCGTCGACCAAAATGGCGACAATCGGCTGGCGGGCGTGCTCAGACAGTATGATCGGCAGCTTGCGATACGACATGAACGAGTCCCTTTTCGAGGCGGTAGCCGGGCCCGCAATCATGGAGCCCGTATCGCTCAAGGCAAGTGGCTCGGGTTTCCCGATGACGATTGCCAACTCCTGCCGGATATCCTGCAGCAAGTGGAACTCGTGGCTGCTGACGACCGGGTTCAGGTCATCACCGGCAAGACCATCGATTCTGCGGGTGCTTCGAACGTGCTGCGCTGGCGAGACGAGGGCATGGCGTTTTCCCGCTGGACGATGTTCGGCTGTTTGACCGAAGCCACGCTCTTCGTTCAACGTGATCTTTTCTGGACTGCTGGCGGGTTTGATGAGCGGTTTGGCCCCGGAGCACGCTTTCCTGCCGCCGAGGGGATCGACCTGATGAATCGCCTCTTCGCGCACATGGGCCAGGGACGCGCACTGTACAGTCCAACCGTACAAATGCGACACCCGACCAAGATTCCGCCCTGGAACCGTTGGGCGGCGCGGCGCTTTCATGCCTATGCCCGCGGCGACGGGGCCCTCATCGCAAAGAGCTTCCAGCCGCACATGGTGTATTGGGGCATAAGAACCGTGGTCGCAGCGCTGGTACAGATCGGCCGACTTCGGGGGTGGCAAAGTCTCGCCTATGCAGCTCGTCTCGCGGGCTTGATTGCGGGTTTTTGCAGCTTCCTGGTCAGGATGGGCCGAGGCTAGCATGCGAGCGCTCAAATATGTCTCCTGGGGAGATACGACAGGCTACGCAGTAGCGGCCAAGGCCTATGTGCGCGCTCTGTTGGACGCTGGCGTCGATCTCACCTGGGCCCCGATGCTCACCGGCAAGGGCCTCTATGAGGCGTATACCGCTTCTGAATGGCCGTGCCCGAAGCTCGGCCCGGTATGCAATCGGACGACCGATTACGACACGGTACTCATTCACACGGTCCCCGAGTACTACCCGGCCTGGATCGAGCGCGAACGCCGGCCGGGGAGGCGTATCTTGGGCTACACCGTCTGGGAGCTCGAGCGTTTACCGAACCACTGGCCAGCAATCCTCAATCGGCTGGACGGCGTTTTGGTGCCTTGTCGCTGGAACGAGCAGGTTTTTCGCGAGTCCGGCGTGACGGTGCCCATCCACGTGGTTCCCCACCTCTCGCAATTCGAATCCATGTCCGATGTCAGCACCGCTGACCGCATTTCCCTGGAGCGTCGCCTGGGCGCTGCTGTGGCGAAGAAGCCTTTCATT
>JBIKVK010000259.1:0-4967 GCA_044356835.1 Burkholderiaceae bacterium
AGATAGTCGTAGGCCTTGTATCCCTTGTATGGGCGTTTGCTGGGATTTCCCATGATTCAGTGTCCTCTTACTTGGCGGGTTTGATGTTCAGGAGCGAGGCCATGCCGAGCGTGCCGTTGCTCGATGACGGATAGGCTTGGTAGCCCGTAAAGCGTGAACTTGCGACGAAGATCAGGTTGGGGACCCAGACCGAGATCGTTGGCATCTCGCGCACCACGACCCGCTGGGCCTCATCGAGCGGCTTGACCGCGTCGGCGAGCGAGGACGATTCCTTGGCCGCAAGCGACCATTTCTCGAGGTCCGGGGTGGTGAACCTCGGGTAATTCAGGAACGCGTCCTTGCCGTAAAGGTTGTAGAACGAATCGTAGATCGCGATGATCGCGCCCCACTGCACGAACAGCATCTCGTATTCGCGGGTCTGGGTCTGGCGGGCCATATAGACCTGGCGGTCCAGCGGCTCGAGCACGAGATCGATTCCGGCTTTGCGCGCATCTTCACGGATAATTCGAACGGTTTTGTCGTAGTCGTTGCGCGAGCCCTCGTACATCAATTTGATCGAGAGCTTGCGCCCGTCCTTCTCGAGGATGCCGTCCTTGTCGCTGTCGGCGTAGCCGGCGTCGGTAAGAATCTTGCGCGCGGCTTCGATACTGAACGCCGGGTAGCGAATGTCGGATCGGGTGAAGTCCTTGTAGATCGGCGAAACTGCGCCGTACATCGGTACGCCATTGCCTTCAAGGGCCAGCCGCACGATCTTGGGTCGGTCGATGCAATGGGCGATCGCCTGTCGAACCGCGCGATCCGCCGCAAATTCGCTGCGGTTGTGATTGAAACTGATGTACGAGTAGCCGGGTGACTGGCTCTCAAAGAGCGTATAGGCCTTGTTGTTGCGGAACTGTGCGGCCATCGAAGGCAGGAACTGCCGGCTGGTGGCATCGATTTCACCCGTGCGCAGGGCGAGCACCAGAGAATTTTCGTCCTTGTAGACGCGATAGATCACGCGTTCAATGGCTGGCTGGCCGAGCGCCGCAGGCCAATCGGGATTGCGGCCCGCGATGTAGTACTGACCCTTTTTCCATTCGGTCAGCTTGAATGGACCCAAACCCAGGACTCCGCCCGCCTCGTCGCTGACCTTCATCGGCTCGGCGACGGTTTCCCACTTGTGCTTGGGCAGGGGCGCGACCCAGAACATCAGGACGTCTGCGAAACCGACCTGGGGTGCCTTGAGCTTGTACTCGACGGTGAGCGCATCGACCGCTCTAACCGACGCGACATTGCTGAAGCGGGTATTCTGAAACATCTTGTGCTTGACGAGGTATTCCCCTGTGAACACCACGTCGGCTGAAGTGAACGGGGTACCGTCGTGCCATTTGACGTCGGGCGCGATGTGGAGCACGAAGGTGCGGCTGCCGTCCAGGATGTCGATCTTGCGGATCAGTTTCGAGCGGATGTTGCCGTCGAAGTCCATGTAGCCGTAGCGCGGCATCACCGCCTCTTGCAAGACGGCGGCGTTCACGTCGTTGCTGGCCCAGAAATTGAGAGACTGGACGTCCCCCAGAAGACCCACGCGGAAGGTCTGCGGACCATCTCGCGAGCCTGCTTGAGCGTGACTCAGTCTGGGCAAGCTTGCCAGCCCGGACAGGGCGATTGAACCTTGAATAAGGTTTCGTCTGGTTTGGCTCATCGTCGACCCTCCTTGGGAGAAACAGATTCGACGCACGCACAGATGAGCCGGCAGCAGGCTTCTTCGGGAAGCCGGGCCCCAGATTGCTCGGATGCACCGACAAGATCCCCCTGAACCGGCGCAGCAGATACTCCGTCCGCAGCGTCACGACATGACCCCTGCTGTTCAAGGGGCGGCGTCAGTTTAAACGCATGCCTCCCGAAGCGGCAAGGTGAGCCCCCCGGAGCGGTTCCCGACCCGGGTCGGGGTCTTCAGTCGCGCGTCGGGTCGAGTCGGCTATCCTCCCGAAAATTTTTTGGGTCTTGAATTCGCCATGCCTACCGATATCGACATCGCCCAGTCCGCCCGTCTTGAACCCATTCTTCGGTTGGCCTCGGACAGGCTCGGCATCCCGGAGGCTGAGCTCGAGCCCTATGGTCGCTTTAAGGCGAAGCTCTCGTTGAATCACATTGAGACCCTGAGTTCGCGCCCGGACGGCCGGTTGATCTTGGTGACCGCGATCAGTCCAACGCCCGCGGGCGAGGGCAAGACCACCACGACCGTCGGTCTCGGCGATGCCCTGAACCGCATCGGGCATCGTACGATGATCTGTCTTCGCGAGCCGTCCATGGGGCCGGTCTTTGGCGTGAAGGGTGGGGCTGCGGGCGGCGGCTATGCCCAAATCGTGCCCATGGAGGATATCAATCTCCACTTTACTGGGGACTTTGCCGCGATCGCAGCGGCTCACAATTTGCTGGCGGCGCTGCTGGACAATCACATCCATCACGGCAATGCGCTTGATATCGATGTGCGTCGCATCACCTGGCGCCGCGTGGTCGACATGAACGACCGAGCCTTGCGGCAGATCGTGGCGTCCCTGGGCGGGCCCGGCAACGGCTTCCCGCGGCAGGACGGTTTTGACATCGTTGTGGCCTCGGAAGTGATGGCCATTCTCTGTTTGGCCGAGTCCCTTGAGGACCTCAAGCAGCGACTCGGCAATATCGTCGTGGCCTACACCCGCGACCGTCGTCCTGTGACGGCCCGCGACCTGCGCGCTGATGGCGCGATGGCGGTGCTGCTCAAGGACGCGCTGGCCCCGAATCTGGTTCAAACGCTCGAGAACAATCCGGCCTTCGTTCATGGCGGGCCTTTTGCCAATATTGCGCACGGATGCAATTCGGTCCTTGCGACCCGTACGGCACTGAAGCTCGCAGATTTCGTCGTGACCGAAGCCGGTTTCGGTGCTGACTTGGGCGCCGAAAAATTTATCGATATCAAGTGCCGGAAGTCCGGCCTTCGGCCCTCTGCGGCCGTCATCGTGGCCACTGTCCGGGCGCTCAAATATCACGGAGGGGCCTCCCTCGATCAGCTGCGAACGGAAAATCTCGCTGCGCTGGACAAGGGCTTGGTCAATCTCGAGCGTCACGTTGAGAACGTCCGAGATGTCTACGGTGTGCCCTGTGTCGTATCGATCAACCGATTTGATGCAGATACTGCTGCCGAGCATGCGCTCATTGCCCAACGTATCGGCGCCCAGGGTGTTCCAGTGGTTACTGCGACGCATTGGGCCCATGGGGGGGCCGGAGCCGAGGATCTCGCCCGGATCGTGGTCCAGTTGAGTAATCGGTCCGCCTCGGTCCGATTCGTGTACGAAGATACAGACCCGCTTTGGACCAAGGCGGAGAAGCTTGCGCGGTCGGTGTATCGCGCTGGATCTGTTGTCGCTGACAGTAAAGTGCGTGCGGCCATTGAGGATTTGGAGCGCGCGGGCTATGGAAACCTGCCGATCTGCGTGGCCAAGACCCAAAGCAGCTTTTCAACGGATCCCTCGGCGCGTGGTGCACCGACCGGTCATACCGTCTCGATTCGCGAGGTGCGCTTGAGCGCGGGAGCCGGCTTTATCGTGCTCATCTGCGGAGATGTAATGACCATGCCCGGACTGCCGGCGGTACCTGCTGCCGAGCGAATCGACCTGGTGGACGGGCGAGTCGTCGGATTGTTTTAAGGAATGGCCCGGTCAATCAGCGGGCGGCGGTGCGTTTTGACGCAAAAACGACCAGCACGATGGCCGAGGCGAATGCAACGGTCGTGAGGTCCAGTCGCTCTCCGGTGATCGGTACTGAAAACAGCAGAGCAAAAAAGGGCTGAAGGAGCTGAGTCTGGCTGACCCGCATCACGCCCCCCATGGCCAAGCCCCGGTACCAGAAAAAAAACCCGACCCACATCGAGAAGAGCGTCACATAGGCAAATCCCACCCAGGCGCTCGGTGCGATCGGGTGGTCGGGCAGGGCGAAGAGCGCTATCGGAGCGGTCACCGGAAGGGCTAGAACGAGCACCCAGCAGATGGTTTGCTCACCCGGCAGGTCCATCGAGACTTTTGCGCCTGCGACGTAACCGATTGACGCGCTCAGGACGGCCAAAAGCAGCAGACCATCCGCAGGGACGAGTCGCCCCTCTCCCTTGAGGGCCGCGAAGGTCAGAACCAGTCCACAGCCCATGGCCGCGAGGCTCCAGAAGGTCCAGGATGCCCGCGACCGCATTGTGATCGAGGCGATTGCTGCCGTGGCGAGCGGCAATACGCCCGTGATGACCGCGGCATGGATGGCCTCGACATCGCGCAGGGCGAGATTCAGGAAAAAGGGGAACCCTCCGACGGTTCCCAAAGCCGAGATCGCCAGAGCGCGCCAGTGATGGGGTTTGGGAAGGGGGGCTCGTACAGCGATCAACCACGCAATGCTCAGCAAGGCGGCCGCCGCGGCACGACCCGCGGTGACGAAAGTGGGCGACAGCTGCGGGGCAGCCCCGCTGCCCACCGCGAGCTTGCTCATCGGAAGGGTCAGGGCAAATAGAGCCACTGCCAGCACACCAAACCAGAATCCGAGACGAGCCCTTCGGGCGCCCGATATGCCGGCATCGATTTGAGGGATGGAACCGGATGACATCCCGGGACCTTAGCAGAAAGCTTTGAGGACGCCCTGGCCTGGCATGGCTTCTGCTGATGATTGAATGCGCAGAGGCTGTCGCCGCTGCATAGACCATCGAATGCTCACGCAGGAGTCTGTCCATGATGAACAAGCTTTTCTCCAAGTCTTCGACGGGTCCGGCCTTAGAAGCGGCAGGTGGGCCCATCGGTAAGGGCCGCCGCAGCTTCCTCGGCAACGCCTCGGGGATTTCCGGAGCTGCACTGCTGACGGGCGCGCCCGCACTGATTCGGAGCGCTCATGCACAATCTACGACCTCCATCAAGTTCGTTCTCGACTGGAAACTGCAGGGTGTGCACGCCTGGTACTACCTGGCTCAGGAACGG
>JBIKVK010000260.1:0-4966 GCA_044356835.1 Burkholderiaceae bacterium
CTGGTCCCAGTAGGGGGCCAGCTTGCGGGCCGCATCGGCAGTCTGGTCGGCCGTCGCCTGAGTGATCACCATGCCCTTGCCCTTGAGCATCGCAGTGACCTCGTCCTCCTCCTTGAACAACTGCTCGGTGGTGGTCGGGGCGAGCCGGTCCACAGCGGCACGCACTTTTTGTTGATTCGCCTGGGAGAGCTTGCCGAAGGCTGCCTTGTTGACCAGGTAGACGCCATCGAAATAGTTGACGCCAAGCCGGAAGTTGGACTTGAGCAGGTCCCCCCAGATCTTGCCGCCGCCCGCGCTCGCGGTGAAGACCCCGTCGACGGTGCCACGCTGTAGGCCGGGGGGGACCTCAGGCGCACCCATGGTGATCGGCACGCCACCGACCCTCTTCACAAACTCGGCCTGCTCGGGTGAAGTGACACGAAATTTTTGCCCGTTGAAGTCCTCAATACGGACAAGCGGCTTGGTGCTGAAGGCCACCTGAAATGGAAAATTGAATCGTCCGAGGACCACCACACCCAGCTTGTCGAAACCGCGGTCGATGTAGGGCCGCATGATCCGTTCCGCACGGTCGAACTCGTCGCGGTTGGCAATCAACATCGGGAGCCGAAGGACGCCTGCGATCGGTACCGCGCCAAGGAAAAATCCGTCATCGCCAAACTGGATGGTGCCCTCGCCGATCGCTTGCGCGATATCCGTTGACTTGATGGGTAACGCACCTGCAAGGCTCAGGCGGATCCGGACTTCACCGTTTGTATCCTTCTCGATGGCTTCCATCACGCGGCGCAGCCCCTGGACGTTCGCCAGGGTGTCGGCTGGGCCGAAGGTGTAGGCATTCCAGGTGGTCGACTGAGCGCTCGCGGGAAGCGGCGCTAGACCGGCCAACGCGCCTGCGAGCACGAGAGCAGCGGATGGAGCTTTCATTGGTACATCCTCCTTGCGTGGTGGTGGTCAGCGACCGGAACCCGGCCCGGTCGCATAGCGCGACTCGAGCGAGATGAACTCTGGATAATCGAAGAGGTCCCATAGACCCCGGTGGTCAAGCATCCGGTCGGCAAAGGCATGAGTGCTGCCCTGGCTGCGAAGGTTTGCATAGAGTTCTGCGCCCATACGGCCGATCAAGCGTGTAATCGCATTCGGATGGATCGACATGCGGTAGCCGATCGACTCGAGCTCAGCTGCGGGTAGATTGGGCGTTCGGCCGCCCTCGACGATATTGGCAAGCGCCGGTGCAGGGACTGCTCGCGTGATTTGGCGCATCTCGTCGACGCTCTCGGGCGACTCGACGAAGGCCACGTCGGCGCCCGCTTCGACAAACCGGCAGGCTCGCTCGATTGCGGCAGCGATACCCTCAGTGGTACGCGCGTCGGTCCGAGCAATAATTACAAGGTCGGGATCGACGCGCGCATCAACAGCGGCCTTCACCCGTCCGCACATCTCCGTGACCGACACCAGACGTCGGCCCGGCTCGTGCCCACAGCGCTTGGGCCAGTCCTGGTCCTCGAGTTGCACGCCGCTCACGCCCGCGCGTTCGAATTCGCGAACGGTGCGGATCACGTTGAGTGGTCCGCCATAGCCGGTATCAGCATCGGCGATCAACGGTATGGCGCTGATATCGGCGATTCGACGGGCCTGATCGAGGATCTCACCAAACGAGAGCAAGGCCACATCAGGCGCACCCATCCGAGTGATCGATACGCCCGACCCGGTCATGTAGATCGCCTCGAATCCTGCACGCTCGGCCAGTCGTGCGGTGAGACAGTCGAACACCCCTGGCGCCATCAGCAGCCCCGGTTGGCCGAGGCGCTCGCGCAGGCGGCGATTGCGATCGACGGATACAGAGAGCGGATGCGGCATGGACAGGTCGGCAGGATCGCGAGACGTCCCAGGGCGAGAAGATTCAGTCATCCGAACGAAACCTCCAGAGGGTAAATCGGGCGGGACCTCAACACGATGGCTCCGAGTTGCTCAGCGGGACCCGGCGGGACCGGCCACAGCAGTCGATGCGGTGGCCGCGCGGCCCGATGATGCGCCCGCCGACTGAGCGGCGGCTGCCACGGCCGCTGAAGCTGCAGCAAGGACCTCCTCGGCCGTATGCGTCGGGTATCGCGCACGAAAGAAACGCAGCGAGCCGTCGTGCAATTCGGCGTTGGGTGAGGCCACCGCATCAGCGACTACGACGGTGTAGTAATCGTGATAAGAGGCCGAACGGACGGTCGATTCGACGCAGCCCTCGGTGGTCGTACCGCAAATGATGACAGTCTGAATGCCCTGGGTGCGCAGAATGTGGTCCAGATGCGTCCCAATAAAGCCATCAGGGCGGAATTTCTCGACGACCCAGTCCTGATCGCGGATCGTGAGGCCATCGACCAGCTGCCAGCCCCAACTCCCCGGAATTGCGTAATCGGGTGCCTTGCCGTCGCGGGTCTTGAACCGCAGCCAGGCAGGCGAGTCCATCCGCGCATCCGGCAGCGAGGCCTGACGCATGAAGATGGTCCGCAGCCCCAGGCGCTGCGCGCGACCCACGAAATCAACCATGCGTTCGACGGCCGGACTCATCTGCGCAACGTTCTTGCCGTAGCGGGCGAAATGGCCACGGGTACTGCAAAAGTCATTCTGGATGTCGATCGCAAGCACGACCGACCAACGCGGGTCGACCAGTTCATCCAGGGTATCGAGCACCTGGCGGCCCATGATGGTTTTCATGATCCGACGTCCTCGATCGATACCGGAAAGAGCGCGGGCGCATCGGGCGCCGGCATCACATGGTAGAGCGCGAAGCGCCAGGCCGTGCCGGCCAGCACCTCCGGCGGAGTAAAGGGGAACGCGAGATTGCCGCCGGTACACTGACGGCCCGGAAAGCCGTGATGCAACAGGTACTGCTTGAAGGTCTTGGCCGCAGCCATCGCGAGCCCCGCATCCGCCGCAATCACTTCGACCATCACAAAGACCTCGCGGGGGGCGAGTCCCGCCACCGGCGGAGATAAACGCGCAGCATCCAGACCGTAGACGCGCGGATAGAGGCGGTAGTCCCCCGCCACCATCGAGCGGGTGATCGCCTCCACCTCGGCGAGCGTGCCGTCGATGCGCGTAATGAAACCCGGATCGACGCTTGCTGCGAGGAGGACCGCCCGAAATCCCAACGGCGCTGCACCCTCGACTTTGAGAGTTGTCTGAGCGGCCGGCTCCCAACGCGCGCCGCTCACACGGGTACGACGCGCATCCACCGCCTGATAGCGGGCATCCCCGACATGCAAGGTCCCGTCGGGCTCGGTGAATCGGGTCGGATCGGCCTGCTCGTAAAGACTGTGCGCGGCTACGGACAAGGGAGTCGCCCGCCGACCGGGGTGCATGCTCTCGAGCACGAAACCGTCATGGTCCAAGTCGGCGAGCATCGCATCACGGCCACCCGGCTCGCAGCAGACCGAGGTGCATTCGATGATCTTGGCCATATGCATCACTTCGGCCATGGGAAAGCCCAGCTGCTTGGGAATCGCAGCGAAGATTGCGGTATCGCAGGAGCGCCCGGCAACAATCACGTCAGGCTCCAGCGCGAGCGCGCGCTCAAAAGGCTCACACCCCATCTGCCCGACCACATGGCTGCAGGCATCGATGTCCGCCGCGCTGACCGCAAGCTCGGCACCCAGCGGCGAGAGCTGCCCGGCCTCGAGCGCTGCCTTGACCCGCGCGCGCGGGAGATCGGACCGGATCGTCGCCATGCGAAACCGGAGCCCCTTCTCGCGGGCGATGTCGCGGATGATCCCCAGAGTGGTTTCCAGGTGCGGCGCTGCGCCGGCCGTGCCT
This sequence comes from Burkholderiaceae bacterium, assembly GCA_044356835.1. Classification (GTDB taxonomy): domain Bacteria; phylum Pseudomonadota; class Gammaproteobacteria; order Burkholderiales; family Burkholderiaceae_E; genus SYIM01. The sequence continues at coordinate 3,802 of JBIKVK010000260.1, forward strand.
GCGGTCCCGATGACCAGCGGCACCCCCAGAGCGCGCGCGCCCTCGAGCACCAGCGTCAGATCTCGCCGCGTCGCAAACGGACTGGTCGCCAGTTCGCCCGAGCCCAGATAGGCCGGGCCGGGGTCGACTGAACCCATGTCGGCGCCGATGAAGTCAGGACCGCGGCGCAAGCCCTCGGCGAGCGCCTCCGCCGGAATCCCGTAACCCAGCTGGCCAGAGGCCGACAGGATGCGCAGGCGCTTGGGCCGACGTGCAAACAAAGCAGCGACCGCGCTCACAGCTCGAGCCCCAGCAGCGGCGCGTGTTGCTGGGCGCCGTAGACATCGCGATCGCCGGGCGAACCGGCGACGATCCGCCTGGGCAGCGCAATCTTGATCGCGTTTGCGACCGGATAGGCAATCACCGCCACCTGGGAGGGCGGCACACCGTATAGGTTCGCGATACTCGCTGGGCTGAGCGACTCCGAGCGGGCTGCGAGCTCATACGCAGCTCGATCAGGAAACATCAGGTCAAAGGACAGTGTGAGCGGTCCGGCATTCTTGCTACGAACCACGGTGGCGGTCTGGGCGAGGGTGGGCATATACGTATCTTCGATGGTTCCCCGGGGACCATCCGACGATACGCCTGTCAGCTTGTTATAGCAAGTGTGAGCGGAACGGGGTGCGCGCGCCGTGATCGACCTGAGTCGTACCCACCCGGGATATCATCCGCAGGATACATTCAAAAGCACACCATGAAACCAATCAAAGTTGGGGATGTCCGCGTATCAAGCATCATCGAGCGGGATGGTCCATGGCGTGCGCCGCACGTCATGTTCCCGGGTGTCACACGGCAAGAACTCGCCGAGGTCATGTCGTTCGTGCCGGATTTTGCGTACGACCGGACCCAAGACCTCCTCGTGATTACCTATCAGACCTTCGTGGTGAGAACACCCCACTGCACAGCATTGATCGACACCTGCGTCGGCGAGCACCAGCGTCGGCCGCCGCAGATGTTGTTCGATAAAAAGCCGTGGCTCGATGGCTTCGCACAGCAGGGCCTGAAATTCGAGGACATCGACTACGTGTTCTGCACGCATCTGCACGTCGACCATGTGGGCTGGAACACGCGACTGCAGGACGGGCGCCTGGTACCCACCTTCCCGAACGCGAAGTATGTGTTCAGT
>JBIKVK010000049.1:0-16885 GCA_044356835.1 Burkholderiaceae bacterium
ATATGGGGGTAGCGATGCGAGGCGCCGTTGTAGGTGAATGAATCTCCCGGGCGTTCCAGCATGTCCGTGATGCGCGCGACGGGGATGAAGGCCTGCACCGGGTTGCGTCCTTGGGGCAGGGTTGGGCCGGGCAGCAGCCGGTGTGGACTGCCCATCGTGTTGGCCGAACCGTAGGCAAGCGCGACGCCCCCGCCGGGCAGACCGACCTGTCCGATCACACAGGCGAGACCGATCGCCGACCAGAAGGCCTGCTCGCCGTGGTCGGCCCGCTGCAGGGCCCAGGCAACATTTACCAGCGATCGCACCTCGGTCAGTTCTGCGGCCAGCCGGCGCAGGCGATGAGGGTCGACATCGGCGATGGGAGCCGCCCAATCGGCGTCGCGCACGCAGCCGTCGTACCGTCCTAGGAGGTAGTCCCGCCAGGTCTCATAGCCGGTGCAATGCGTGGCCAGGAAGTCGCTGGCTTGTCGACCCGCGCATATGATTTCGCAGGCAAGCGCCAGCATCACGGCCGTGTCGGAGTGAGGGCGGATTGGAATCCATTCGATTGCCGCGCCCGCGGCTTCGAGATCAGTACGCACTGGACTGAAGTTCACCAGGCGGCAGCCCGCTTGCGCAAGAGCTGTAAGTCCTCCCGGCAGATGGTGCTCGGATGCCCCTCCAGCGCCGACCTGCGCGTTCTTCGCGGGGGCTCCACCAAATGAAACGAAGAGGCGCGTGTTTTCAGCCAGGGTACGCCAGTCGTGCTGGTGGGCGAGCAGGTATTCCATGGGCGCCAAGACATGGGGGAGCAGCACCCGACCGGCCCCCAGACTGTAGCTGTCGGTATGACGGACGTACCCTCCGACCGAGTTGAGGAATCGGTGGACCTGACTTTGAGCGTGATGGAAGCGGCCGGCGCTGGACCATCCGTACGAGCCGCCGAAGATCGCTTCATTGCCAAACTTTTGGATGGTCTCGGAGAGCGCTTCGGCCGCAAGCTGCCAGGCTTGCTCCCAGGAGACTTCAACGAACCCGTCACGACCGCGCCCGTCGCCACGATGCCCGGTCCCCTTGTCGCGCCCGAGCAACCACCCCTCGCGAATGGCTGGGCGACGAACGCGGAGCGGCGATTGATAGGCCTCCCACATCGCCAGGCCGATTGGGGAGGGTGCCGGGTCACGCTCATAGGCGCGCAGTCCCACCGCATGCCCGTCCCGTTCGATCACCTCGTAGGCGCCCCAGTGCGAGGAGGTCAGTGTTCGGTCGATGAAGGTCGTGCGGCTCATGGGCTCTAAACTAACAGCGCTCGCGGTACGTGTCACCTGTCTGGGCGATCTGAAACAAGCCACCCCACGCCTCACTGGGAATAGCCGTGCGCCGGGTTGGTCGGTCAGTACACTTGAGGTCGTCTTTGGGTGCTTTCTGTTGGTTCTTGAAGTGCCCGTCCATCTAATTTCTGATGAAAAGGATTCCCCATGAAGCCCGCTGCTCTTTTGTCCGCATCGTTGCTTTCGATTGGTCTTCTTGCCGCTGGGCCTGCGTCCTCGCAGGCGCTCAATCTCAAGGTGATGGGCATGCCGGCGGCGACCGGGAAGATCGCGAAAGAGATCGAGAAGCCTTTTTTTGACAATCTTGACCAGAAAGTCGGATTTCCGATCAAGGCGAGCTACGCGCATCTCGAAGCCACCGGAGTGAAAGAATTCGATCAGTTGCGCGTGCTCCGAAGCGGCCTGTTCGAGGTCGTGGCCCTTCGGCTCGGACAAGTGTCTCGCGACGAGCCCACCATCCTCGGCATGGATCTGGTCGGCCTGAACACGGATTACAAGGTCGCCCGGACTGTCGTCGATGTCTACAAGCCGGTCCTGGACGCGCGGCTGCAACAGCAGTTCAATGCGAAATTGCTGGGCGTCTGGCCCTTTGGCCCCCAGATGATTTTTTGCAAACCCGCGATCAGCGGGCTCGCGGATCTCAAAGGCAAGAAGATCCGGATCCTCGACGGTGTCATGGCAAAGTTCATGGAAAAGATCGGTGCAACCCCGGTTACGATGGCCTTTGGCGAGGTGGCGCAGGGCCTGAAACTTGGCACGATCGATTGCGCGGTGACGGGTCCGAGTTCGGCCAACTCCGCAGGCTGGCCCGAGAGCGCAACCCATGCCTATCCGCTGGGTCTGCAGGTGGCCGTGCAAGGTTATGCGATCAATCTGGCCACCTGGAAGAAGCTTTCCGCCGAGCAGCAGGCGAAGATGCAGGCCGCATTTGACCAGCTCGACAAAGAGATTTGGGCAGCTTCCGAGGAATTGTGGACGGACGGCTTGCGGTGTAACGTGGGCCAAACGCCCTGCACGACGGGTCGAACCTACTCCATGAAGCTGGTACCGGTCCAGCCTGCCGATCTCGAGATCGTGAAGTCTGCGCTGCGCGAAATCTCGCTCCCGGCGTGGGCTGAGGTCTGCGATCAGAAGCACCCGAGCTGCACGGCTGATTGGCGCAAGACCGTGGGTGCGAAGATCGGCCTCAACTAAGCCCGGTATCGCTCGATGAGCCCGAGTGCGCGCCTCGAGCGCGCCATTGCCTGGCTGTTTGGCGGCGCGCTGTGCATGCTCAGCCTGGTGGTGGTGATCGAAGTCCTGTTGCGAAAGGGGCTGCTGGTATCTTTGCAGGGCGTCGATGAACTCAGCGGCTACGTGCTGGCGGTGGTCGCGGCGTTGGCATTTTTCATGGCGATGCTGGACCGCGGTCACATGCGAATCGATATCTTTTACGCGATGATGCCGCGTCCCGTTCGTCTGTTCTCGGATGGGCTCGCGGTGCTGTCGATGGCGGTCGGCGCTGTCTTGGTGGGCTGGATGGCCTGGATTACCTTGTCCGAGTCGCGCGAGTTCAACAGCGTTTCGCAGACGCCCTGGGCTACGCCCATGGTCATTCCCCAGACCGTCTGGTTGCTGGCGCTGCTGCCCTTCGTACTGCTTGCCCTGGTCTCGCTGCTGCGGTTTGCGGGGGCGCTGATCCGCAGGGACGCGGCCGGACTCGCGCCCTTCGTGGCCAAGGGTTCCGAGGACGAACTGCAGGAGCAGCTGCAGGCACTGCAGGAACGGGGCATCGGATCCTCCAAGTCGGATCGTCGCTGAGATGGAACCCTTCAGTGCCGGTTTGGTTGGCTTTTTGATCCTGCTCCTTTTGCTCGCGTTCGGTCTGCCTATCGGCGCTGCGATGCTGCTGGTCGGGCTCCTGGGCGGCATGTTGGCCTTCGGGCTTGCGTTCCTGGTCTCGTCTGCGGCGGTCGTCTGGGGCACCCTCAGCGACGGCGGGCTCCTGGCCATCCCGCTGTTCATCCTGATGGGCGAGCTGATTTTGCGAGGAGGCTTGGCCGACCGGATGTATGCGGTCTTCGCCAAATGGTTCGACGGCGTGCCTGGAGGTCTGCTGTATTCAAACATCGGCAGTTGTGCCCTGTTTGCGGCCACCTCTGGTTCGTCGGTCGCGACAGCCGCTACGGTCGGAACGGTCGCATTGCCCAACATGGCGGCACGAAACTACCCCTTGCCCGCGGCGCTCGGAAGTCTTGCAGCCGGCGGAACGCTGGGCATTCTGATTCCGCCTTCGATCAACATGATCATCTACGGGTCGATCACCGAGACTTCAGTCGGCAAGCTGTTCCTGGCAGGGGTCATTCCCGGGATTCTGCTGACCGCATTTTTCATGGTGTGGATTTTCATCTCACATCTGGGTCGACGGGGCAGCGAATCGGCGGTGGGCTACTCACGATCAGAAAAGTTGCGGGCGACCCGCGATCTGTTTGAACCCGCGCTCATTTTTTTCGCATTAATCGGTTCGTTGTATTCAGGCTTGGCGACCGCGTCCGAGGCCGCCGCGATTGCAGTGGCGCTGACGCTTGCGGTCATCGCGCGCGGAGGTCGGTTGACCGTTCAGGTCTTGACCGACTCGTTCATTTCGGCGGCCCGTACGAGCGGCATGGTGCTGTTCATTGTGTTGAGTGCGTTTGTTCTCAATCTGGCGCTGTCACTCACGGGCATCGGCGAAGCGGTCACCCAGTGGATTTTGAGTTTCGGGCTGTCACCGACGGAGTTGTTGATTGCGTTGTTGATTTTCTACATCGTCCTGGGCATGTTCATGGACACCCTGTCGATGATGGTGGCCACCATCCCCCTGGTCTTTCCCGCAATTGTTGCAGCCCAGATCGATCCGATCTGGTTTGGAATATTCATCGTGCTGATGTGCGAGCTGAGCCTGATTACGCCGCCCGTCGGGATGAATCTGTTCGTCGTTCAGGGCGTTCGAAGCGACGGCGGAAGCATCGGTGACGTCATTCGCGGGGTCATCCCCTATGCCGTGATCATGGTGCTCTTCGTTTTGCTGCTGATTGCCTTGCCCGGCATCGCGACCTGGCTTCCCGAACGGGCTTAAGCCTGCAGCTCGAACAGTCGCCCCCACTTGTGAGGCGATGGAGGCGGTGCGCCCAGCAGCTGAAGCGCCTTCCACACAAAAGCCGATACCGAGTCGATCAGTACGATCCCCAGTTCAGCCTCGAGCTCTCGCGCGAGATGGGCACCGCGCATATTGGTGCACATCACCACAACCGCTTCGGGGCGGGAGCGAGCGACGGACGTGATCATGCTGCGTATGTCGTCCGCTGAGAGCTCGGCGAATGAAAAATTGTCGCTGCGGGTCGCATGCACCTCCGCGACGCACTCCAGGCCGATGGCCCGGTAGTGTCCAATGATGCGGCTCTGAACGTCCTCGGTGTAGGGCGATACCAGCGCGAAGCGCTTGGCCGACAACCGCTCCAGCACTTCGTTGATGGCGAGCACGGAGGTGCAGGCGGCAATGCCATGGCGACGTTGGATTTCGGCGCACAGCGCCTCGTCCTTGTCGAAACCGAGCCAGGATGCCGAGGTGCCGCTCCAACCGATCACGCCGACGCGGGCGTCAGAGAGCAGTTCTGCCGCTTTGAGCGGCTCAGCCATAGAAAATTGCTCAAGGCCGGACTCGTCCAGGGTGATCTTCAGCACCCTGAATCGACCGAAGTGAGCGCTGGTCCCCGGAACGTCGGCGAGGATGGCCGAGGTGATCGGCTCGAGCACGGTATTAGACGAGGGCGTCAAGATGCCCATTCGCCAGCGCGCGAGCGAGTCGAAGGCGTTTTGTTCGTATGTCATCGTCGATCCCGCCTTAGACCGCAAGGGCACTGTTGAGGCGGTCCGTGATGAGCATGGCCCCCGGAGCGTGTGTAATGCAAAGAGGAGGCCGCGCCTGCCGAATGACGGCTTGCGGGGTGACCCCGCACGCCCAGAACACCGGTATTTCGCCGGGCTCGACCGCGACTGGATCACCATAATCCGGCCGCTCCAAATCCGCGATTCCGATCTGAGCGGGATCGCCCAAATGAACGGGAGCGCCATGGACTGACGGAAATCGTGCCGAGACGATGATCGCAGTAATGGCGTCAGCCGGCTTGAACGGGCGCATGCTCACGACCATGGGCCCGCGAAAGCGACCGGCGGGCACCGTCTGAATTGAGGTTTCGTACATGGCCACGTTGCAGCCGCGCGAGATGTGCCGCATCGGGATGCCCGCATCCAGGATGGCCTGTTCAAAGGAAAAGGAGCAGCCGATGGCAAAGCACACCAGGTCGTCTCGCCACCAATCGTTCACATCCTGCACCTCGGCGTGCAACTCGCCGTCTTTCCACACGCGGTAACCCGGCAGATCAGTCCGGATGTCGATGTCTTCCCCGAGCACATCCAGTCGGGGACTGCCCGGATCTCCGACCGCAAGGACGGGACAGGGCTTGGGGTTGCGTTGACAGAAGAGCAGGAACTCGGCCGCCACGTCTACGGGAAGTACGGCCAGATTGGCCTGTACCCGCCCGGGGGCAAGACCCGAGGTGTGGCCGCGCCATAGCCCCGCTCGAATGGCCCGGCGGCAGGCCAACGGGTCGCGGGGATCGAACATCTCGGAGCCGAGCGAGGCCAAACCGGAACTCGAATGCGTCATGGGCCCGAGGGGTTCAACCTGCGGGCCTGGCCGCGTTGCCTGAAGAATCGCACACGGTGTAGGTGACCGGGCGCTGCGACCGCTCGACGTAGCCCGACTGGAGCAAAAAGTCCAGCGCCCGATAAATGGTCATGGGAGCGACACGCGCATGGCGGGAGCGCATGTCCTCGAGCAGCGCCTCGACCCCGGCACTGCCCCCCCGGAGGAGCAGCAGCTCATACACCTCACGCCGCAGAGGCGTGAGCAAGCGGCCGCGAGCCGTGCAGTCGGCCGCAAGCCAATCAAGGCGAGAGCGCAACTGAGCGAGGTCCGGGCGGGTCGGGCGCGGAGAACTGGGGTCGGTTGAAGTCGACATCAGCGAAAGTCTACGCGATCAGCCCCTTTCCGTGCCAAATGGCCGGTCAAATGGGTTCCATAGATGCAAGCTTCACCCCCGTCGGGTTCGATGGGGATAATGGACATCATTCCGGGTAATGGAATGAAAGCCGTCCGCGCCCGGGCTGAATTCACTGGAGCAAGCTTATGGCGACCTCGATCTCGCGTGAGTCTGAGCTGTTGTTTACCCCGCTCGACATCGGGCCGATGTCGGTGCGTAATCGCATCCTGATGAGCGGTCACGCCTTGCTGTACGGTGAGCACGGGACCCTCTCGCAGCGGCATATCGACTACTACCGCGAGCGCGCTGCGGGCGGAGTCGCTTTGCTGGTGACCGAGCAGCAGGCAGCTCACCCATCGGGCGCCAATTATCTTCAGGGGTGCCGCGCCTATGATCTCCGCGCCGTTCCCTGGTACGAAAAGCTCGCGCACGCCGTGCACGGCGAGGGGGCAAAGATTCTGGTCCAGCTCTTTTGCGGGGGGGCGCAAGGCTCCGGGACTCTGTACACCGACGATTGGCGGCCTCTCTGGGCACCTTCGGCGATTGCGTCGACCCAGTTTCACGAGCAGCCGAAAGTGATGAGCCTGGACGATATTCAAGCCATCATCGAGGGCTTTGTGCAGTCTGCGCGACATGCGGAAGCGGGGGGCTGCGACGGGGTCGAGATCCACGCCGCCCACAGCCAGCTGCTGGGCATGTTCCTGTCCCCAGCGTTCAATCATCGAAGCGATCGATATGGCGGCTCGGTGGCTGACCGTCTCCGGATTGTTCTGGAGATCGGCGAGGCGATCCGGCGAGCGACCCGCCCAGGCTTTGCTCTGGGTCTGCGTTTGTCCATCGAGGAGCGACTGCCCAGCGGCGCAGGAATTGATGAAAGCGAGTTTCTGACCCAACTCGAGCATTTCGCTCAATCGGGACTCTTCGATTTCTACGACTTGTCTGCGGGGGGCTACTTTGCCAAACATATCTCGGTCACGCCTATGACCAGCGACGAACCGTTCGGCTTTCTCGCGCCCGCGGCGGGGCGTGCCCGAAAGGTCCTGGCCGGGCGCGGGCGGGTATTCGTGGTCGGTCGCATTCGGGATCCCGCCACAGCGAGGCGGATCGTTGAGTCCGGCGCTGCCGATATGGTGGCGATTACGCGCGCTCAGATCGCCGATCCTGAGTTCGTCCGCAAGGTTCGCGAGGGCCGGGAGCGCGACATCAACCGATGCGTCGGCGCCAATGTGTGCATTCGCCGCGTTGCTGAAAACAATCATGTGGTCTGCGCACTCAATCCAGCCGCAGGCCGAGAGGCTGACCTGGGAGGTTCAATTCCGATTCGTCGGGTGCGTGGGGGCAGGGTGGTGGTGTGGGGCGCCGGGCCAGCAGGTCTCCGGTTTGCGGCGGCGGCTTCGATCCGCGGTTATGAAGTCACGGTCTACGAGCGGGCTGAAAGACCGGGTGGCCGTCTGGCGCAATTGGCGAGCCTTCCCGGGCGGTCGTCATGGCAAGGTGCGATTGACAATCTGCTCCGACCGGTCGAGACGGGGGCGGTTCGCCTCGAATTGGGCGTCGATCCGGAGGTGATCCTGGCTCCAAGTTTGGAGGCGGAACATCGCGTGCTTGCGATCGGTGCGCAGTTTGACCCTACCGGGTACAGCGCCTACCGGCCTGATCGATCGGAAATCCCAACCATGGACGGGGCACGTGTGATCGGGATGGATGAGGCCATTTCAGCCACGATGATCGATGCGGGAGCGCTGGGCGGTCGAGTGCTGATCGTTGACGACGGCTATGACGAATGGGCGGCGGGCCTGGCCGAGCGGATCGCCGCCGGCGGGGTGCAGGTCCGCATCGCCAGTCCGCGCGCCTGGTGGGGCGAGTCGCTGGCGAGGACGTACGACATTGCCTACGTCATGCCTCGATTGAGAAAGCTCGGCGTCGAGATCCTGACCCAACACTTTGTCGACCGGGTTGAGCCCGGTTGCGCATGGATCTATGAATTGTGGACGCCAGGTGTTGCGAAGCCCATCGCCGCCGACACGGTGGTGCTGGCCTTGGGACGAGTCACCCGCGAGCCTCGGCAGACCTCGGTGCGCTTCACCTCCCGGGTGGGGGACTGCCTTGCACCCAGGACGATTGAGGCCGTGATCTACGAGGGGGAGATTGCTGGGCGGCAAATCTGATCTCTGGGTCGGGCGACTCTTCCGTCCAGGCGGCCCTTCTGGTAAATTGAGTCGGTTTTTTTTGATGTCTCAGCCGGACGAGCGATGAGCTCAATGCGTCTCCGTTCCTCGACAGCTTCCATCTTCAGGTTCGCGTCTATGTCTTTTCGTCCATGGCTTCTGAGCGCGTTAATAGGCGCTTTCGTGCTGCCCGCTGCGTTTGTGCGGGCCGAGTCGCCCATGAAGGTCGATGATGCGGCCACCTTAGACCGAGGCGGTTTCAAGCTCGAAACCATCTTGGGATCCGAAGGCAAACAGCGTTTGGGCGAGTTCATTTTCGGGTTTGGCGCCTTGCCTAACCTCGAAGTCGAGTTTGCTGGAGCCCTTGGACGGGATCGTTCGCAAGCGGCCGATCTCATCGGCGGCGGGCTGGGGCTGAAATGGGTTCCGGTTCGGCAGGAGCTGGGCTGGTCCTTGGGGGCCCGTTATGACTACGGGCGGCTCAGAATGGAACCGGGCGGCACGGCCCTTCCGGTCACCGAGAATGAGCACAGCCTCACGGCCCTGGGGTCCTTCCGTTTTTCACCCAAGGTCGCTGCCCATCTGAACCTCGGCGTGCGGCAGGCCAAGTTTGAGGGTGAGTCTGACTCCGCAGGCACTTGGGGCCTGGGCGTCGATTGGGGTTTCTACGGTTCGTTCACTTTAACCGCCGAGACATACGGCCTCGAGGGCGAGCGTCCGCGCAGTGCGTTGGGCCTGCGGTACGCGCTTCGAGAGGGCCTCAAGGCGAGCGCAGCTGCGGGGCGCGGTCAGGGCCTGTCTTTCGGTCAGTTCGGCCTCGCCTGGGAATTTTGACCCTCTCCTAGCGCGTTTGCGTAATTCAGTTGGTATCCGTGTCCCACCTGTTCGATCTGTCTGGGCGCTTCTCTGAGCGGTTAAATCTGGCAGCCTGGTACGCCTCGTGTAATCTTCGCGCGTCTGGTCCGCCCGCTGTTCGCCTCGAGTCGCGTTCGGGTCCTCGACTTCAGGAGTTTCCAATGCACCAGTTCCGTACCGTCGCACGACGCCTTGTCTCCACGGTCACTTATGTGGCCCTGCTGGGTCTTGTTTCTTCAATGGTTCCGTCTGCCGATGCTCAGATCCCATCGCGGACGATCACGATCGCGCTGTCGACGCCGGTCACGACCCTGGATCCGCATTTTCATAATCTGAGCCCGAACAATGCCATGGCGCGGCATGTGTTCGACACCCTGATCAGGACCGATGCGGCACAGCGGCAGTTGCCGGGTCTTGCCGAATCCTGGAAGGCGTTGTCGGATACCGAATGGGAGATCAAGCTGCGACGAGGCGTGAAGTTTCACGACGGGAGCGACTTCACCGCGGCAGATGTGCTGGCGACCTTCACACGGGTGCCCAAAGTCCCTAACAGTCCGGCTGCGTTCACGGTGTTCGTGCGACCCATCACCGAGGCGACCGCGGTCGATTCGCACACCATCCGGCTCAAGACGGCTTCGCCGCATCCCTTGTTGCCGAGCGACCTTTCGTCGGTCCTGATCCTGCCGAAGTCCGTCGCGGATTCGGCCCGGACAGAAGATTTCAACTCCGGCAAGGCGATGATCGGCACAGGGCCCTTCCGTTTTGTCGAGTACGTTGCGGGCGATCGTGTCGTCGTCTCGCGCAACGATACGTATTGGGGTCAGAAGGTGCCCTGGGAACGTGTCACCTTCAAGATGATCACCAGCGCCCCGGCGCGGGTGGCCGCGCTGCTGGCGGGCGACGTCCAGATGATCGAGAACGTGCCCACGGCCGATATTCCGAAGCTCAAGCGAGACGCGCGTATCGAGCTCTCGTCCGCCGTCTCCAATCGGCTGATTTACCTGCATATGGACAGCGATCGGGAACGCAACTCCCCGTTTGTGACCGCCACCGACGGTAAACCGCTCGAGGCCAATCCTTTGCGGGATGCGCGCGTACGCCGTGCCCTCAGCATGATGATCGATCGCCAGGCCATTTCCGATCGCATCATGGAGGGGCAGTCTGTGCCGGCAGGCCAACTGCTGGCCGAGCAGTTTTTCGGGACCAGCAAAAACCTCAAGCCGGATCGTTACGATCCTGCCGCCGCGAAGCAGTTGCTTGCGGAGGCGGGCTACCCGAACGGGTTCGGCCTGACCCTGCACGCTCCGAACAACCGCTATATCAACGACGCTGCGATTGCTCAGGCCATCGCGCAGTATCTGACGCGAAACGGTGTTCCCACCAAGCTGGACACGATGCCGTCCAACATTTTCTTCTCGCGCGGAAGCAAGCTCGAATTTTCTTTCCTGCTTGCGGGATGGGGCGCAGAGTCGGGCGATACCAGTTCGCCGCTTCGCTCCTTGCTCGGCACCTTTGATGCCAAGGCCGGGATGGGGGCTGCGAATCGTGGGCGTTACTCCGATCCTGGGCTGGATGCCATTATTACGACGGCTCTTTCAACGGTGGACGACACCAAGCGTGGCCTGCTGCTCGCAGCTGCAAGCGAGCGTGCGATCGAGAGGATGGGGCTGATCCCCATCCACTACGAGGTCAGCACCTGGGCGGTGCGCAAGGGCCTGCGTTATGCGGCCCGGGCTGATCAATACACACTCGCCCAAGACGCGCGTCCGGATCGATGACGGTCTTCATCCTGCGCCGTCTCTCCCAGGCGGCGCTGGTGTTGTTCATTACGAGTGCCCTGGTATTCGTGGGCCTCTTTGTCGTCGGTGATCCGGTCGAGATTCTGGTCAGCGCCGATGCCGATCAGATCGAGAAGGAGCGCGCCCGGATCGCGCTGGGCCTGGACAAAACTCTCTTCGAGCAGTACCTGATTTTCCTGAAGGGGGCCGCGTCGGGCGATCTTGGGCGATCGTTCGTTTACGGTCGTCCGGCCATCGAGGTGATCTTCGAGAGGATGCCCGCTACCCTCGAGCTTGCGCTCTTGGCCATGGCGATCGCCGTGTTCCTTGGCATTCCCTTGGGTCTTTATGCAGGCTTGCGCCCCGACGGTTGGGCCGCCCGAGGGATCATGGCGGGTTCGATTTTCGGTTTCTCTTTACCGACGTTCTGGGTCGGTCTGATGTTGATTCTTGTCTTTGCAGTGACCCTGGGCTGGCTGCCCTCGACGGGTCGGGGCCCGACCGAAGAAATTTTCGGAGTACATCTTTCGATTTTTTCCTGGCAGGGACTTCAGCATGCCTTCCTGCCCGCGTTGAATCTTGCCCTGCTCAAGCTTTCGCTCATCATCCGTCTGACCCGGGCTCAGGTTCGAGAGCAGAGCCTGCTGGATTACATCCGCTATGCGCGCGCCCGCGGTCTGCGTTCGAGACGGGTCATTGGGGTTCACCTGCTCAAAAACATCCTCATACCCTTGATCACGGTGATCGGCCTCGAACTCGGCTCGGTCATCGCCTACGCTCTGGTCACCGAGGCGATTTTCGCTTGGCCGGGCATGGGCAAGTTGGTGATCGATTCGATCTTCCAACTCGACCGCCCTGTGGTCGTCGCCTACCTGATGGTCGTGGTGTTCATGTTCATCTTGATCAATCTGGTCGTGGATATTCTGTATTCCATTCTGGATCCGCGGGTCCGAATCAGTGAGGCTCAGGCATGAGTTTCACGACGCAGATCCGAGGTGATGGCGTGGAGCGTCCCTGGACGCGTCAATGGAAACGGTTTGCCGAGAGCCGCATCGCCCTCCTCGGTTTGCTGATGCTGGCCACGGTCGTTTTCATCGCGATCGGGGCGCCCCTCATTTCCCCTCAGGATCCTCATGACCTCGCGGCCTTCGACATCATGGATGCGAGGCTGGCACCCGGTGAGAAGGGCCTGTCGGGACAGACCTACCTCCTGGGCACCGACGGACAGGGTCGGGACATGCTGTCAGCGATCTTCTATGGCTTGAGGGTCTCTTTGTATGTCGGAGTGGCGAGCGGTCTGATTGCGCTGGCCATTGGCAGCCTTGCAGGAGTTTTGGCGGCCTACGTTGGCGGACGGTTCGAACAGATCGTGATGCGAATCGTTGACATCCAATTGGGCTTTCCGGCAATCCTGGTGGCCCTGATTCTGCTGGCGGTGCTTGGCAAGGGCGTCGACAAGATCATTTTCGCGTTGGTCACCGTCCAATGGGCTTACTATGCCCGCACTGCTCGATCCGCAGCACTGGTCGAGCGCAATCGTGAATACATCGAGGCTGCCCGGTCGCTGGGTCTGTCCCATGCGCGGATCGTGTTGCGGCATCTGCTCCCGAATGCGGCCGCGCCTCTGATTGTGGTCGGGACCGTGCAGGTGGCTCATGCCATTGCGCTGGAGGCCACCTTATCCTTCCTTGGGCTGGGTCTGCCTCCCACTGAGCCATCGCTCGGATTGCTGATCGCGAACGGCTACGAATTTCTGCTGTCCGGGAAGTACTGGATCAGTGTGTACCCCGGAGTCGCCCTGTTGCTCACGATCCTTGCGATCAATCTCGTAGGCGATCAACTGCGTGACGTATTGAATCCGAGACTCGCAAAATGAAGACCGGATCAGTGGGCGTTGCGCGACCGCCTCCGTTCCAGCCCGATCTGGTGAACAGTCGGGTGAACCCATCCCTGCTGAGTTTGCGCGACGTGCGTACGGTGTTCGCCACTCGGGAGGGCCTGTTGCCTGCGGTCGATGGGGTCAGTTTTGAACTTGCTCGGGGTGAGGTGTTGGGCCTCGTGGGTGAGTCGGGATCGGGGAAGTCCGTGACCGGATACTCGATCATGGGGCTGATCGATCCGCCGGGCCGGATCGAATCGGGCAGCATTCGCTTCGCCGGCGAAGAACTCGTAGGGGCCCGGCCCGAGGTACTCCGCCGTCTGCGCGGTCGGCGAATTGCGATGATTTTTCAAGATCCGATGATGACCTTGAATCCGGTTCTCAAGGTCGGAACGCACATGATCGAGACTCTGCTTGCGCATGAGGCGATGAGTCGCAGCACCGCCAGGGCGCGCTCGATCGAGGCCTTGGGGCGGGTCGGGATCGCGTCGCCTGAAAAACGGCTGGATCAGTACCCGCACGAATTCTCCGGCGGCATGCGGCAGCGGGTCTCCATTGCCATCGCTTTGCTCCACCGCCCCGACCTGATCATTGCGGACGAGCCGACCACCGCCCTGGACGTGACGGTTCAAGGGCAGATCCTTTATGAAATGCGCATGCTCGTTCGTGAGGCCGGTACGGCTCTGATCTGGATTACGCATGACCTCGCGGTCGTTGCCGGACTCGCTGATCGGATCGCGGTCATGTATGCCGGCCGCATCATCGAATCCGGACCGGCCGGCGAGGTGTTGGACCGCCCCGCTCACCCCTACACTCGAGGCCTTCTCGACTCGGTGCCTTCTGCGGCACGGCCCGGTCAACGCTTGAAACAGATCGGCGGATCGACCCCCTCGCTCGCGCGATTAGGTCGGGCATGTTCATTTGCTCCGCGCTGCGCGAGGCGTTCTTCAGCGTGTGAGGGGGCGCCGAGCGAGGTCGTGCTGGGAGAGCAATCCAACGTACGGGCCTTCCGGTGTCATCACCCTTTGATCGCAACGGTGGCCTCGGAGCCTGTCCGATGAGTAGCGTTGCCCTCGCTGCGCCCGCCTTGCTGTCCTTTGACCAGGTCAGCAAGGTGTTTTCACGCCGCCTGGATCTGATTGAGCGACTTGCCCGTCGGCTTGGGGCACGGGTCAGTGAGCATACCGTTCATGCGGTCGACCAGGTGAACCTCACCGTTTATCAGGGTGAGGTGGTCGGCTTGGTGGGCGAATCGGGATGCGGAAAATCGACCCTGGGCCGACTGGGGTGTGGCCTCCATGTGCCCTCCGGGGGACGGGTGAGCTATCGAGGCGCGCCCCTAGAGCCAGCCGGGTCGGGGATCCGCCGTCCGGTGCAGATGATCTTTCAGGACCCGTTTGCCTCGCTCAACCCGCGGATGACGGTGGCCTCGATCGTGGGCGAGGCGCCCCTGGCCCATGGATTGTTTCCCCGTGATCAGCTTGAAGACCGGGTTGCCGAACTTTTACGTCAGGTCGGGCTTGATCCGATCGTGATGCGGCGCTATCCGCACCAGTTTTCCGGGGGGCAGAGGGCGCGTATCGGGATAGCGCGCGCTCTGGCGGTCGATCCGGAGTTTTTGATTTGCGATGAGGCGGTGGCCGCCCTGGACGTTTCGATCCAGGCCCAGGTGCTGAACCTTTTCATGGATCTTCGGGAGCAATTCGGCCTCACCTACCTCTTTATCAGCCACGACCTGGGGGTCGTGCGACATCTCGCGTCCCGGGTGGTCGTCATGTACCTGGGGCGCGTGGTCGAGTCGGCGCCGAGCGAGCGGCTGTTCGACGCTCCTAATCATCCCTATACCCGGGCTCTGCTGGACGAGGTGCCTCGGCTTGACCGCAGGCAGCGGAGCTTCGTGCCGATTCGCGGCGAAATTCCTTCACCCTTGAATCCGCCGAGCGGCTGTCACTTCCATCCGCGTTGTCCAAGCGCGACCGCGCGTTGCGCCCGAGAGCGCCCGGTTCTGCGCGAAATTTCACCCCAGCGCTGGTCGGCATGCCACCTGAACGATGCTCCGGTTGCAGCCTGAATCTTTGACCGATATTGCCGATGTGCGTTCAAAGGAATCTGCGATGACCCCGAATGACCGACCCATCGAGTTCGAGCCCCCGGACATCAAGCCTTGGCAGCAAGGCAACACGGGCGTCGAATATGTCTGGAGTTTCGATTCCGGACGCGCGGGGCCACATGTCATGGTTCAGGCACTCACCCATGGTAACGAGTGGTGCGGCGCTGTGGCGGTCGATGCTTTGCTGCGACACGCGGTGCGCCCTCGCCAGGGGCGCCTGACCCTTGCTTTTGCCAACGTCAGCGCATTTGCACGGTTTGATGTGGCGGATCCGGATCGCAGCCGTTACATCGACGAAGACTACAACCGAGTCTGGTCTGACGAGGCCCTATTCGGCCCGCGCGATTCGGCCGAGTTGCGGCGCGCGCGGCAGTTGCAGCCCTTTGTCGATTCTGCGGATCTCCTGCTTGACCTGCATTCCATGCACGAACCGTGTAGGCCCATCATGGTGTGCGGCGTCCCGGGCAAGGGCGGTGATAAAAGCGTAGCGTTCGCGCGCCGTCTCCGCATCCCAGAGCATCTCCTGGTGGATACCGGCCATCCTGCGGGCTTGCGGATGATCGAGCGCGGTGGTTTCGGGGATCCACGCTCGCCGAGAACGGCCGTCCTGATCGAGTGCGGTCAGCACTGGGCGCGTTCTTCGATCGATGTGGCGCTCGACACGACGGCTCGCTTTTTGGCGGATACGGGGTCGGTCTCACGCAGCGACTGGTCCACAGCACTGCCTGAGAGGCAAGCGCCGACTCGGCAGTATCTCGTCAGGGTGACCGAGGCTGTCGTGGCTCAGTCGACGAATTTCCGGTTCTCGGGCGATTACAGGGGACTTGAAGTGATCGCGAGCAAGGGTGACCCGATTGCATTTGACGGTGAACTCGTCATTCGAGCACCCTACGACAATACGGTGCTGGTCATGCCCTCGCTCAAGCATCTCAAGGTGGGGACCACCATGGTGCGCCTGGGCCGCATTGAGGAATTGAACTGATATGGCTGAAGTCATTACCTGTATCGAAGACCTCCACGCGCTTTATCTGAAGCGTGTCCCCAGAATGTTCGTCGACTACTGTGACTCAGGCTCCTGGACCGAGAGCACCTATCGAGCGAATGTCGACGACTTTCAATCGATCAGGCTACGGCAGCGGGTGGCGGTCAATATGGACGGCCGTTCGACCCGAAGCAGCATGATCGGCTTCCCCGTCGCCATGCCGGTCGCAATCGCGCCGACCGGGCTCACGGGGATGCAGCATGCGGATGGCGAGATTCTCGCGGCGCGGGCCGCTGAGCGCTTTGGAATTCCATTTACCCTCTCGACCATGAGCATCTGCTCGATCGAGGACATCGCGAACCACACCAGTGCGCCTTTCTGGTTCCAGGTGTATGTGATGCGGGACCGTGATTTCATCGCCCGACTCATCGAGCGGGCGAGGGCGGCTCGCTGTTCCGCACTGGTGGTGACCCTCGATCTCCAGATCCTCGGGCAGAGGCATAAGGATTTGAAGAACGGCCTGTCCGCGCCACCCAAACCGACGCTGAGGAATCTCCTAAACATTGCCACCAAGCCCCGCTGGGCGATGGCAATGCTGGGCACACAGCGGCGTCAGTTTGGAAACATTGTCGGACATGTCAAAGGGGTCGACGACATGTCGTCGCTCGGAGCCTGGACCAGTCAGCAGTTCGATCCGACCCTGAGTTGGGATGATGTCCGTTGGATTCGCGATTTGTGGG
>JBIKVK010000054.1:0-15789 GCA_044356835.1 Burkholderiaceae bacterium
TTCCTTCGCAAGCGGGGAAACCCGGTTTGCCTAAGCCGAATCAGCGTATCGTGCATGGGTGATCCTCCCCGCTGTAGTCGACCCATTGTAAGCTCGACCCAATCGACCGTACACCCTCCCGTTCATTGTCTGCAAACGAGTTCCAATGCCCCCGCTTCCCGACGCAGCTCACGCCTTCATGCCCTACCCTGAAGTACCGGTGCATCACGCGCCCGACGGCCCGCTCGCGGGACTGAGCTTTGGCGTGAAAGACTTGTTTGACGTGGCCGGCTACCCAACGAGCGGTGGCAGCCCGATCATCCTTGCACTGTCGGGCACCAAGAACCGAACCGCTCCTGCAGTCTCGGCACTGCTTGGCGCGGGCGCCCGCTTCGTTGGCAAAACAGTCACGGACGAATTTGCCTTTTCGCTCAACGGGCTCAACGCTCACTTTGGCGCGCCGATCAACGGTGCAGCGCCTGAACGAATCTCCGGCGGATCCTCCTCGGGCTCGGCCGCCGCGGTTTCAGGCGGGCTCTGCGACTTCGCCTTGGGCACGGATACCGGCGGGTCGATCCGTGGCCCCGCCAGCCACTGCGGCCTCTTCGGGATTCGCCCGAGTCACGGCCGAGTATCGCTGGACCATTGCCAGGGGCTTGCGCAGAGCCTCGATACTGCGGGCTGGCTTGCCCGAACCATCGAGACGTTTGCTCGGGTTGCCGGGGTTCTACTGCCCCCGGATGAGCGTCCGCTGGGCGCCAAGCCCCGATTACTCTGGCCGGAAGACCTCTGGTCCCTCGCCGCGCCCGGCGCACGCGCCTCTCTGGCGCCCGCAATTGCACGGTTTCGTGCCCAGCTGGGTGAACCAGAGATCGTGTCGGCCATTCTGGATTCTCCTGATCGGATGTACTGGAGCTTTCGCTTCATCCAAGGCCGAGAGGCCTGGCTTGCCCACGGGGCCTTCATCGAGCGGTGGCGGGTGCCCCTCGGACCTGGGATCGCAGAACGGTTTGCTTGGGCACGCACGGTTTCCGATGCGGACCATGTCGAGGCCTGGGCCTACCGCAGGCGTTTCACCGAACGGCTCGCGAACTTGTTGGGCGACGACGGGGTGCTGCTGATTCCGACCATGCCCGATGTGGCGCCCTTGCGAGACGCGGTCGATGGCGACCTTGAGGATTACCGGAACCGCGCCATTCGCCTGCTCTGCCCTGCGGGGCTTGCCGAGTTGCCCCAAGTGAGCCTGCCGCTCGCGCGCCATCACGGTGCGCCGATCGGAATCAGTCTGATCGGCCCTCGCAACAGCGACCGATCTTTGATCGAGATTGCTCGGGCCATCTGCACAACCTGAAAACCTGTCGGGTTGTCTGCGCATGTTTGCGCAGCACGCGAACTCGATGTTGAATCACGCATCCCAAATCGGGGAGTAGCCCCACGGTGCATGGATGACCCTGCGTTACGGGTTGACCTGACCGGGTGCCCTTGTGGCGCCACCCCGCAGGCGTCGTCAACACGATGGAGCGCAGGTCCCGGCGGACTGTGACCATCCGGCGCCGCAGTTCAGCGTGCATCCTTATGCGCTCTGAACGGCGAGACCGGCGAGGGACTGTTCGAAACTCGACCTGTCAGCGCCGGGCTGACCCAACGCGGCCGCCGCCCGGACCGGCTCCGCAGGAGATCTCCATGGTATCGATTGGCACGCCACTGATGTGGTCCCTGTTCACCTTGTTCGTCGTTATTGCTCTGGTCATCGACTTTGCCGCGTTGAACCGCAAGGGCAATCAGGCGGTTTCGATCCGGGACGCAGCCGTATGGTCGCTGGTCTGGGTTGCGGTTTCGGTCGCCTTCGCGGCCTGGTTGTTTTGGCAACTGGGCGGACTGTCCGACGATTCAGGCCAGCGTGACAATGCAACGGCGCGTACGCTTGAATTCGTCACCGGCTATTTGGTCGAGAAAGCGCTTGCCGTCGACAACATCTTTGTGTTCCTGATGCTGTTCACCTACTTTGCAGTGCCCGCCGAGTTCCAGCGTCGGGTCCTGATGATTGGCATCCTGGCGGCGCTGGTCCTACGTGCGATCATGATCCTGATCGGCGCCTGGCTGATCTCGCAGTTCCACTGGGTCCTGTATCTTTTTGGTGCCTTCCTGGTGTTCACTGGCGTGAAGATGTGGTGGGCGGCCGGGCAAGAGCCGGATCTGGACAACAACCCCGCGCTGAACTTTCTCAGAAGGCGGATGCGGATCGCTCCGGATTACGACGGTGAAAAATTCTTCACCTACCAGAATGGGGTCAGGATGGCGACACCGCTCCTGGTCGTGATTCTCCTGATCGGTATCGTCGACGTGGTTTTCGCGGTTGACTCCATTCCAGCGATTTTCGCGATCACCACCGACCCGTTCATCGTGCTGACCTCGAACGTGTTCGCAATCCTGGGGCTGCGCGCCATGTATTTCCT
Organism: Burkholderiaceae bacterium; assembly: GCA_044356835.1. Taxonomy (GTDB): domain Bacteria; phylum Pseudomonadota; class Gammaproteobacteria; order Burkholderiales; family Burkholderiaceae_E; genus SYIM01. The sequence goes on from JBIKVK010000054.1 coordinate 2,436, forward strand.
TCTGGCCGGCATGCACGAGCGCTTTCACCTGTTGTCTTATGGCCTGGCTCTGGTCCTTGTGTTCATTGGCACGAAGATGCTACTGATCGACGTGTACAAGATTCCGATCGTGTGGTCGCTCGGAGTGACGGTGACCATCCTCGCCGCGACCATGCTGCTCTCGCTCAAGATTCCGCCCTCGGGCGCGAGCGGCGGTGCCTACCCCTTCAAGGGCCGAGACAAATCCACCTCAGACGAAGCGACGCGCTGACGCGCATCACCGACCGGCCGATCCTGCCTCAGACGGCTGTGGCCGGTCGAAATACGGGAATCAGCTGCCCGGATTCGCTGGGCCTGAACACCACCTCGACCCGGTCGCCGATTCCGATTTCATCAAGATCGCAATCGATGATGTGCGTGAGCAGGGTCACCCCTTCATCGAGGGTGACATAGGCAATGGCAAACGGAACCGGCCCCGCTCGCCGGGTCACGCTGACGGAGTAGATCGAGCCGGTCCCCGCAGCCCGGACAAGACCCGTCTTGAGGCTGCCGCACAGGGGGCAGTGGCCCCGCGGATACCAGTGGGGCTCACTGCAGTCTCCGCAATGCCCCAAAAGGAGCTCGCCTCGACTCGCACCCTCCCAGAAGGCCTTCGCGTCCGGGTACTGAGCAGGCGCCGGAAAGGTCACGGCTTGGTACGGAGTGGCCATGATCAGATCCTTTCCAAGATGAGGGTGGCGCTGCCATGGCAGGCGCCCAGCTGACCGCCCATGCCCTGCGCGAGTGCGAGGGCGCAATTGGGCACCTGAACTGCGGGATGAGCCTCGCCCCGCAGCTGACGAACGGCTTCGATCACTTTGGTCATGCCGCCGCGGTTCGAAGGATGGTTGTTGCAGAGCCCACCGCCATCGGTGTTGAAAGCGAGACGCCCCTCCCCCGAAATCAGGCCGCCCTCCTGGACGAAGCGGCCGCCCTCCCCCTTGGCACAGAAGCCGAGATCCTCGAGCTGCAGGAGCACGGTGATGGTGAAACTGTCATAAATGGATGCGTAGCGGATATCGGCCGGGCGAACCCCTGCTTCGGCGAAAGCAGCCGCTCCCGACTGCCGGGCTGCCGACTCCATCAGATTGACGCGACCGGCCCCCGGTCCCTTCAAGGCCTCACCGGCGCCCCGAAGGGTAACGAGCGGCCGGGCCAGCGATCGCGCGATTTCGGGGCGAACCATGACCAGAGCACCGCCCCCATCACTGACCACGCAGCAATCCATGCGCCGGAGCGGGTCTGAAACCAGAGGCGAGGCCAGCACCTCCTCAACCGTGACGGGATCGCGCAGCATCGCGTGAGGATTGTGTTGGGCGTGGCGGGACGCGGCCACCTTGATCCACGCCAACTGTTCGGAGGTCGTGCCGTATTCGTACATGTGACGAGCCGCCACCAACGCGTAGCCATTGATGGTGACCAGGCGGTACGGGGCCTCAAAGGGCTGGTTCGGCAAATTGCTGCCGAGATTCCTGGGCTGAAGACCGCTGGAGGCCTCGGATCTTGGGCGGCCAGCCAGCGTGATGAGCGCCACGTCGCACCGCCCGGCAGCGATCGCTTGAGCCGCATGCGCGACATGCAGGAGATACGAAGACCCGCCGGTATCGGTCGAATCGACAAAGCGTGGACGCAGCCCGAGGTGATCCGACATCTGCAGGGGTCCCATACCCGGGGCATCCCCTGCACAAAAATACCCATCGACGTCTGACAGCGAAAGCCCTGCATCGGCCAGTGCGCCCAGGGCACACTCGGCATGAAGCTGCGCGACCGACGTGTCGGGGGCCAGTCGCGCAGGATGCTCCCAAGCACCCGCGATGAAGGCTTTTCCCTTGATGGACATGGACGCTCCCTGCGGCACACGCTGGATGCTTGGGTCGTCCGACGAGACGCCGGCGCCAGAGGCCCGCGATGCCTTGTTCGAGTAATAAGCATGGCGGAAGGTGTGAGATTCGAACTCACGGACGCCTTGCGACGTCGCCGGTTTTCAAGACCGGTGCATTAAACCGCTCTGCCAACCTTCCGAATTTCTGCGCGATACCGGGCAGAAGCAACGCGATCGAATTATACCGGTCAGTTGTCAGGGAAATAGGCGAGCGGGAAAATCCGGGAGTGAAACCCATCAGTCCCCTCGCCCAACTGCAGGCCTTCATTGAAGGCAGCCGTGCCCTGTTCGTGTTGACCGGTGCCGGCTGCAGCACCTCATCCGGTATTCCGGCGTATCGAGATGCGCGCGGTGATTGGACGCGGCGCCAGCCAGTCACCTGGCAGGACTTTCGCAGCGACCCGCAGGCCCGTCAACGTTACTGGGGGCGATCGACGATTGGATGGCTTTCGTTCGGCGCGGCCCGCCCCAATCCCGCGCATGCGGCCCTGGTCACGCTGGAGGAGAGAGGTCGCCTCACGGGGCTGGTCACTCAGAACGTCGACGGCTTACACCAAGCTGCGGGGCACCTCAGGGTCATAGATCTGCACGGACGTCTGGACACGGTGATGTGCCTCTCCTGCGGGGCACAAACACTTCGTAAGCACCTGCAACATCGCCTGGTCGAAGCCAACCCGGGATGGCTCGACCGGCATGTGAATCAGTCGGCGCCGGACGGCGATGCCGACCTCGAGGGGGCTGACTATTCGGGATTCAATGTCCCGAACTGTTTACGCTGCGGCGGTCTTCTGAAACCGGATGTCGTTTTTTTTGGCGAAAATGTCCCGCGGCGTCGGGTGGAGCAGAGCATGGAGTGGCTCGATGACGCCGACGCGATGCTGGTAGTCGGCTCTTCGCTCATGGTGTATTCGGGGTATCGCTATGTCCTGCGTGCGCGGGAGCGCAGCATTCCGGTCGCAGCCATCAACCTCGGGCGCACGCGGGCCGATCCGCTGCTCGATCTCAAACTCGAACTCTGCTGTGTCAAAGGCCTCGCAGCGACCGTCGGTCGGCTTTGACCGACCGGTGGCGCAATGGCCGTTGCGCATCGACGTGCGCCCTGCCTAAACTCGACCCCCTGCTCTTTGACACCACTCAACGCCAGTTCAGTGCTCAAGCGGGCTTTCTCTCGGAATTGGATCCAACGCAATTCACGCAGCCTCTGAGGATGTTGTGGTCGAAGCCCCAAAAAGATCCGAAATCGACCTGCTGGTTGACGCCGCCCACGAACTGCGCTCTCCGCTCAACTCTTTGCAGGGGTACGGCGAGCTGATCGCCCGCGGCGAGGTTGCCCAGCATGAACTGCAGACGATCGGTGAGAGCATCTGCAGACAAGCCGAACGCCTCAACCAGACAGTGAACGACATCCTCGAACTGGCCGCGCTCGATGCCCACGGGTTGGGCAAGATCAGGCTTGACCAGTCTTCGGTTGAAGCCATTCTGTCGGACTGCGTGGACGCGCTCGGCGATGAGCGCAGTGAGCGGCTAGTGGTTTTATTGCCGAACGAGCCTCTTCCCGAAGTTCAACTCGATCGGCGGCGGATTGTGCGGGTCTTGCTCAACGTGATCGACAACGCCCTGAAGTACTCGGCCCGCTCATCACCGGTCCTGGTTCATGTGTTCTTGACCCCAAGGTTCCCTCCGACTCCCCGCGATCTTGTGATCGAGATCGAAGATCAAGGGATCGGCATGGACTCAGAAACCCGCGCCAAGGCGTTCACCCGTTTCCATCGGTCCCCACGCGTAGCAGAGATCCCCGGCACTGGCCTGGGCTTGGCGATTGCCCAGGAAATCGTGCGGCTCCACCAAGGGTCTATCAGCATCTCGAGCCGAGAAACCAAGGGTACGACAGTGACGATCAGGCTGCCCGCCGAAGTCAAGGCCGGATCGAAGCGGCATAGCCCGGACTCAATCGAGACCCAACTCCCGCCTTAGGACCTGGGCCTCAAAAAAACCCCGAATCTTCTCGAATGGGACCGGTTTGCGGTAAACGGCTACGCCGGGTGGCAAGGGGCCGCGCTCCTCCAGGGCCTCATCCTCGAGGCCCGTCACCACAATCACCTGGGTCGAATCGAACTCGGGGTGCTCGCGCAGTTTCCGAAGAAACTCAAAACCGTCCATCCTCGCCATCCGTAGATCGGTGATCAAGATCGAGGGACGCCTTCGTTCGATCAAGAGAAAAGCCTCAAAGCCGTCTTCTGCGCTCTCGAGCTGAATGGGGAGGCCCCAACTCTCGAAGGTCTTGAGATACAGGTTGCGCAGCGCCTCGTCGTCCTCAATCACGAGGACATCTATCTTTTCGTCCGACCTTGCCCGCGTTCGTCCGTCACCGCGCCTGCGTTCAACGGTTTGAACCGAATCGAGACTGATACGACGATGGCCTCCCCGCGTGCGCCAAGCCCTGAGTTCACCCCGCTCCACCATGAGCTGAATCGTTGTGTTTGAAACCCCCAACCTGCGCGCAGCCTCTGAAGTCGTGCACACAGGGGGGGAGGAGGGGGCTAATTCGACCGTTCTCACTGGACTGACTCTCCGTCTGATCGGTTCTGATGAACGACCTATCAAAACGCCCATTTAGGCTGAAATCGGTAACTTTCGGCAACTCGAAACGGCCGATCGGTTACAACGATCCGATCAACGGCAAAAGATCAGCTTGGGAGGCTCGGAAGACCGTAAAGTACTGGCGCCTGCCGCTCGTCGCGCGCACGCTCAGCGACTCTCCTCAATCGGAATCAGCGGCAGCTGCTGCAAACACCCGACACGCTGAGGGTTTGACGCTCGATTGAACAACTGCCCAACTCCGTCAGTACGGGCAGGACGGCAGGCAACACGGTAATACCTTTGCAGACTAAGCATCTGAAACGCACCCGCGCTTCGCCGTTCGTGCGTCGAAACACATAGCGCCGGATTCGATCCGTAGCGACCACGACGCTGATCAACCCGCGTTCAGCCAGCGCTTCGAGCGATCGATAAATGGTCACCCGATCGGGCGCGCGGACACCCAGCGCCTCATGGACCTCGGCGGCACTGAGCGGACCCTTGCGCCGCAGGAGCAGCTCCAAAATCGCAATACGGCCCGCGGTGACCCGCGTGGACGCCTCACGCAGCAGCTCCACGGCGCGGGAACCCTCGGATTCCTGCGGAGGCGGTCCGAGTGCGCTCCCGACTCGATCCGCATGGGCACGGGCACGCCGGGCCAAAGGAGAGGCAGCCTTGGTTCGGGTCGGAACGAGGGTTTGCATTGAAGAAGACGTCGCTGAACGCGCTCGCCGCTTAGTCGATCAGGACGGGAGCCGGAAGCGGTGAGACGACCCACCCGGCACGCGGGAGACTCCCCTGCCAACGTCGACGCTCGTCGTCGCTCAACCAGTCGGCCGGCGAAACCGACAGCGCCCCGCCTTCACCCGGCTCGAGACCAGCGCCAAACCATGCGCGCAGCGACTCGACCGATACGAAGGTGCCATGGGGAAGGCTTTCGAGGAAATCCTGCACGAGCGCGGACTCCACCAAGAACGGCAAGCCAAATTATCAGAAGCGGCGGATTCATACAATGCTTTCGAAAACTGTTGTTTTCAACCTGCGGCTTCGGAGGCCGCCAAGCACCCGCGTCGTTAAAGTTTTTCCGCGCCGCTCCGATCTATCGCTTGACGCCCAATCGCATCATCACGGAGCACCAGTCATGAGAATGAGCAAGCGAGGCGCTAGCGCCTACGGTGAGGTCAAGTTGCAAGGCGACGTCGCCGAAAGCGACCGGGTTGGACTGATCCGGATGATGTTCGACGCCCTGATCGAGAGCTTGAATCTCGCGCAGGCGCACATCGAGCGCAAAGATCTGCAGGGCAAGTGGGACAGCATTTCCAGGGCGAGCCGCATTGTTCTGGGGCTTCAATCCGCGCTTGACCACGAGAAAGGCGGCGAATTGGCCGCCAATCTCGACGAACTGTACGGCTATGTGTCCCGCCGCCTGATCCATGCGAACGCCCACAACGACGTCGCAATCATCCAGGAAGTCCGCGGCCTGATGACCGAAATCCGGGACGCCTGGAACCAGATTCAGCCGCCCGTCGACGTATCTCGGATGGCCGCCTGACCCGCGGGGCTTTTAGGGCTCGGGGTGAGCTTCGTCACCCCCACCGCTAGTCGCCACGTCGGCTCGCGACGAATCGGCCAATTGCAAATTCTTCGAGAGCACGGGCCTCGGCGTGTTCTTCCCGCTCCTGTTCGATCGCGTGTTCACGCTCGAGGAGGGTTTCGTACTTGCCCCGGGTCTGCTCGCAACGCAACAAGTCTCTCCGGGCGGCGGAGACGACCAGGCGGGCCGCATCCAGATCTGCGCCCACCCTTTGCATCAGGGTCCCGATCTGGGCCAAAAAGCTCCGGTACGCGACACTTCGGCTGATGGCCTGGGCCTGACCTTGGGCAACTGCCATCCTGGCCTGATATTCATCGCGCATGCCGGCCAGGCGCTCCAGCTGAGACTCCAACTGTCGCACCCTGTCGGAGGCCCGCGCGAGCCCTTCTCGGGCCTGCTCGACCTCCTTCTCGCTTCGATCCTGTAGCGCCTCCCAGCAACGCGCTCGATTCACGGCCCTGCTCCTTGGTGATTTGAACCCTGATTCAACCCATCAGCCGCTGCAACGCCTGTTGCGTCTGTGCATAATCGGCGGCGATATGCATGTCCTGCCTGAGAAACTGCTCGAGCGCTGGCCGCATCCGGATCGCCTCGTCAAGCTCTGCATTCGTGCCCGCTTCATAGGCCCCCACCTGGATGAGGTCGGCGTTTTGCTGATACAAAGTCCACAGACGGCGGAATCGGTTGGCCTGCTGAAGCTCGGCTCTGGACAGAAGGTTCTGAGCGACCCTCGAAACCGAGCCCGCGAGGTCGATGGCCGGATAGTGCGCCGCATCGGCCAACGCTCTCGACAGCATCACTTGTCCGTCCAATGAGGCACGCGCGATGTCCACGATGGGATCGGATCGGTCGTCACCCTCCGCAAGCACTGTGTAGATCGCGGTGATCGATCCATGCCCCCCGCGCCCCACGCCCGCCCGCTCGATGAGGTTGGGCAACAGGCTGAAGACCGAAGGCGGGTAACCCTTGGACGTCGGCGGCTCACCGATCGCCAGCCCAATTTCCCGCTGGGCGTGAGCGACCCGGGTCAGACTGTCGAGCAGCAGCAACACATGACGCCCCGCGTCTCGGTGATATTCGGCAATCACATGGGCGAGGTGCGCCGCCTTCAGCCGCTGCACAGCCGAGACATTCGCCGGGGCCGCAACGACCACCGATCTCGCCAAACCCTCAGGGCCCAACGATTCGGTAATGAATTCCTGGACTTCTCGGCCCCGCTCACCCACCAGCCCGATCACAACCACATCGGCATTGGTAAAACGGGTCATCATCCCGAGCAGGACGCTTTTTCCTACGCCCGATCCAGCCACCAGACCAATCCGTTGCCCTCGGCCCATGGTCAGCAGACCATTGATGGCCCGCACACCGGTATCGATGACATCTCGGATGGGGCCGCGCTCCATCGGATTCAAGACCATTCCTTGCAAACCGACCGGATCCAGGCACTCGGGCGCGGGCTTGCCGTCCAGAGGGCGGCACAAGCCGTCGACCACGCGCCCGAGCAACGCGTCTCCGAGCATGACCACCGACGCATTACCCTCGACGCGCACGGCTGCGCCCGGCGCGGCACCCACGGCATCGTTGAAGGGCATCAGAAACAGGGTTTCGTCATGAAACCCCACCACTTCGGCCTCGATCTTCTGACCATTCACGCCGTCGACAACACAACGCGCGCCGACGGGCGCCATGATGCCGCGGGCCTCGAGGGTCAGGCCCACCACCCGCGCAAGGGTCCCGCGACGTTGCACTGCCGGAGCCCGCGCGGTCTCGGTCAATCGGTTGACCTCCGCATCAAAATCAGCCCACATCCGAGATATCCCCTTCCGCGAAGCCACGTGCCCTCAGTTGGCCCAGCCTCGGCATTTGCTGGGCTGCACCTTCGCCCAACACCCGCGTTGCAAGCACCGAAAGGCGGTGCTCGAGCATGTCCTCGATCACGGTATCGCCGGCCGAGAGACGTACGCTCCCTGGGCCGATCGACGGATCGGATCTCAGTTCGACCCGATCGAGCGCAATGGCGGGGCGTCGCACCCAACGCTCCAGATCATCGGGATGCAGGCTCAGGGTGAGGTGATCTCCGGGGGTGCGATCGATCTCGGCGAGACAGGTCTCAATAAGCCGGCCGATCGCATCGGAAGACTGACTCAGCTCTCCCCGCACGAGCTCGATCGCCAGATGGGTTGCGAGTTTGCGCACCGGCGCATAGAGCGCAATCGGATCCGTTGCCGCATCCTTGATCGAGCGAATCAGCTGAGCGAGCGCTTCTCGCTCGTCTGCAAGCTCGGCCTCGAGGGCCGCACGGGTCTCCGCCGACCCTCGTTCAATGCCGGCCTGATGGGCCTCAGCCCAGACCGACTCGCGAATCTCGGCGCGAGCAGCCTCGAGCTCGGCAAGATGGTCGGACTCACGGATCATGGGCACAGGGGGACCGACGAAGAGGTCTTCAGGCGGAGGTGCGGGCGCCTGAGGCTCAGAGGCAGCCAACGCGTCCCCGAGATCCGAGCCCGCCGGATCGAGGACTTCAGAGTCAGCGGGAAAGGACGGAGACTTGGGCTCGTCGACCCAATCGATATCGTCCGAATCGGCCGCCTCCTGCGTCGCGCCATCGAACGTCCTAAGGTCGCCCTCGGCTGGATCAAGCGGATCATCCTGGACGGAATCATGATCCTCAATTGGATCGGGCTCGAACTCGAAGCCATCCGATGAATCCAACGGGATCGCTTCGATCTTGGGTACCCCGGTGAGGTATTCCATCGACAGGAACTCAAAGGGCTTTGCGCCCTGATCACGAGCCTTCGGAGCATGGCCGACGTCCTCGGCCTCGACATCCGTCTCCCGAAAGAGCTCGGGAGCTGCTCGCCCCTCCGAGTCTGCGCGAACAGCCTGATCGGACGGGGTCGCGGCAGAGCCGGAGGTCAGTGCATCCGGCTCCCACGGCAAGGATTGACCCGACCGGTGGCCCGATGGAGAGCGCTCACGCAGCGGCCGAAAATGCCCGGGACTCACGATGAAGGCCCGGATCAGACAAAGTCATCGCCGCGCCCGGCGAGCACCAGCTCACCGGCATCGGCCAATTTGCGGGCAATCCGCATGCAGGACTTCTGAGCCTCCTCGACGTCGGTGATTCGAAGCGGCCCCTTGGCTTCCATGTCGTCAATGAACATGACCCGCGCTCGCGAGGACATGTTGTCGAAAAATTTGGTCTTGACCGCCTCGTCCGCGCCCTTCAATGCTGTCATCAGCATGTCGGGTTCAACGTTGCGCATCAGAGTCTGGATGCTGCGGTTGTCCACGTTGACCAGATTGTCGAAGGTGAACATGTTGTCCTGAATCCGCTGAGTGAGATCGGGATCGATCGTCGACATCTCGCTCATCACCTTGGATTCGATGTCCACCTTCACAAAGTTCATGATCTTGGCGGCGGTCTTCACCCCTCCAAAACTCGATGATTTGGCCGACGAGTTGTTGGAGAACTGCTTCTTCATGATCTGCTCAAGCTCCTGCATGGCTGCAGGTTGCACCGTCTCGAGCGCGCCCACCCGTTGAACGATTTCGGCGCGTGCCTCGGCGGGCAAGAAATTCAGCACATCAGCCGCGACGTCGTATTCAAGGACCGACAAGATGATGGCGATCACCTGGGGATGCTCGGCCCGAATCATCTCGGCGATCGACCGGGCATCCATCCAGGCCAGAATCTCGAGGCCCCGGCTGGCCGAGCCGGGCATGATGCGACCCAACACCGAGGCCGCTTTGTCTTCCCCCAGCGCCCGCTTCAACACGTTTTCAACATAATCGGACGAACCCAGGCCCAGCGTAGTCTGTCGCTTGATGGTCGCAATGAATTCATCGAGCACCAGCGCGACCGCCTCCTGCGAAAGATCGGCCACGGCGACCATTGCCCCCCCAAGCGCTTGCACTTCTTTGGGGTTGAGATAGCGGATGATGTCGGCCGCCTGCTGCTCGCCCAACAGCAGCATCATCACGGCGGCCCGCTCGGTCGTTGTCAGCTTTTCGACCTCCGCCCGAACCGCCTCGGAGTACACGGGCCCGCGCGGCGCGGGCAGTGAAGGAGCGTCCACCTTCGCGGCGGCCGCATCTTTCCCAGCCTCTTTCGCCTTTGGATCAGCCTTCTTGTCAGCCGCCTTGTCTGCACCCTTGGCGGCATCCTTCTCGCCGCCCTTGGCGCCTTTTTCCGCTTTGCTCTTGTCGTCAGCCATCTCGGGGGCCCTGGATCAAATGGGTTTCTGTATACGAGGCTTCAAAGCTTGACCATATTCTTCAACACGCTGGCAACGCGCCCTGAATCCTCTGCGACCAGCATTCGGATGATGGCCACCTTGTCATCGTAGGTGTTGGCAGTGTCGAGCAGATCAGCGGAAATCGCCGACTTCTTCGGTTTGAGCTTGGCCTTGATGGACTCGAGCGTCTCGCCCTCGCCCAGCCTGATCATGCCCTCCTCGAGTTCCTCTTCTTCGTCTTCGTCCTCGGACTTGTCCTTGCCATCGGCCTTGGCCTCATCGCCCTTGCCATCGGCCTTGTCGCCATCCGCCTTGGTGCCGTCCGGCTTGGTTCCGTCCGCAGGTGCCGGCAGCTGTCCTGCAGCCGCGGCGCCCGCGCCGGTCAGCGCAGCCACTGCGGCCGGATTAGCCCCCGGAGGCATGAGCCGGGGGTCATCCGGCGCCAGCTTGGACGGCTGGGGCAGGAACGCCTTCATGACCGGGCGGACCACGAAGAGCAGAATGGAAATGAACACCAGCGCTGCGAGGCCGCTCTTGATCGCACCGATCAAGGTCTCGCTCTCGTACCAGGCGACCGGGGGCCCTGCCGCCGCAATCGGCTCAAACTTGGCGGGAACCAAGGTGACCACGTCACCTCTCTCGTTATCGAATCCGATCGCACCCCGAACCAAATTGCTCAGGCGCTCGACGTCTGCATCGGAGTATCGGCCAGCAGCACCCTCCTGCCCGCCCGCCTGTGGATCGTGAATGACCACGGCGACCGAGACCCGCTCGATTCGGCCGAGGGGGTTTTTGACATGGCGGACCGTTCGGTCGATCTCGAAATTGCGCGTGCTGCGCTTGCTGAAGGTGCCGCCGCTGGGCGTGGGCTCCGGCGTAGCCCCGGTCTGAGTCGAAAAATTGGCATCCGGCGGAGGCTGATTGGACAAGGCCCCCGGAATACCGATCGCGTCAGGTCTGAAGCTGCGTTCCTCGGCGAGCACCTCGGAACGCGCCTTGGGACCTTCTTTGTTACGGTCGAAATCCTCGATCGTGGTTTCCTGCTGGGTGAAATCCATACGGATATCGACCTGGGCACGCAAGTTGGACTCACCCACCACCGGTGAAAGGATCTGCATCACACGGGTACGGTACTCGCGCTCGACCTGACGCTTGTGCTGAAGCTGCGCAGAGGTCAGCCCCATCGCGGCTTCGCCCGGAGCATCGGTGATCAGATTGCCCTCATCGTCCACCACGGAAACATTCTCACCCGGCAGATAGGGCACGCTTGCCGCAACCAGCTGGACAATGGCCCGAACCTGCGCGGGTGAGACCATACGTCCCTGGTGGGGGGTGACCACGACCGAGGCTTTGGGAGCGATCCGTTCACGAATAAAGGGGCTCTGCCTCGGTACAGCCAGGTGTACTCGGGCCGCCTTGATCGTCGTGATGGTCATGATGCTGCGAGCCAGCTCTTGCTCGATCGCGGCGGTGTAGCGGACCTGCTCCATGAACTGACTGCTCGTCATGGAGTTCTGGTCCTTGAGCATGTCCAACCCGCCGGCCACGGCACCCTTGGGCAAACCTTGCGACGCGAGAAGCATCCGTGCCTCGTGGTAGCGGGCGGCGGGAACCTCCAGCGTGCCGTTGTCCTTGTTCACCCGCACATCGAACCGACCGGTCTTAAGGGCCTCCAGGGCCGCCTGGCGATCCACTTCGCTCACCCCGGGGAGCAGCTGTCGCCACGGAGGCGCCTGCATCCAGAGGTAGAGCGCGCCGAAGATCATGATGACGAGCAGCGCAAGAATGGCCGGAAAAGCTCGCCGGACCGCAGGCTGGCGCCATAGATCACGCATGCTGGCCATACCGCCCAGCGGCAGCATGCCGGGAAGCCGTCCGAGGAAACCACTTGCGCTGGCCACCGCCGAGCCCGGGCCCTGAAGGGCCACGGCGCCTCCGGTCTGAGTCCGGACGCCACCGGTGGTCAGGGCACCCGAGGCTGCTCCCGCCTGGGCAGGTACACCCGGCGTCACTGCGGCCGATGCGGTCTGCGCGGGAGCTGCAGAGGCTTCACCCGGCCGTCCGGCCTGGGGAGCTGAGGGATTCGATGTTGCCATGCTTGAAGTCTCGCCTTAAGGTCAATCAGACCGGCATGTTCAGAATGTCTTCGTACGCTTTGAGCACCTTGTTGCGAACCTGCAAGGTGGCCTCGAACGCAAGAGATGATTTTTGCATGGCCAGCACCACATCGGTCAGCGGCATCTCCGCCCCTCGCTCATACGCTTCGGCCATGCCGCGCGCATTGACCTGGGTCTGGTTGACCGCTCCGACCGCGCCTTTCACCGCCTCAAAAAACGTCGGCTTCTGGGTGAGCGGCGCTTGAACGGCCCCGAGCGTGTCGGCCTTCTCACCGATCTGCGATTGGTATTTCCGGATCTGCCCAAGCATCGCCTCGATGTGCGAGGCATTCACCTTGTCGATCATTGCGCCACCCCTTCATCCATCCAGGCGTCTTCCCGGGACTCGAGCGGCGTGCCGCTCTCACTGCTTTCGCTTCGCATGCGGGCCAGCTTGTAGCGAAGCGTGCGGGGGCTGATGCCCAGCCGAGCGGCAGCCTCGTTGCGGCTGCCACAGTCGCGAATCGCGGCCATGATCGCCTGGTACTCCGTTGCTCGAACCGATGACTGCAGCCCCTCGGCGGCACTGGACACCGGCAGCGACCCCAGGCTGTCCATCGTTCCGAAGGCCTCCGACGGCTCATCAAAGAGCAGATGTTCCACATCGATTTCATCGGGTCCCGCCAACACGAGGGCCCGCTGCATCACGTTTTCAAGCTCGCGCACATTGCCAGGCCAGGGATATTTCACGAGCCCAGCCGCCGCCTCCGGGGTCAGGACCGGCGGTTTGAGGCCCTTGAACTGACGGGTGACGAAGTGGGCTGCGAGCGGTAGGATGTCGCCTGTCCGGTCGCGCAACTGGGGAATGTTCAGCCGAAACGCGCTGATCCGAAAATAGAGATCCTCGCGAAACTCTCGGGCCGCGATGGCCGCCTTGAGGTCTCGGTTG
>JBIKVK010000261.1:0-4943 GCA_044356835.1 Burkholderiaceae bacterium
GAGACGCGCCCGACAAAATCGCGCACAAAACCGTAGGTTTCGATCTGATCGAGCCCAATGCGATGTTTCACAGTGACCGGAATCGAGACCTGATCGACCATCGCCTTCACACAATCGGCTACCAGAGCGGGCTCGGCCATCAGGCAGGCGCCGAACGCCCCGCGCTGCACCCGCTCGCTCGGGCATCCACAATTCAGGTTGATTTCATCGTAGCCGGCCGCCTCGCCCATCACAGCGCACCGGGCGAGGTCCTCGGGCTCGCTGCCGCCCAGTTGCAAAGCGACCGGATGCTCTGACGGGTCGAAGGCCAGCAATCGCCCCCGGGGGCCATGGATCAGCGCCCCGGTCGTGACCATTTCGGTGTAGAGCCGTGCCCTGCGGCTCAATCGGCGATGGAAGAACCGGCAGAACCGATCTGTGAAATCCATCATTGGTGCTACGCAGAAACGCCAGCCATCATTCATAAGTCGTACTTTACTCGGTACGGCGGCATAAACCCCCATAACGGAGAACAACATGGTCCATGCAACTGAGAGTTCGGTTCGTCCTGCACGTCACTTTTTGCTGATCGACGATCATCCCATCGTCTGCGACGCACTGCGCTATGCGCTCGAGGCCGTATCGCCGGGTGCCCAACTCGACTATGCCGCAAATTTCGCCGAAGCCCGGCGCTCGCTGTCCGAAGCGCGCAATTACGACTGTGTGCTGCTCGACCTCGGACTGCCTGATTCCGACGGCTACGAGGCCTTGAAGCGACTGCGTGAAATGCGCCCCTCCCTGCCCTTCGTGATCCTCTCGGCCGAGGCAGACCGGGACACGATCCTCCATTGTCTCGAACTGGGCGCCCACGGTTTCATACCGAAGTCCGTTCATCACGACGTGATCCGTCATGCGCTGCGTTTGGTCGCCGCCGGGCATATGTATGTGCCCAAAGAGGTCATCCGGGGCGACTGGGGCGCGCCGACTCGCCCGAGCACCCGAGTGGCCCAACGCGACCCGCGCAGCCTGGGGCTCACTGGTCGTCAGTGCGACGTCCTCCGTCTGATCCTGAAGGGTTTGCCCAACAAGCTAATCTGCCGCGAGCTTGACCTTGCTGAAGGCACCGTAAAAATCCATGTGAGCGCAGTGCTTCGAGCCCTGGGCGCCCGCAACCGTACGCAGGCCGTAGTCGCAGCCAATCAACTCGGACTGCGGATCGCCACGGAATGAAGAGTCCGCTCGTCGCACGATCGCAGCGGCAGCACTGAGGGGTAGACGGATCTGGCGCGGTTGCGCTGGCCGTTCGAGGGGGCAAACGCATCGATTTGGCGCTAACATCGCGGGTTTGTATGGACCCACACAAGCCCGGAGCGCCCGATTCATGCCCACCGTACGCATCACCGTCAACGGTCAGACGTTGGAAAGAGAGGTTGAGGCCCGCCGTCTTCTGGTCGAATTCTTGCGCGAGGACCTGAGACTCACGGGCACTCATGTCGGTTGCGACACCAGTCAATGCGGCGCGTGCACGGTTCAAGTGGACGGTCTGGCGGTGAAAAGTTGCACCATGCTCACGGTGCAGGCCGAGGGCAAGAACGTCACGACGATCGAGGGTATCGCGTCCTCAGACGGCAGTCTGCACCCGTTGCAAAGTGCCTTTGTTGAATGTCACGGCCTGCAGTGCGGCTACTGCACGCCCGGCATGATCATGGCCAGTGCCTGTTTGCTCGAGGAGAACCCAAACCCTGACGACGGGGAGATCGAGCAGGCGCTCCAGGGCAATCTTTGTCGTTGCACCGGTTATGTCAATATCGTCGAGGCCGTCAAGGTGGCCGCCTCCACCCTGCGTTCGCGCTGAACGGTCGCGGAGGTCTTCATCATGAACAGCCCGCAAGACACGATGGAATATGGCCGTTTCGGTAGCGGCCAATCCGTGCGCCGCATTGAGGACCCTGCGCTGGTCCGAGGAGACGGACGCTTCGTTGATGACTGCACCGAGCCCGGGTGCACGTCGCTTGTCCTGCTGCGATCCCCCCTGCCCCATGCCCGGCTCAAATCCGTCGATGCCAGCGCGGCCCGCGCCCTGCCCGGCGTCCTCGCGGTCTATACCGGCCAAGACCTGATCGAAGCCGGGGTGGCTCAATTTCCTGGGCCTGCCGCGCACTTCAAGCGACCCGACGGGCAAGCCGTATCGCCTCCGCCGCGCCGGGCTCTTGTAAGTGACTGCGTGCGCTTCGTCGGCGAGGCGGTGGCTGCGGTCGTCGCCGAAACGGCCGATATCGCGCGAGCCGCCCGCGACTCGATTCTGGTCGACTACGAAGAATTGCCTGCCATTTCAGGCATTGACGCGGCCCTGGCCGAGGGCGCACCCCAGCTTTGGGACGGTGCGCCGGGCAATATCGCGGCGCGCGCGACTTACGGGGACTCGGCGGCGGTCGCCCAGGCCTTCGCGCGGGCACCGCATCGTGTTGCGGTCGATGTGGTCAACCAGAGGCTGGCCCCTTCACCGATGGAGCCTCGGGCGGTGCTCGCGAGCGTCGATTCGGACAGCGGCAAGCTGACCATCCGGATGAGCAATCAAATGCCGTCCAACAATCGCAATGCGATCGCTCAGATGCTGGGACTCCCCAAGGAACAGGTTCGGGTCGTGGTGGGCGATGTCGGTGGCGGGTTTGGGATGAAGACCAACCCTTACCCGGAGGATCTGGTCGCGGCCTTCGCGGCCACCCGTCTCAAGCGTCCGGTCAAGTGGGTTGCGGAACGGAGCGAGGAGTTTCTGGCTGCGGTCCATGGCCGGTCGCTGCGCAGCCGGGCGGAACTCGCGCTCGAGAACGACGGGCGGATCATCGCGCTCCGCATCGAAACACTGGCCGATATCGGCGGCCACGTTACCCCCTCTTCACTCGCAATTCCGCTCCTGATCGGCCCCTGGGTCTCGACCAGCGTGTATGACATCGCTCCGGTCGACATCCGGATTTCTGCCGTCATGACCAATATCGCTCCGCTGGGGGCTTATCGCGGAGCAGGCCGGCCGGAATCGATCTACATCATCGAGCGGCTAATGGACGCGGCCGCCCGGCACCTGTCGATGGATCCAGCAGAGATTCGTCGGCGCAATTTGATCGCCCCGGAACAAATGCCCTACAAGAACGCCATGGGCCAGACCTACGACAGTGGTCGTTTCGAGTCCCTCCTTGATCAGGGCCTCGCTCTGTCAGACTGGGCGGGATTTGAAGCACGACAGGCCGAGAGCCGAGCAGCTGGACGCCTGCGCGGGCGGGGCATCACGACTTTCCTTGAGTGGACCGGGGCCAACGTCTTCGAGGAGCGGGTCACGGTCAACGTGACGGCCGACGGGTTGATCGAAATTTTCACCGCCACCCAGGCCATGGGTCAGGGCATCGCCACCAGTTACGCCCAGCTTGCGGTGGACATCTTCGACGTGCCCATCGAACGGGTCCGCATCATCCAGGGCGATACCGATCGCGGAGAGGGCTTTGGCAGCGGCGGATCGCGATCACTGTTCACGGCCGGCTCAGCGGTCCGCGACGCGTCCCAAAAAACGGTGGATATCGCACGAGAGCAAGCGGCCGAGGCGCTTGAGGTGGCTGCGGGCGATCTGCTCTACCGTGCGGGACGATTCGAGGTTGCCGGCACGGACATGGGTATCGGGCTCTTCGAAATTGCGGCCCGTCAGCCCGGCTCGAGCCTGTTTCTCGAATCACGAACCCGCGTCGACGGCCCGAGCTGGCCCAACGGCTGCCATGTCTGCGAGGTTGAAATTGAACCGGACACCGGGGTGGTCACGATCGACCGCTATCACTCAGTCAACGATGTCGGACGCGTCGTGAATCCGATGATCGTCGTCGGCCAACTCGACGGCGGCGCTGTTCAGGGCATCGGGCAGGCGCTGTGCGAGCAGCTCGTGTACGACTCGGGCGGCCAGCTGTTGACGGCCAGCTTTCTGGACTACGCCATGCCGCGCGCAGGCATCGTTCGCAGCTTCACCACTCGTCTGGATCAGTCCACGCCTTGCCTGACCAACCCGCTGGGGGTCAAAGGGGTGGGGGAACTGGGAACGATCGGCGCCACACCGGTAGTGGTCAGCGCGGTGCTTGATGCGCTGGCACGAACGGGGCTGGACCATCGGGTCGACGGGCTGCAGATGCCACTGACCTCGGAAAAGGTCTGGCTCGCCCTACAGGGTGAACTGCCCGCCCTCCCGGGGGATATTGCCAAATGAACAACTTCAACTATCACAAGCCCGGCAGCCTCGCTGAAGCGGTCGAACTGATCGGCCGCTCCAGCGACGCGCGACTGCTGGCGGGGGGCATGTCGCTCCTTCCGGCCATGAAACTCGGCTTCTCCGCACCGAACGACCTCATCGACCTCGCTTCGGTGCCAGGCTTGGCGACGATCGACGAGACCCCGGACGGCGTTCGGATCGGGGCGATGACCACTCACCGGTCCGTGGCCCATTCCGAAATCGTGAAGCGTCGTTTGCCGGCCATCGCCGATCTGGCGGGTGGTATCGGTGATCGACAGGTCCGCGCTCGCGGAACGATCGGGGGCAGCCTCGCCAACAACGACCCTGCCGCCTGCTACCCCGCCGCGATGCTGGCGCTCAATGCCCGGATCGAGACTGACCGAAGAGTCATACCGGCAGACGAATTTTTCCGAGGCATCTACCAGACGGCGCTTGAAGCCGACGAGGTCATCGTCTCGGTCCACATCTCAGCGCCTCAGGCCGCGAGCTACATCAAGTTCCTGCAGCCTGCATCCCACTACGCGCTCGTGGGCGTCTGTGTGGCCCGACTCGCCTCAGGCGTGCGCGTCGCCGTCACCGGGGGCGGTCATGGGGTCTTCCGATGCGCCCCGCTCGAGCAGGCCCTGAGTGCCCGCTGGTCCCCTGCGGCCTGTCACGGGGTCGCAATCGATCGCCACGAATTGATGGACGACCTACACGC
>JBIKVK010000050.1:0-16854 GCA_044356835.1 Burkholderiaceae bacterium
GCCGAAGCAGATGAAGAACAATGGCTTGAAGGAAAGCGAGATTGCGGTGTCGGAGGGTGCGATCCGGGACATCATCCGCTACTACACTCGCGAGGCCGGAGTTCGTTCGCTCGAGCGGGAGATCAGCAAGATTTGCCGCAAGGTCGTGAAGATGCTGCTTTTGAAGAAGCAGGATCGCAAGGTCCAGGTCGCAAGCAAGAATCTCGACAAGTTCTGCGGCGTGCGCCGGTTTACCTTTGGCGTCGCTGAGAAAGAAAACCAGATCGGCCAAGTGACCGGCCTTGCCTGGACCGAGGTGGGTGGCGAACTGCTCACGATCGAGGCGGTTGCCGTGGATGGCAAGGGTAAGACCACCTTTACCGGCAAGCTCGGTGATGTGATGCAGGAATCGATCAAGGCGGCCATGACCGTGGTCCGCCGGCGTGCCCGGCGTCTGGGAGTTCGACCGGACTTTCACGAGAAGCGCGACATCCATATCCACGTTCCCGAAGGGGCGACCCCCAAAGACGGTCCCAGCGCTGGCATCGCCATGACCACTGCTCTGGTTTCAGTTTTGACCGACATCCCGGTTCGATCGGACGTCGCGATGACGGGGGAAATCACGTTACGTGGCGAGGTCCTCGCGATTGGCGGGCTCAAAGAAAAATTGCTGGCAGCTCACCGTGGAGGTATCAAGACGGTACTCATCCCGGAGGAAAACGTTAAAGACCTCGCGGATATTCCAGATAACGTTAAGAACCGTCTTGAGATTGTGCCCGTCAAATGGATTGATCGTGTGCTTGAACTCGCGCTCGAGCGCATGCCTGAGCCTCTGGCGGAGGAAGAGCCCTCATCGGACGCAACGGCGGCCAAGCCGGACGCGACTCCGCCTTCGTCCGAACTGGTGACCCACTGAGATTGGTTTCATTTTCAGCGCTCCGATGCGGTCAGTCGCTTCGTCTTCTGCTTTTGAAGTTGACAGCTTGATCGCTCGGGGCTTAAATACGCGCTCGATTTTTTTCAGCGCCACATGATCGCCTGCGGCAGTGCCGCACTTCCGAGCGATCTCATTTTTTCCCGAACGGAGGGGATCCCTGTGAACAAGACCGAACTGATCGAACACATTGCGACAAAGGCCGACATCTCCAAAGCGGCTGCAGGTCGTGCGGTGGATGCGCTGATCGGCGCCGTCCGTACATCCCTCAAGAAGGGCAATACGGTGACCCTGGTCGGATTCGGTACCTTTGCCGTGGGCAAGCGTGCTGCCCGCACTGGCCGCAATCCCCGGACCGGCGCACCGATCAAGATCAAGTCGGCGAAGGTTCCGAAGTTTCGCCCGGGTAAAGCGCTCAAAGATGCGATCAACTGATTTTGCGAGAGCGTTTTATTGAGGTAGTATCGCGGTCTTGATTGCTTGCCACGGGTGCTTAGCTCAGTTGGTAGAGCGGCGCCCTTACAAGGCGTAGGTCGGCGGTTCGAACCCGTCAGCACCCACCAGCGCGCCGCAAGTCGTCAAGCGCCCTCAGTCGAGGGATGCCGGTTTCAGGAGTGGTAGTTCAGTCGGTTAGAATACCGGCCTGTCACGCCGGGGGTCGCGGGTTCGAGTCCCGTCCACTCCGCCAACACAGGAGGGCGAACGAGAGTTCGCCCTCTTTTTTTACGGTCAGCGCAGCGACGGGAAGCATGTATGTTTGATTCGGTCCGCAAGCACCAGCGCATCCTCCTTTTCATAGTTGTTCTCCTCATCTTTCCTGCGTTTGCGTTCTTTGGCATTCAGGGCTATGACCGCTTTTTGTCGGGCTCCAACGATGTCGCCAAGGTGGGGGGAGAAGTCATCACGCGAGCCGAGTTCGATCAGGCCCATCGCGAGCAACTCGACCGGATGCGTCAGATGCTGGGCGGCGCGATCGACGCTCAATTTCTGGATACGCCCCAGTTGCGCGCCCAGGTCCTTGAGAACCTGGTCATCCAGCGGGCGATGGCGGTCCACGCGAAGGAGCTCCGCATTACCGTCACAGACGAGCAGTTGAGAGGGGCAATTCGTGCCTTGCCCGGTCTTGTGGGTCCCGACGGTCGCTTCGACATGGACCGCTATCGTGGCTATGTCAATGCGCGGGGGCGAAGCGAGGCTGGCTTTGAGGCCGAACTGCGTCGCGATCTTGCACTTCAGGCTCTCCCCGATGCGTTGTATGACTCAGCGTGGACTCCGGCGACGGTGCTTGACCGAGTGCTCGCCACCATCGGCGAAAAACGCGAGGTCAGTGAAGTGCGTTTCGATCCCGCGAAGATGTCCTCGGATTTGAAGCCGGACGAGCGCGAGCTCAAGGATTTTTTTGAGAAAGAAAGTGCGCGCTTCATGGTGCCTGAGTCGGTGGACGTACAGTATGTCGTCCTCGATGCCGAGGCGCTCGCTGCGAAGATGGAGTTGCGCGACTCAGACGTGATCAGCTTTTATGAGCAGAACCGGAATCGCTACGCCACTCCGGAAGAACGTCGAGCCGCGCACATCCTGGTTCGTCTCGATCCCAAGGCGACGGAGGTCGAGCGTACGGCTGCCAAAGCGAAGGCGGATCGGCTGCTCGAGAGGTTGCTCAAGGGAGAGGACTTCGCAGCGCTGGCACGTGGCGAATCCGATGACCCAGGGTCTGCGGCCCAAGGGGGCGATCTCGGCTTTTTTGCCCGCGAGCTGATGGTCAAGGCTTTTGCCGATGCCGCTTTCGAGATGAAGCCGGACGAGACGCGCGGACCGATCGAGACCGAATTCGGTTTGCATATCATTCGGTTGACCGAGGTTCGTTCCGCTCGCATTCGAGCGCTGGACGAAGTCCGATCAGAAATATCGACAGAGCTCAGGCGCGACCTCGCCTCCCGCAAGCTTGCTGAACAGGCCGACACTTTCACCAATACCGTATACGAGCAGCCTGACAGCCTCGAGCCAGTAGCGGAGCGACTGGGTGTGCCGCTTCAGGCTCAGACTCAGGTGCTTCGGGCGGGGCAGTCTTCGCTCGCGCGCGAGCACCCGCTCAATCATCCGAAGGTCTTGTCTCAATTGTTCTCCGACGAGTCCATTCGAAATCGCCGAAATATTGAAGCAGTCGACCTTGGAGGCGGCCGCATCGCCTCGGCGCGAGTCGTAGCTCATCAGCCCTCCCGTCAGAGGGCCTTTGATGAGGTTCGAGAGGAGGTCCTGACTGCGGTGGTTCGGGAGCAGGCACTGCAGCGCGCTCGGGATCAGGGAACCAGCCTGCTCAAGCAACTGACCCAGTCTGGGAGCAGCAGCGCTGCGCCGAAGGCAGGCGAGACCGCTGACACGGCATCCTTCAGTGCTCCAGTTCAGGTTTCACGAGCTGAACAGAGTTCTCTGCCGCAGCCTGCACTTGAGGCGATCTTCAAGGCTGGGGGCTCGAATCTGCCGGTTCATATCGGGGTAGACCTTGGCGACTCGGGCTATGCGGTCTACCGGATCAGCGCAATCACGTCGGCGGATTCGGCGCGTATCGAGGAGCTGCGCACTGCGAGCGCCGGAGCGATAGAGCGGGCGCTGGCCGAGCAGGACCTCCGTGACTATCTTGAATCGCGCAAGGCTGAAACCAAGATCAGCCGCTCGCTTGATCGGATTACGGGGTCGGCGCGGCAACAGTAGTCAGGACTCCCGCCCGACGCCCGGACCGGCAAGGCGCCCGAGTGTGTCACGCCGAGCCTCGATCAGCGCCATAGCGGCTGAATCGAGCGCGTCTGGGGATGCTCCGGCCAGAGTGACAATCGGGGCTTCGGAGAATCGGGCAAAATTTACACGCATTGACCGGTCATAGCTTGGGTCGTAGTGCACTTCCAAAAGCGAGTCGACGAGCGCATCCCAGCTTTCTGCCCGGATCAGCCCAATCCATGCCGCAATCTGTGCATGACCATGGATCGGGATCAGGCGCTCGAGTTGCTGGACCAAGCGTTTGGTGTCCAAGGTCAAGTGATGGTAAGCCTCGAGCAGGACTTCCGTTCGAACCGCGCGTGTACCGTCCAAAATCGCGCACGGCGCGCTTCGGATGGCCTGGATCAGGGCCTCCGGTTGGTGACAGGTTCCGATCCTCCGACTTTCGGATTCGACCCACACCGGCCGTGAAGGGTCAAAGCCTCGTAGCGCGGTCCAAAGGCGGGTCTCGAACTGGCGCTGGGCAGGCTGATCGCGTTCGGGATGCGCACCCAGGACTGAGCCCCGGTGTTCGGCAAGTGCCTCAAGGTCCAGCACCTGCTCGCCGCGGGCGCGCAGTCGCTTGAGAATCTCGCTTTTTGCGCTACCCGTGCGGCCGGCCAGCACGATGAATGGTACACCCAGGGGTAGGGCATTCAGATCAGACAGGACCCTGCCTCGGAACGCCTTGTAGCCTCCTGCGAGCAGATGGCAGCGCCAGCCTATCCGGGTCAGGACGGTCGCCAATGAGCCTGATCGGTTTCCACCCCGCCAGCAGTAGATCAGAGGTGTCCAATCCCGAGCCTTGTCTGCGAGCGTTGTCTCAAGGAGGGTCGCGATGTTACGTGCCACCAAGGCGGCGCCCACCCGTTTGGCCTCGAAGCCTGACTGTTGCTTGTAAAGGGTGCCTACCTCGGCACGCTCGCGGTCATCGAGGACAGGGGTGCTGATCGCGCCTGGCAGGCGGTCGATTCGATACTCGTCCGGGCTGCGCGCGTCGAGGACATCGTCGAAACGCCCCAAGCGATCGACCACCTCGTCAACGGTAAGGACGATTGAGTCTTTCATGACGCAGTGGGCTTAGAATCTTTCTTGGGAGAAGTTGTCAATGAAGGTTTTCGATCTGATCTGCGAACTCGAGCATCGATTCGAGGGCTGGTTCGCCTCCGAGCAGGCGTTCGAGGACCAGGGCGCCCGCAATCTCATCGAGTGCCCCATGTGTGGCAGCCGCAAGGTAGTCCGCACCCCGTCGGCGCCACGGCTGAACCTCTCCGGTCAGAGCGACCGCTCTGAACTCCCGGCCCCGACCGGTATCGAGGGTATGACGCCTGAGCAACGCCAAGTCCATGCCTTGTGGGCCAAGCTTGCTCGTCATGTGATCGAGAATACCGAGGACGTAGGCGATCGTTTTGCAGAAGAGGCCCGGCGCATTCACTATGCTGAGGCACCCAGCCGAGGCATTCGCGGCAAGGCCACCGCTGAACAGGCGCAGTCGCTGGCCGAGGAAGGCATCGAAGTGTTGAGCCTGCCTCTGCCCAGCGTCGACAAGGGGCCGCTTCAGTAGCCCAGCCCCCTGTCCCAACCGTCCCGCTCGCCAGTTTCCGCGCAAAGATCTCGGTCAAGAGCCCCTCGTCACCGGGATCTCGACCTTGTCAGCGGCACCCGGAATTGGCGTGTGTCGAGCCAACTCCAGCTTCGCAATTGCAGCGCGATGAACCTCATCTGGGCCGTCTGCGAAGCGCAGGGTTCGCGAGTGGGCCCAGAGGAAGGCGAGGGGGAAATCGCCCGAGACTCCGCCGCCCCCATGAGCCTGGATCGCCCAATCGAGGACCTTGCCTGCGACGTTCGGCGCAATCACCTTGATCATGGCGATTTCGCGACGTGCGATCTTGTTGCCGACCGTATCCATCATGTCGGCCGCCTGCAAGGTCATCAGGCGGGCCTGATCGATCAGGCAGCGGGATTCGGCGATCCGCTCATGCCAAACAGACTGATCTGCAATGCGCTTGCCGAAGGCAGTACGAGCCATGAGCCGCTTGCACATCAGCTCGAGCGCCCGCTCTGCTACCCCGATCTGGCGCATGCAGTGGTGAATGCGCCCGGGTCCCAGGCGGCCCTGGGCGATTTCGAACCCGCGCCCTTCTCCCAGCAGGACGTGATCGATCGGCACCCGCACGTTCTCGAACGACACTTCACAGTGACCGTGCGGCGCATCGTCATAGCCGAACACGGTCAGCGGGCGAATGATCTTGATGCCCGGAGTCTCGGCCGGAACGATGATCATCGACTGCTGTTGATGTCGCGGCCCTTCAGGGTCGGTCTTGCCCATGAAGATGAATACCTTGCAGCGAGGATCGCCTGCGCCCGACGTCCACCATTTTCGACCGTTGATGAGATAGTGGTGGCCATCACGCTGAATCGATGACTGAATATTCGTAGCGTCCGATGAAGCCACTGCCGGTTCGGTCATGGCGAACGCTGATCGGATCTCGCCGCGCAGCAAGGGGTCGAGCCATTGCCGCTTCAAGGATTCACTCGCGTAGCGCTCGAAGGTCTCCATGTTTCCGGTGTCCGGCGCAGAGCAGTTGAAGACCTCTGGCGCCCAATGCACCCTCCCCATGATTTCACAGAGGGGTGCATAGTCGAGGTTGGACAGGCCCTCTGGAACGCGCTCCGAACGGGGCAAGAACAGGTTCCATAGCCCGGCCTCGCGCGCCTTGGGCTTCAGGGCCTCAACGATCTTGGTGGGCTGCCAGGCATTACCGGCATGTCGATTGTGCTCGACCTCTTCGTGGAAGCGCTCCTCATTGGGATAGATGTGCTGATCCATGAAGGCGATCAGCCGGCTTTGGAGATCGAGACTGCGCGCAGAAAACTTGAATGACATCGGACGTTCTCCGGACTGGACGGGATGGGGTGGGGGCGGCTAGCCGACCTGTCGAGCGATCGCCCAGCCCATCTCGGCGAGCGGAGCGATTCGGGCGGCGGAGGCGGGCGCCTGGGTGTTTGACGCGGTGCCTTCTTCAACCCGCTTCACGATACCCTGAAGGATCGCAGCGAGTCTGAACATGTTGTAGGCCAGAGAGAAGTCCCAGTGGCGCTGGAGAAATCCGGGGTCGGTCCCGGTTCGTTCGCAGTAACGCCTGACATAGCTTGATTCGCTGGGAATTCCCAGCGCCGCGAGGTCGAGCCCGGCCATTCCACGGAACATTCCCGGCGGGATGCGCCAGCTCATGCAGTGGTAGGAAAAATCGGCCAGTGGGTGGCCCAGGGTGGAGAGTTCCCAGTCGAGCACCGCTCTGACCCGCGTCGTGTGCGGGTCGAAAATCATATTGTCCAGACGGAAATCGCCATGCACGATACTGCTGGCTTCATCGTCGGGAACATGCGCCGGCAGCCACTCGATCAACCGGTCCATCTCGTCGATCTTGCGCGTTTCTGACGCCTGATACTGCCGCGTCCAGCGGGCGATCTGACGAGCGAAATAGTTGCCCGGCTTCCCATAGTCAGCCAGCCCCACGGCTGCTACGTCGACGCGGTGCAGCGCCGCAATCACCCGGTTCATCTCGTCGAACACTGCCGAGCGATCTGAGACCGCCAGCGTAGGGAGGGCTGGATCCCAAAAGACTCGGCCCTCGACATATTCCATGACGTAGAACGCGCGTCCAATCACCGCCTCGTCCTCGCACAGGCAGTAGACCTTGGCGACGGGAACATCGGTCTTGCTCAGCGCGTCCAAGACTCGAAACTCACGCTCGATCGCGTGGGCGGAGGGCAGCAAGCGCGCAACGGGCCCCGGCTTTGCGCGCATGACCCAGGTCCGGGTCGGTGTCATCAGCTTGTAGGTGGGGTTGGATTGCCCCCCCTTGAAGATCTCGACTGAAAGCGGCCCGGCGAAGTCGGGCAGCCGTCCCCTGAGCCAATCTTCCAGGGATTTCGCCTCGAATCTGTGGCGATCGGGCACTGCCATTGTTCCGGCAAAAAGGGAGGCGTCTTCGGCCGATAGGCCGTTGGCGCCCTGAACGGGCGGGCGTCCGGTCATTGCCGCATGCTCCTCGTTAAAGAAAGGTTCAGTCGGGGTGGTGGAGGGACAAGCCCAAGCGCGCGCGGCGACGCAACCACGGACTGGGTCGATAGCGGGGGTCGCCAGTGACGCTGCACATTTCTTCCAGCAGGCGCCCGACGCGAGCGGGGCCGAGCGCATTGCCCATTTCGAGCGGACCCATCGGATAGCCGAGTCCCAGGCGCACGGCGATATCGATGTCGGCGGGCGCTGCGATCCGTTGCTGGGCAATTTCGCAGGCGATGGCAACGATCATCGCCACGATTCTCGGGGCGATGAACCCCGGGCTATCGTTGACCATGGACACGCGAACCCCGTCGGCTCCGAAGAGCGCTCGCGCTGCATCGCGGTATTCGTGTCGCGTGGCTGGCGTACTCATCAGGGTACGCCGCTGGCAGGCTCCGGATTCAAACGGGAAAAACGTGTCGAGGGCGATGGCACGTTCGGCCGGCCCATCACCGCAGGCGCTCGTGGCATCAAGACCCAGTGGCGTCAGAACGACCAGCGACTCGGCACCCGGCGCAGACCCGGAGTCGACCCGCCCGCCGAGGGCTCTCACCACCGATGCGACCGGGCCTTGCATCGGTCCTGGAGCGATCCAGACCGGTGGTGTAGTACCGGGCACCGGAAGGGGCGATTCCGCTGGGGTGACCTGTCGACCTTCCTGGTGACGGTACCAGCCTTCGCCGCGCTTGCGACCGACCAGACCCGCCATCACGCGTTGGGCCGCAATCATCGAGGGCCTGAAGCGGGGTTCCTCGTAAAACTGCTGATAGATGGACACCGTGGCCGGGTGGGATACGTCCAGCCCCGTGAGGTCCATCAATTCGAAGGGCCCGATTTTAAATCCTGCCCCTCCGAAATTGACCTGCTCACGCATGATGCGGTCTATGGTGACGATATCCGTCACAGACTCGCCCAGGATCTTCAGTGCCTCGGTCCCAAAGCCGCGGCCCGCATGATTCACGATGAATCCCGGGGTGTCGGCGGCCAGGACGGGCTGGTGACCCGCCTGACGTGCCAGCGCGTCAAGCCGCTGAAGCACCGCCGGGGCAGTCCGCGCGCCTCCAATCACCTCGACGATCTTCATGACGGGCACGGGATTGAAAAAGTGATAGCCGGCCACCCGCTCCGGATGGGCGCAACCCGCCGCGATGGCCGTTACCGGCAATGACGACGTGTTGCTCGCGAGCACCGCATCCTCTGAGACGATTTTCTCGAGCTCGGCGAAGAGCGACTGCTTGGGCTCGAGTCGCTCAATGATCGCTTCGATGATGAGATCGCAATCCGCGAACTCGTTCAGGTGGTCGACCGCGATGATGCGGGAGAGGATCTGCCCGGCTTTGGCAGAGTCCAGCCGGCCCTTCTCGATCAGTCGAGTGAACACCTCGGCGATCGAGTCCCGGGCGGCCTTCACTACACCCGGCTGCGCATCGAACATTCGGACGGTCAGCCCAGACTGCGCGAACAGTTGAACGATTCCGCGCCCCATGACCCCGCAGCCTACGACGCCGAGCGATCTGAAAGATGATGTTTCCATGCGTCGATTGTACTCGGCCGCAGCGCTGCGAGCGGTTGTGCCCGCAGCCTCAGACGTCGAGGGATCGCACGACCGCCTCGCGCTCTGACTGGAGATCGAACCACCGCAGCTCGATGCGCTCCTGTTCCTGCGCAAGGACAGATCGCTCTCTGGAGAGCTCAGTCAGGCGCTGGGGCGGGGTGGCCGAGGAATAGCTTGCGGAGTCCTGGAACTCGGATTCGATTTCACGGATCCGATGCTCGATTTGCCCGAGACGTTGCTCGATGGTCGCTATCTCTGAATCAAGTGATCGAGTGGCCGCGGCGAGTTCGGAGCGCTTCTGGGCGGCTTGGCGTCGCTCGGATCGCCGGTCGACGGTGAAGCTTCGAGCGGCAGAGTCCACAGTGTCCGCGTTCGCGGGCAGGGCGGGTGCCGCTGCAGTGTCAGGCCGCTTCAACACCCATTGCGCATAATCTTCAAGGTCCCCATCGTAAAGGGTGAGCCGGCCGGCCTCCACCCACATGAGCTGATCGACGCTGCCTCGCAGCAGATATCGGTCGTGCGAGACCAGAAGGACCGCTCCGTCAAAGCCTGCGATGGATTCGGCCAGGCTGTCCCGGGTCTGAGCATCAAGATGGTTGGTGGGCTCATCCAGAACCAAGAGGTGAGGCTTTTGCCAGGCGATCAAAGCCAGTGAAAGCCGGGCGCGCTCACCCCCAGACATCGTTCCCACTGAACGGGTGGCATCCTCCCCCTTGAACCCGTACTGCCCCAAGCGGTCGCGCAGTTGTTGTTCCCGCACCTCCGGGGCAAGGCGCGACAGCAGGGCGAGGGGGGTCCGGTCCGGTTCGAGCTGTTCCACTGCCTGCTGGTCGAAATATCCGATGCGCAAGGTCCGTGCGGCATTCACGCGCCCTGCGACTGGCGCCAGTGTGCCCACGAGCGATCGAACCAGAGTGCTCTTTCCGGCGCCGTTTCGTCCGAGGATTCCGATCCGGGCGCCACGGCGCAATTGAAGATTGATCCCCTGAACGACCGCTTTCCCGCCATATCCGACGGACAGGTCCTCGGTCGTCAAGAGTGGATCGGGCGAGCCCCCGGGATCTTCGAGTCGGATCTCTGCACCGCGCAGGGCCGAGACCGAAGCGACTTCGGCCATTCGTTCAAGCGCCTTGATCCGGCTTTGCACTTGCCGAGCCTTGGTCGCCTGTGCCCGGAAGCGATCGATGAACACCTTCAACCGGGCGCTCTGCTCTGCAATCGATTTCTGTTCGCGTGCGGCTTGACGCTGCCTTTCGGCGCGCAGACGTTCGAAATCGCTGTAGCCTCCCGAGTATCGCACCAGCTTGCCTTCGTCGATGTGCAGGCACGCGGTCACGACGCGGTCGAGAAAATCCCGATCATGCGAAATCACGATCAAGGTCCGGTCCAGCCTGTGCAGCCATCGTTCGAGCCAGACGATGGCATCGAGATCGAGGTGGTTGGTCGGTTCATCCAGCAGCAACAGCTCGCCAGGATCGAACAAGGCCCGAGCGAGATTGAGACGCATCCGCCACCCCCCGGAGAGCTGATCGACGGGTGCCTCGGCGGCCTCGGCGCCAAAGCCCAGACCCGAAAGCAATGCGAGTGCCCTGGGCTTCGCGTCCGCTCCTCCGGCGTCCAACCATTCGGCATTGGCCTGCGCCAGCGCGATCCCTGCCTCGTCATCCGCACGGGGGACACCCGCAGGATTCGAATGATTCGCGGGGACCGTGGCCCCGAGCCGCTCTTCAGCGGCCGCGCGAGCCGCCTCGGCGGCACACAGGCGGCCGTCACCATCGAGCAGATAGCGCCAAGCCGGCATTGCGCCGTTCGGCGTGGATTGGCGAAGCAGCGTAACGCGCCGATAGGGTTGTTCGATTGAACCAGCGTCAGGGGCCAGTTCACCGGCCAGGGCTGCAAACAGAGTGGATTTGCCACTGCCATTCAGTCCGATCAGCGCGAGCCGCTCTCCGGCCGCAATGGCGGCATCAGCACCGTTCAAGAGCTTTTGAGGCCCCCGCGAAAGTGCCACACCCTGCAAGCGAATCACGGCGGATCGAACGCTAGCGCGGCCGTCCCAGGCCACGCTGAAGGTCGCGCGCCTGGATCATGGCGATCATGCGTTCGCCGGCCGAGACGGGCAGCCAGAGGTGTTGGAGCCCCGGAAAGGCCCGCTCAAAATGATCCGCCTCGTGGCCCAATTCGAGCACCAGCACGCCCCCCTCGTCCAGGTGCCGGGCTGCGCCGGTCAGGATCGTGCGAATGAGGTTCATCCCGTCGGGCCCACCGGCGAGCGCCAAGGACGGTTCGGCCTGAAACTCTCGGGGCAGAACATCCATTGAAGAATCATTGACGTAGGGTGGATTGCTCAGAATGAGGTCGAACTTTTCACCGGCGAGCGGATCCCAAGCGTCACCTTGCCGCAGACGAACCCTATCCGAGACATCATGCAGAGCGCAGTTTTCAGCCGCCAGCGCCAGAGCCTCGGCGCTGAGGTCGGTCGCGGTCACATGGGCCTGCGGGAAGGCCAGCGTCGCAAGGATGGCGAGGCTTCCCCCTCCGGTGCACAAGTCGAGCACCGATCGAGGCCAGTCGCCCCGAACGGGCGGGTGTTCTTCGAGCCATTCAGCGAACGAGGAGTCCAGGGCCTCGGCGATCAGGGAACGGGGGATCAAGGCTCGGGGGTCGCTGCGGAAGCATAAACCCGCCAGCCAGGCCTCTCCTGTGAGATAGGCTGCCGGGACCCGGTCGTTGCAGCGAGCTTCGACCAGGCCGATGATCGCCTTCCGCTCCGACGGACTGAGCCGGCAGTCGATCCAGTCGTCGAATTCATCGGGCGGCAGGTGAAGCGCCCAGGAAATGATCGCAACGGCTTCGGCTCGGGCGTTCGGCGCGCTCTGCCCGAATGCGACGCCGACTTCGTTCATCCTGGAAACTGCCCACCGGCTCAAGTCACGGATCGTCACGAGGGACTCGAGGGCCTCCGAAACAGTCGCAACTTGGGGGGCGGCTATTCTTCGCGGTGCGGCAGTCCGGACCGGGGAAGTCTCCAGCGGGTGCAACCCGCCGCGCCTGCTCGCCTCCGGCTGCGGGTCATGGGTCATGAGGCACTTGGGACTCGGACTGACCGAAGAATGAGCGGTACAGCGGCTCGGAGAACCCGACCAGCAGACGTTCGCCATGCTCAAGGACGGGGCGTTTGATGATGCGGAGGTCGGCGAGCATGGCCGACTGGGCGCTCAACTGGTCGGTGACTGCCTGGCGGTTGCGTTCGTCCAGCTTGCGCCAGGTGGTGCCCTTTCGGTTGAGCAACGAATCCCAGGGCATCCGTCTGAGCCACTGGGCCGGACGGTCGGGGTCCAGCCCGGCACTGCGAAAATCGTGGAAACGGTAGGTCACGCCTGCAGCGGTGAGCCAGGTGCGCGCTTTTCTGACCTGATCGCAATTCGTGATGCCGTACAGCACCACCTCCATGCCAGGGTCCTGAGGTGCGCCAAGCTGGAACCGAGGTTCAGACATCAGTCCCCGCGAAGCAGGTCGTTGATTGCAGTCTTGGCCCGGGTTTGAGCGTCCACCCGCTTCACGATGACCGCGCAATAAAGAGAAGGCTTGCCCTCACCCGAAGGAAGGCTGCCGGGGACAACGACCGATCCGCTGGGCACTCGGCCGTAATAGATCTCGCCGGTCTGCCGGTCGACAATTTTGGTGCTGGCTCCGATGAAAACGCCCATCGAGAGCACCGAATTCTCCTCGACGATCACGCCCTCAACGACCTCGGACCGCGCACCGATGAAACAGTTGTCCTCAATGATGGTTGGATTGGCCTGAAGGGGTTCGAGCACCCCGCCAATGCCGACCCCCCCGGAGAGATGCACATTGCGTCCGATCTGAGCGCAGGAGCCTACCGTGGCCCAGGTATCAACCATCGTGCCTTCGCCGACCCAGGCGCCGATATTCACGTAGGACGGCATCAGGACCACATTGCGGGCAATGTACGCACCGCGTCTCGCGACGGCCGGTGGAACCACCCGAAAACCCGCTGACGCGAAATCGGTCTGACTCCAGCCTGCGAACTTGGTGGGTACCTTGTCGAAAAACTGGAGTGCTCCAGCGACGATCGGGGCGTTGTCCTCCAGGCGAAAGGATAGAAGCACGGCCTTCTTGATCCATTGGTGGGTCACCCAGCCGCCGTCGGCTTTTTCCGCGACCCTCAGCCGGCCCGAGTCGAGTTCGGCAATCACCTGTCCGACGGCTTCCCGCAGCTCAGCAGGAGCGGAGGCAGGGCCCAGCGATGACCTGCCTTCCCAAGCATTATCAATAATTTGTTGAAGGTTGCTCATGACTTTGTGAGGTTGTAAGTGGTGGGCTCAGGTGCGGTAAGAGTCGACCAGCGCAGCGATGCGCTCGGCGGCCTCAACACACTGCGCGAGCTGATCAACCAGCGCCAGACGGATCTGCCCCGCGCCGGGGTTGACCCCGAGATGGGTCCGGGCGAGGAAGCTGCCTGGAAGAACCGTCACATTATAGTCGGCGAACAGGCGACGGCTGAAGGTCTGGTCATCGCCACCTGGAACAGACATCCACACATAGAACGCGGCGTCCGGCGACGGTACCGGGAGTGCGCGGTTGAGGATGGGCAGGACCGCAGCGAATTTTTCGGCATAGAGCGCGCGGTTGGCGATCACATGAGCCTCGTCTTCCCAGGCTGCGATCGAAGCGGTTTGAACCGTTGGGCTCATCGCGCTGCCATGGTAGGTGCGGTAGAGCAGGTAAGGACGGATCAAGTCCGCAGATCCCGCCACAAAACCTGAACGCAATCCAGGCGCATTGGATCGCTTCGAAAGACTCGAAAAGACGATCAGTCGTTTGAAATCGTGCCTTCCACAGAGCGATGCCGCTTCCAGCGCTCCGAGGGGCGGATACTGCTCATCGAAGTAGATCTCGGAATAGCACTCGTCGGATGCAATCGTGAACCCGAAGCGGTCCGACAACTCAAACAGACGGCGCCAATCGTCCAGGCCGATGACCGCGCCCGTGGGGTTTCCGGGCGAGCAGACAAACAACAACTGGCAGCGGCGCCAGATCGAATCTGGAACGCTGGACCAATCCGGTTTGAAAGCGTTGGCTGCGAGCTGATTGATGAACCAGGGCTGGGCGCCTGCGAGCAAGGCCGCACCCTCGTAAATTTGATAAAAAGGGTTCGGACACAGGACCAAGGCCTCGTCCGACGGTTCGATCAGGGTTTGGACAAAAGAAAACAGGGCCTCTCGAGAGCCGTTGACCGGAAGAATCTGTTCCATCGGATCGATGGCGGCAATCCCGTACCGCCTCTTCAACCATGCCGCGATCGTTTGACGAAGGGCCGGCGAACCGGCGGTGGCCGGGTAGCTGGCCAGTCCGTCCGCGGCGCCGCACAATGCATCGATGACGCACCGGGGCGTCGCATGTCTCGGTTCACCGATCGACAAATTGATGGGCTTGAGCGCGGGGGGCGGCGATACCCCGGCGAGCAGTTGCCGTAAACGCTCGAACGGGTAAGGCTGCAGGGACTTCAGTCTCGGGTTCAAATCCTGTTCCTAACGATATGATTTTTATCGATACGATCCGGGCTGCTTGTTCCACTCCGGCGGCCCGATCAGCGGGCTGCCCTTCCAGTTCTTCTTGCGGTGCTCGACGACGACTGAGGTGAAAATTCCGCCCCTGACGTACCAGCGTGCCGTCAAGCGCATGAAACGCGGGGAGAGGGAGGTCGCGAGCTCCTGGAGAATACGATTGCTGATGGCTTCATGAAATGCCCCCTCGTTTCTGAAGGACCACATGTACTGCTTCAGGGACTTCAGCTCGACGTTCCGGCGGTCGGGAACATAGTCGATCTCGAATTGTGCAAAGTCGGGTTGTCCTGTAAGCGGGCAGAGGCAGGTGAATTCGGGAACCTCAAGGTGAACAAGGTAGTCTCGCTCAGGAGACGGGTTCGAAAAAAACTCAATTTTTTTAGAGGGTTGAGAGGGCATTTTCGATCTTCGGATGAGAAGCCTGCGGGGCGAGACTGCACACGCTCGGTGCTATTATAGGGATCGCGGTTCTGTTCGTATTTTCTCCCGCTTTTTTTCCTCGTGGATTGCCCTCGTGCGCCTCAAGCAGATCAAGCTTTCTGGGTTCAAGTCGTTCGTCGACCCGACTTCGTTCGATGTTCCCGGACGACTCGTTGGCATCGTGGGCCCGAACGGGTGCGGAAAATCGAACATCATCGATGCGGTCAGATGGGTACTGGGTGAGACCAAGGCGTCCGAACTGCGTGGCGAGTCCATGCAAGACGTGATCTTCAGCGGTTCGATCGATCGCAAGCCTAGCGCCCGCGCCTCGGTCGAACTGGTCTTTGACAACACATTGGGGCGTCTGGGCGGCCCCTGGGCCCAATACGCAGAGCTTTCTGTGCGTCGCGTTCTTG
Source organism: Burkholderiaceae bacterium (assembly GCA_044356835.1). Classification (GTDB taxonomy): domain Bacteria; phylum Pseudomonadota; class Gammaproteobacteria; order Burkholderiales; family Burkholderiaceae_E; genus SYIM01. Next base: position 15,716 of record JBIKVK010000050.1, read on the forward strand.
GTCGCGACGGACAGTCGACCTATTCGATCAATCAACAGGTCGTCAGGCGTCGGGATGTGCATGACCTCTTCCTGGGGACCGGTCTGGGGCCCCGGGCCTACGCCATCATCGGTCAGGGCATGATCTCGAGGATCATCGAGTCCAGACCCGAAGAGTTGCGTGTCTTCCTTGAAGAGGCGGCCGGCGTCTCCAAGTACCGCGAGCGGCGACGCGAAACCGAGAACCGGCTGGCCGGTACGCGCGAGAACCTGACCCGCGTTGAAGATATCCGCCGCGAACTGAGCGGACAAATCGAGCGTTTGACCAAACAGGCCGAGTTGGCGGGCCAGTATCGCGCGCTTGAGTCGGACCGGGAGCGTAAGCAGCGCCTCCTGTGGGTGCTTCGTCGTGATGAAGCCCTCCGCGAGCAGTCCAGACTTGCACGCGAGGCGGGCGACAATTCCGTTGCAATCGAGGCGATGCTGGCGCGGCAGCGGGAAGCGGAGGCGGCGCTTGAGTCAACCCGTAGCGCCCACCAGGCGGCCAGCGATGAAGTCCATGCGTTACAGGGCCGCTTTTATGAGGCGAACGCCGAGGTCGCTCGAATCGAAGCCGAGATTCGACTGGTCAACAGCCTTCTCGCCCAGAACCGCGAACGCTTGCAGGTGATCGAGGCTCAGGCCGCACGCGAAGGCCAACAACTCAGGTCGGCTCGCCAGACGCTCGAGGCGGGCCAGGAGCGCAGGCTTTCGCAACAGGAAGAGTCAGAGGCTCGGGTCGCCATCCTGGAGCAACTTTCGATTGAATTTCCAGCGCTCGAGGATCGCATGAGGCAGGATCGCCTCGAGGCTGATCAGGCCCGTGCTGATGCTGCAGGCAAGACGCGCGAAATTGAGCTCAACGCCCTGTCCCAAAGAAACGCCACACGGGCCATTGAAGCACTTCAAGAGCGGCGCGGTCGCCTGGATGCCGAGAGGCGCGGGGTCAATACTGTCGAAGACGTACGGCTCAACGAGGCGCAGGAGGCACTCGCCGCACTCGAGCATCGGGATGGATCCCTCGCGCAATCGGTCGCTGAGCGCGAACGCCACTGGGCTGCGCTCGACCAGCAGCGATTGCCGGCGCAGCAGTCCCTGCGAGAGTCGGAATCGCGGCTCGCG
>JBIKVK010000262.1:0-4938 GCA_044356835.1 Burkholderiaceae bacterium
CGAAATTGCCTGGGTGGGGCTGACGGAGGATGAGGCGAAAAAGCAGGGTGTCGACCTCGGCAAGTCCGTCTTTCCGTGGGCGGCCTCGGGTCGAGCAATCGCCAATGGTCGGGACGAGGGCTTCACGAAGCTGCTCTTTGACAAGTCCACGCATCGCATTGTGGGGGGCGGAATCGTGGGCACCCACGCAGGCGACATGATTGGCGAGATCGCGCTCGCGATCGAAATGGGGGCCGATGCCGTCGACATCGCTCATACAATCCATCCCCATCCGACGCTCGGAGAGTCGATCGGCATGGCGGCCGAGGTCTACGAAGGCGTGTGCACCGACCTGCCTCCCGCCCGCAAACGCTGATGGGGACGGATGCGAATTAAGGCGCCCAGCACCTGCTAGTCAGTGATGAGCCTGGGCAGCCAGGTGGCCAGTGCGGGGAACGCGATGATCAAGCCCACTGCAGCCGCCTGTATCACTACAAAGGGCGCAACTCCCCGGTAGATGTCGCCCGTGGTGATCGACGAGGGCGCCACGCCCCGCAGGTAAAAGAGAGAGAATCCAAAGGGCGGAGTGAGGAAGCTGGTCTGGAGATTGACGCCGACCAGCACGCCGAGCCAGAGCGGATCCACTCCCAGATTGAGCAGAATGGGCGCCGTGATCGGAATGACGATGAAGATGATCTCGAAGGTATCCAGGATGAACCCGAGAATAAACATCACCAGCATCACGGCGATCAGGGCGCCGTACATCCCGCCGGGGAGGGCGGCCAGGAACTCGTGAACCATCGCGTCCCCGCCCATCATCCTGAATACGATCGAGAAGACGGCCGCACCAAGCAGAATCACGAACACCATCGAGGTCACCGTGGCAGTGCCCATGACGGCATCGCGCAGCAGCTTCAAGTTGAAGCGGCCCCGAAGACCCGCGAGTACAAGGGCGCCTACTGCGCCCACCGAGGCCGATTCGGTCGCGGTGGCGATTCCACCCAGGATCGAGCCCAGGACACAGATGATCAGCGCGAGCGGAGGCACCAGCGCCACCATCACCTCGCGCGCCAGGCCTGCGCGCTCTTCCGGAGGCACCGGAGTGGCCGGGCAGCTCTTGGGATCGGCGATGGCTTTGTAGACACAGAAGAGCAGATAGAGGCCCGAGAGCATGAGCCCCGGGATCATGGCCCCGGCAAAGAGGTCTCCCACCGACACCGGATCCGGGGCGAAGTTGCCTTTGGACATCTGCACCTGAGCATTGATCCCGGCAAGCATGTCTCCCATGAAGATCAGAACGGTGGAGGGCGGGATGATCTGGCCCAGAGTCCCGGAGGCGCAGATGACGCCACAGGCGAGTTTCGGATCGTAACCGGCACGCATCATGGCGGGCAGGCTGATGAGGCCCATGGTGACGACGGTCGCTCCGACGACGCCAGTCGAGGCGGCGAGCAGGGTGCCGACGAGCACAACCGAGTAGGCCAATCCGCCGCGTATCGTTCCGAACACCCGCCCCATGGTTGTGAGCAGCTGCTCGGCGATCTGGGATCGCTCGAGCACGACGCCCATAAAGATAAACAGGGGCACTGAAACCAGCACTTCGTTGGTCATGAACCCGACATAACGCGCGGCCAGGGCGCCGAAATTTGATGGATCGAAGGCGCCAAAAAGCCAGCCGACCAGGGCGAAGATCAGCGAAGTACCCGCCAGCGCGAACGCCACTGGAAATCCGATCAAGAGCGTGAGAATCACGCCGAGAAACATCAGCCCCGAGAGAATTTCGCCAATTAGCACGGTGCTCATGGGAACGCTTTCTTGAACAGTACCGAACGGCGCCCCGAACCTGGTGGGACGAACATGCGCAGGTGCGCAGGTGAAGGCAGTGCGAGGGTCATGCGTGCACGGGGTATCTGAAATCGGATGGCAGGAGTTCATGCCGATCGCGAAGTACCAAGATGCTGCGGCCAGCCATGGCCAGGCCCTGCAGCGTCACCAGCACAACGAAAACCAGGATGAATGATTTCAGGATGAACAGGCCTGGCATCCCCCCTGGGTTGGCCGAGCCTTCGAAGAGCTTCCAGGATCGCTCGACATATTCAAATCCCCAGAGCCAAACGACCGCACAAAAGGGCAGTAGGAAGACGACGACTCCGATGAGGTCCATGACGGCCTTGCGCCGAAGGCTCGCGGGTCGATAGTAGACGTCCACACGGACATGTCCGTCGGTCAGAAGGGTGTAGCCGGCCACCGCCATGAACATTGCGCCATTGACCCACACGTACAAGTCTTGCATCCAGAGGTAGGTCGTGTCGAAGACATAGCGCTGCACCACAACGGTAAAGCAGAGCAAGACGGAGACCAACGTGAGCCAGGCGAAGCTGCGCCCGACCAGGCCGTTGAGACGACCTACGATCACAATGAAGGTGGCTAAAGCTTTCAAGGCGTTCATCCCCGTCGGCTGATGCAGGTCGAATGACGAGAAAGAGGCGACCGCAGGACAGGCCTGGGTCGCCCCTCATTCACCTCAGAGGTCGCGAAAAGCGACGGCGATCACGAGATCTTGAAGAACCGCTCACGCGCACGCATGAAGGGCGAATCGGTGCCCTCGCTGCGGGTGCGAAGCAAATTGAGCGCAGAGACGAAGCTCTCGGCCGTCTTCTTGGCCAGGGGGTCGCTGCTGCTGCGCACGGTCTCGAGCACCTCCAGGGAAGCCTTCGCACCAGCCTCGAGGATTTCGTCGCTGAATTGGCGGATCTGAACACCGTGCTTTTGAACCAGCGTCGCGAGTGCACGCGGGTCGTTGGCATAGAAGTCAGACGCCACCTGGTCGTACTCGGCCTGGCAGGCAGTACGGACAATTTCCTGCAGGTCGGCGGGCAGGGCCGTGAATTTGGACTTGCTGACCACCGCCTCGGTCGCGAGACCCGGCTCGATAAAGCTTGGGAAGTAGTAGTTCTTGGCGATCTGATGGAAGCCCAGAGCCAGATCATTGTAGGGGCCGACAAACTCGGCGGCGTCCAGCGTGCCTGACTTGAGCGCCTGGAAGATTTCGCCCGCAGCCAGGTTGGTCACCGAGGCTCCCAGCTTCTGCCAGACCTGTCCGCCAAGACCCGGGGTCCTGAAGCGCTTGCCCTTGATGTCGGCGACGGTCTTGATCTCGGTGCGGAACCAGCCGCCGGCCTGCGTGCCGGTGTCGCCGGACAGGAAGCCTTGAAGCCCGAACTTGTCGTAAATCTCGTCCCAGATCTGCTGGCCACCCAGGAACCGGACCCAAGCCGCGAGCTCACGGGAGGTCATTCCGTAGGGCACGCCGGTAAAGAAGGACAGACCGACGTTCTTGTTTTGCCAGTAGTAGGCCGCGCCGTGGCTCATTTCAGCCGAGCCGTTGATCACTGCATCCAGCGCCTGCAGCGGTGGGACCAACTCGCCTCCGCCGAAGACGCGGATGTTCAGGCGGCCACCCGACATGGTGTTGATGCGTTTGGCGAGGTTCTCCGCCCCGACGCCCAGACCCGGAAAGTTCTTAGGCCAGGTGGTGACCATGCGCCACTCGATCTTGTTCTGGGAGAGCGCGGGAGTGGCAAGTACGGCGGCGCCCGCGGCGGCTCCCGCGGTCAGCGATTTTTTGAGAGCTGAACGACGATCCATTGAAGTCTCCATTGAGGGATTGTCAGCAAGCTGACGGAACAGTGTTTTTCGAAAAGCATGTCGTCAAAGTTTATCCCGGCGCAGCCCGCACAGCCCGATTTGTCAGGGATGTCGCCAAGGGTTAGCAGCGGCCGCTCAAGATCCCACGGTGGCCAACCGTGCCCGAGCCGCCGCGACGGCCGATCGAACCTGGTCCGGCGCGGTTCCCCCCGGGTGACGGCGGGACTCGATTGAACCCTCCAGAGTCAGGACCTGCAAAACATCCTCGGCGATCAAGGGACTGAACGTGCGCAGAACGTCAACGCCCAGGTCGGCCAAATCACAGCCACGATCGGCTGCAGCACGGACGGCTCGTGCAACCGTCTCATGGGCGTCCCGGAAGGGTAAACCCTTGCGAACGAGGTAATCCGCCAGATCGGTGGCCGTCGAGAAGCCCTCGGCTGCAGCGATCCGCATCCGGTCTTCGCGTACCCGGATACCGCCCACCAGATCGATAAAGATGCGTAGCGTCTGGAGCAGGGTGTCAGCCGTGTCGAATACCGGCTCTTTGTCTTCCTGGTTGTCCTTGTTGTAGGCGAGGGGCTGCCCTTTCATCAGCGTGAGCAGCGACACCAAGCTGCCGAACACGCGCCCGCTCTTGCCTCTGGCAAGCTCCGGCACATCCGGATTCTTTTTCTGGGGCATGATCGAAGACCCAGTGCAGAAACGATCAGCCAGATCGATGAAACCCACCCGGGGCGACATCCAGATCACCAGTTCCTCGGACATGCGAGAGATGTGGACCATGACCAGGCTGGCCGCAGCGCAGAACTCGATTGCGAAATCACGGTCGGAGACCGCATCAAGGGAGTTTGCGCAGAGGCCCTCGAAGCCCAGATCCCGGGCGACGGCCTCCCGGTCAATTGGGTAGGACGTACCGGCCAAGGCTGCAGCCCCCAACGGCAGCCGGTTGACCCGCTTTCGACAGTCGAGCAGCCGCTCCTCGTCGCGCGCGAACATCTCGACATAGGCCATCAGGTGATGACCAAAGGTGACCGGCTGGGCGACCTGCAGGTGGGTGAATCCGGGCATGATGGTTGCGGCATGAACATCCGCGAGCTCAGCCAAGGCCCGCTGCAGGGCGCGCAGTCCGTCCAGCGAAGCATCAATCGTGTCGCGCAGCCACAGGCGGATGTCGGTTGCGACCTGATCATTTCTCGATCGGGCCGTGTGAAGGCGCTTGCCCGCGTCACCCACCAGCTCAGTCAAACGTCGCTCAATATTGAGGTGAACGTCCTCAAGGTCGATCGACCATTGAAATTGTCCCGCTTG
>JBIKVK010000263.1:0-4881 GCA_044356835.1 Burkholderiaceae bacterium
AGCCTTCGGCGCCCCAGAGCCGAGCGAGCTGGTCGTAGGGGGGATTGGGCACATCGGCGCCCAGGTAGCGACCGCCGAAGAAGTCCCGCTGGTAGGCCTTTTCGGCACCCCAGCAACCGTTGTTCATGACAACGCAGACGGTATTGATGCCGTGGCTCACCGCCGTGCCGATCTCGCTCGAGGTCATTCCGAAGCCGCCATCGCCCATCAGGCTGATTACGGTTCGATCCGGACAGGCGAGTTTTAGGCCCAGCCCGCAGGCGTAGGAAAAGCCGACCAGCCCAAAATCGAGTGGCGTGAAGAGCGCCGGCGACTGCGCATAGTTCAGCTGGTCGGTGGCCTGAAGGCACAAGGTGCCCGCGTCCATGGTGTACATCGAGTCGCTAGGCGCGACGGCCCGAAGTGCCCGATAGAGCTGGCCTGGTTGGATTCGACCAGGTCCAACCGCACCGGCGCGGTCCCGCTCGGCGAGCAAGGCGGCGCGCTTGGCTTTGAAGTCTTCAACCCATTGCGTGACCGACGACGCTGAACGATGTCCGGCCAGCGCCGCGATGAGCGAACGCCCGACCTCTCCAGCATCGCCGTGGATGCCCAGTTCGACCGGGAAAAACCGACCGATTGCGGTGGGCTCGATCTCGACCTGGATGATGCGGGCGTCCCGGTTCAGGTTGTCATAGGTGTAAAACGTAGTGTTGAAGCCCAGTCGGGTGCCGAGCGCGAGGATCACATCGGCATTTCGCGCGAGCTCCGAGGCGACGGCATTGCCTCGTGGGCCAACCTGCCCCGCGTAGAGCGGATGTGTGCAGGGCACTGCATCACCGTGTCCGGGCGACATCGCAACGGGCGCCTGGAGCAGGTCGGCGAGGGCGAGCGCAGTCATCGAGTGCCGCCCGTTCTTAACGCCGCCCCCTGTGAGGATCAAGGGCCGTTTGGCCTCGCGCAACAAGTGCGCGGCTGCTTCGATGCGGCTCGCCGATGCCGTGCAATCCTGGCCCCAGCCTGCTTCAGCGCGAGGTGTATCCCAGCGGGTTTGTTCGGCGAGCAGATCCCGCGCGATGTTGACCGCGACCGGCCCCTGGCGTGGGGTCAGCGCCGTACGGAAGGCTTCTCCGATGAGCTCGGGGATACGCGCCGATTGCGGGACCGACCAGGTCTTCTTGGTGACCGTACGCAGGAGCGACTGCTGGTCGACCTCTTGAAACGCATCACGCCAGACATGTGCCGAGGACAGCGACCCTGCAATGGCGACGACCGGCGAGTAGGCGGCACTCGCCTGGGCAAGGCCGGTCACCAGGTTGGTGACGCCAGGGCCATTTTGTCCGGCAAGGAAGACACCGGCGCGCCCCGAGGCGCGCGCAAATCCGTCGGCCATGTGGACACCGGTGCGCTCATCACGCACACCGATGAATCGGATGTCGCTGTGACCGTAGAGCGCATCGAAGACCTCCATGCCGGCAGAGCCGATGAGCCCGAAAACGTGGCTCGTGCCGTGAGCCGCGAGGCTGTCGACTACGGCCTGACCGCCAGTTCCTTCATTCAATTGTCTGTCTCCTCATGAAGCCCTGCAGCAGATTGCAGAGTCCGCCCCAGGGCCTGTGTTGCAGAGTCTGAACCCGCCGATTTTCTCGTCGATTCTTGTCGTTTTGTCGACATTCGTCAATGCGCTATGCCAGCGCTTGCTCGGAGAGTCGCTTCCGAGCGTTGGTGAGTCGGCGCGGCTTCGGGGCGGGCCAGCAGCCGCGCCGGGCGCGTCAGCGCGCCTGCCCGATCCGTCGCTCCTGAGCCGAGCGGATGGTCTGTCGCGTTGCGCGAGCCGCCTCGCTTGCCTGGCGTGCGAAATCTTCCCCATCACCCGCGTAAAGAATCGCGCGGGACGAGTTGATGATCATGCCCCAGCCTTGGCGATCGAGACCTGCAGCCACGGTCGCCTCGACATCACCTCCCTGAGCCCCGATGCCCGGCACCAGCATGGGCAAATCCGGTGCAATGCGACGCACGCGCGCAAGCTCCTCCGGGAACGTGGCGCCCAGGACCAGGCCCAACTGTCCGTTGGTGTTCCAGGGCCCTGCAGCCAGCCGCGCGACGCGCTCGTAGAGGGCTTCGCCGCCTCCAACGTCCAGCGATTGCAAATCTGACCCGCCGGGATTGGAGGTGCGGCAGAGCAGGATGACGCCCCGCCCAGGCCAGGCGAGCCAAGGCTCGATCGAATCGAATCCCATATAGGGATTGACTGTGACGGCATCCGCACCATAGCGTTCGAACGCTTCGATCGCATAGCGTTCCGCCGTCGAGCCGATGTCGCCCCGTTTGGCGTCCAGGATCACAGGAATGCCGGGATGTCTCGTGTGAATATGGCGGATCAGGTCCTCGAGCGCCGCCTCGGCTCGCAAGGCCGCAAAGTGCGCGATCTGCGGTTTGAAGGCACACACCTCGGGGGCTGTGGCGTCAACGATCGCCTTGCAGAACTCGAACACCGCGGCTTCGCCTTGTCCCAGGGATTTCGGAATCCGGGCGAGGTCGGGGTCCAGGCCGACGCACAACATCGACTGGGCACGATGGCTGGCACTTCTAAGAGACAATGCGAAATTCAAGGCCCGAGTCCCCTGAGTTGATGACATCGATGCAGATTGTAATGCCGGGCCGTTGGCCCCTGAGGGCCTCGGCGTTGGGCGCCGTGGCGAGTCCGCCCCACCCTGACAGTTGCGCTCGAATCGGACCGATCCTCGGAGACGGGCCTCCGAAATGCGAGGACGATGCCGTCGGGGGTGGAGACCGATGATGACCGGCCCGCAGCGAGTGCCTGTCCGCGACCTCTGGCTGGTAGCCGTCATTTCCCTCACCTGGGGCTTCAACTGGGCGGCCATGAAGACCGGCGTGAACGAGTTGCCCTCGATGACCTTTCGAGCGCTCACGATGCTGTTTGGCATCCTGATGTTGGGCAGCATCGCGCTCATTCAGGGGATGAGCCTCAGGGTGTCCCGTGAGTACTGGCGCGAGTTGCTGATGATCACCGTAGCCAATGTCACCGTCTGGTCGGTCCTTGCGATCTATGGCATTGCCCTGCTGTCCTCCGGACGCGCCGCCATTCTGGGCTACACCATGCCGGTCTTTACCGCGATCATCGGCATCCTTGTGTTTCGAGAGCGTCCCAGCCGGAGGCTTTCGGTGGGCGTGATCGCTGCTGCGCTCGGGGTGATCCTGCTCTTGTGGCATGAAGCCGGGACAGTGAGCGGAAGCCCCCTGGGGGCCATCCTGATCCTCATCTCGGCCGCTGCATGGGCCTACGGCACTCATCTGATGCGCCGTCGCCGCCAGCCAACTTCGCCCCTGGTGATCGGATTCTGGTCGATGCTGATCAGCGCTGTGGTCTGCGGCGTGGTCGCGCTGGTCACCGAATGGGGGCGTTGGGATGGGCGGGCCTCGCCGGCCGGCTGGTTCTCGATTGCCTACAACGGACTGCTGGCCTACGGCATTGCTCAGTGGCTGTGGTTCAGACTGGCCTCCACCCTGACCCCGGTCGCGAGCACGCTCTCGGTGATGACCATCCCGGCGATCGGGCTGATCTCCGGGATGGTGTTGCTTGGAGAGCTTCCGTCTTGGCAGGACTGGCTGGCGCTCGCATGCATTATCGTTGCGATCGCAACGGTCGTGCTGCCCGAGCGCTTGCTGCCGCGACGCGGATGAGCGCGGCCCCCCAGGGGGCTCTACTGTGATCCGTAGCGCACCCGCCGGTGGCTTTCGCTTCTGAACTGCCCGCAGCGGTGCGGCCCGGAGGCGCAGCGATCGCCGTGGTCAACCCAGGTGCTTCTTCCAAAAATCGATCATGCGGCGCCAGGCCAGATCAGCGCTCGCAGCATCATGCACCGCCTCGCGCTGCTCGTTGACGAAACCGTGGTCGGCGTCGTATCGGAACAGATCGGCCTTGATCCCAGCCGACTTGAGCGTGGCTTCGAACGCGTCGACCGACTGAGGTGTGCACCAGTCGTCGCGATTGGCGAAGTGCCCCTGGAAAGGCACCCGGATGCGGGTTGGGTCCGCCGCCTGCGCCGGCGGAATGCCGTAAAAGCAGACGGCCGCATCGAGTTCCGGAATGCGGACAGAACCGATCACGGTGACCGCTCCGCCCATGCAAAACCCGGTCAGGCCGGCCTTGACGCCCATGCGCTTGAAGTACTGAACTGCGCCCCTTACGGCGTTATCGGTGGCGTCGATGAAGTCAAGGGAGCTCATCGCGCGGTTGGCCGACTCGGGATCATGGTAAGGGACCGCAGTGCCACCGTACAGATCTGGAGCTAGGGCATGATAACCGGCAGCGGCGAGGCGATCACAGATGCCCTTGATCTGGTCCTGAAGCCCCCACCACTCCTGAATCACGACGACGCCCGGCGCTTTCGAATTCAAGGCTTTCGCGAGATAAGCTCGGGCTTTGCCTTTGCCGTCGGCACGATCAAAATCGATCATCGATCCCATGGTTTCAGATCTCCATAAAAGAATGAACGACAGAAAAGCGAAGCTTATCGTGAAGCAGGACGGCAATGTAGCGATGCATCTGCACGAATCGGAGCGGGTAGTGATGGGTGGGCCGCAGTCATGATCCAGCATCCATTCCTAAGTGCCTTTCATTGCTCGAACGGGTTTTTTCGAACCGATCGTCGCGCTCTTTTGGGGCGCAGCGCATGGACCGCAGCCCTGTTGTCAGCGGGGTCGCTGAGATCCGCGCGGGCTGATGCTGTCCCTGAGGGCGGCACCTTTCAGGCCGATCCCTTCACGCTCGGGGTGGCCTCGGGTTCGCCGCTGCCGAATTCGGTGGTGCTCTGGACCCGGCTCGCAACCGATCCACTTGCGGTCGAAGGTCTGGGGCGACAGCAATGGATGGTCCGT
>JBIKVK010000266.1:0-4854 GCA_044356835.1 Burkholderiaceae bacterium
CAGCGCTCGGGACAATAGTGAACAGCCGCCGTCCGTTCTCGTGGCACAACTGCGCGACTACCTCAGCCAAGGGTGGTCACCCGAAGTGCTCCAATCGCGAACGAGCACGCACCCTCTGCAGCCGTTCAGCCGCCGCTATTTCGAAGCGGGATCGAACCACTTCAGCTATGCAAAGGAGTGGCGACGCGCTCACGGGTCCGGCACGGCTGCCGGCTCGAGGGCGAGTCTGGACGCAGCCTCCCAAAGCGGACCCGACGCACAACCGTTCGCCCTCACGCCTGTCCGGCTTGCCCGGTTTCTACGCAATCCGGTGCGCAGCTTCTATCAGGATCGCCTGGGCGTCTATTTCGACGAGCGCGTTCGGGCCCTGCCGGATGACGAGACCTTCAGCCTCGACGCCCTGGACCGCTACGGACTGATGCGTGATCTCGCGGCAGAAACAGCCCGGGAGATTGAAGCGATCCACCCCCTGCTGATAGAGGCACGAACCCAGATCCGACACGTCATCGGAACCCGTCTGGCCCGGCTTGAGCGCTCGGGTCGATTGCCGCTCGGCGGGCCCGGCCAATCGGTCCGCAGTGAATTGATCGAGCTTCTCTCGCCCAGGATCGAGGCCTGGTGTGAGGTCCGCAGGCAGTATCCAGTCAAACTGGATCGCAAGACGGCCCTCTTTGAACAGGGCGGCGTGCGACTGGAAGACCGGCTTGACCCGCGATGGGCTGGCCCGGGGGGCCAAGCGGAAGGCGTGATCATCACTCTAGAGCCCAACCTTGTGGGCGAGGGCCGGAAAGACGCGAAGACTCTCCGAGCCGATCAACTCATCGAAATTTGGGTGAGAGCCCTGCTCATGGCCGCCTCAAATGTTCCGGACCGGATCATCGCCATCGGCCAGACCCGATCAGTGCTCATTGAACCCATCGATCGCGATGAAGCCCAGTCTGTGCTTGCGAGCCTGATCGACTGCTGGATCGAAGGACAGCGCTCGCCCTTGCCGATCGCGGCAAAGACCGCTTTGGCTTTTCTCGAAGGCGATCTCCGCGAGGCCGCCGACATCTATGAAGGCAATGAACATGTGCGCGGAGAGGTCAAGGACCACTACCTCAAGTGCGCCTATCCCGACTTCGCGGCCCTCATCGCAGACGGTCGATTCGAGCGCACCGCTCACGCGGTGTTCGACCCGCTCCTCAAGTGGCGAAGCGACTGCGTGTCAGATCTGGAGCGCGTTTCATACGAAGGGACAAGCACTGGACCCCAGCCCACAGGAGTCCAGCCCAAGTGACGGCCCAGGCACTCGATCCACATGGTTTCCCGCTCCATGGCAGCCGCATGATCGAGGCGAGTGCAGGGACGGGCAAGACTTGGACGATCGCATCGCTCTACCTTCGGCTGGTCCTGGGCCATGGCACCGGAGGCCCCGAAGGCACGGCCTTCCCAAGACCGCTGGCGCCGGAGGAAATCCTGGTCATGACCTTCACTCGAGCGGCCACGCGCGAACTCGGTCAGCGCATCCGGTCCCGACTGGTGGAGGCAGCACGGCTCTTTCGTGGGGAGCATGAGGCGAAGCCCGAGGACCAATTTCTGCGCGAGCTGATCAAGGATTACCCGGAAGGCCCGACACGAGAGCGTGCAGCCTGGCGACTGGCCACCGCAGCCGACGCGATGGACGATGCCGCGGTCATGACGATCGATGCCTGGTGCCAGCGCATGCTCAATGAACATGCCTTTGACACGGGTCATCCTTTCGACGAAACGCTGAACGCTGATGAAGCCGTGCTGATCGCTGAAGCGGTTCGCGACTACTGGCGTCAGCACTGCTACCCCCTGAGCGGTGAGGCCCTGGACCGGGTCACAGGCCTTTGGACAGCCCCCGAGGCGCTGACTCGGCAAATCAGGCCCCTGATCGGTCAAAAAATCATGGTCAGGGTCCCACCGCCTGCGACCCTCGAAGGCGACCTGAAACTGCTCGTCGAAGAGGCGCTGGATTCGGCGCGGTCTCGACTCATGCAACTGAGCGAGGGTTGGGTCGAGAAGGCGCAGCGGATCGGGCAGTGGATCGATCGCGAACTGGCGGATCGGGGAAAGCTCTGGAATGCCAGGCTCCTCCAAAAAAGATATTACTCCCAATGGCTGGAGCAGCTTGAAAACTGGGCCCGCAATCCCACGGTCGATCCGCCGCCCCTCCAGGGGACGGCCCTGAGGCGGCTCAGTATAAACGGTATGCTGGAAGCCTACCGGGGCGATATTCAAACCCTCGAGCTCCCTTCGGAATTCGACGAGCTTTCCAAGATCGTTGCTGAAGTCAACGACCTGCCCGATATTCGGGTCCTTCTGCTCCAGCATGCGGCGTACCATGTCGGGCAAGGTCTGGCAGAACTCAAACGACGCAGCCGGAGCTTCAGCTTCTCGGATATGACCGAGCGACTTGGGGCCGCCCTGAGGGGGCCGCGCGCCGAGCAGCTTCGGGCGGGAATGCTTCGTCAATTTCCGGTCATCCTGATCGACGAGTTTCAGGACACTTCGCCCAGTCAGTACCGGCTCTTCGACTCGCTCTACCGAACCGCAGACAATCATCGTGAAACGGCCTTGATCCTGATCGGTGACCCCAAGCAGTCGATCTATGCCTTCCGGGGCGCCGACATCTATAGCTATCTGAAGGCTCGACACGCGACTGAGGGGCGCCACTACGCTCTTGCAATCAATCATCGCTCCACGTTTGAGATGGTTGCGGCGGTCAATGCCTGGTTTGCTCTCGCCGAGAGCCGGTCCGATGCGGCTGCCGACGCTCGTCACGCTGCCGGTGCCTTCCGAATGCGGGGACCCGATACGCAGCCCATGCCGTTCACCCGGGTGGCGGCTCGTGGGCGAGCCGAGCACTTCCAAAGCGCCCGGGGACGGGAGCCTGCCCTCACGATCGCACACGATCTTGAGCCTCGCTCTCGCGACGACATCAAGCGCCGGTATGCCGACCTCTGCGCCGAGCGCATCGTGCTCTGGTTAAACGATGAGCAGGCAGGGTTCAAGACCCCCGAAAAAAGTTTCACCCGGCTGAGGCCCTCGGACATCGCTGTTCTGGTGAAGACCCGTTTCGAGGCGGCCGCAGTGCGAACGGCCCTTCGGGAGCGCGGGGTGGCCTCGGTATTTCAGTCCGACCGGGAGTCAATCTTTGCGAGCGATGAGGCCGAGGACCTGCTGCGGTGGCTGCGCGCCTTCGCGTCACCGGGCGACTCAGGGCTCGTCCGCGCCGCCCTGGCCACCCGGACCCTGGGTTTCGGAGTCGAAGCGCTGGAGGCGGTGATCCGCGACGATGACGCATTCGACGCACTTGCCGAGACCTTCAAGGAGATCAACGAGGTCTGGCGTCAACGGGGCGTGCTCGCGACGATCCGAAGGAGTTTGCACGCTTGGGACCTGCCGGCCCGGTGGCTTGAGCACCACGACGGCGAGCGCCGTTTGACCAATGTGCTGCATTTGGCCGAGCTGCTCCAGCAGGCTAGCGTCGAGCTCGATGGCGAACAGTCGCTGATTCGTTGGCTGGCTCAACAGATCGAGGCCGATCTGGCCACCGAGGCCGAGGAGCAGGTGCTGAGGCTCGAAAGCGATGCCGACCTGATTCAGATCGTGACGGTCCACAAAAGCAAGGGCCTCGAGTACCCGGTCGTATGCCTGCCCTTCAGCTCCCTGGTCAAACGGTTGGACCCGAAACTGACGCGGTTCATTGATGTGGTGGACGATTCCGGGGACCGGGCGATTCAGCTGGATTTCGACGCGAGTGATTTCGCCAGAGCCGAGCTGGAGCGGCAGCGCGAAGAACTGCGCCTTTTTTATGTGGCCCTGACCCGTGCGCAACATGCAGTCTGGATGGGCTTCTCATGCCTGGGGGTCGGGAAGGCGCTGGAGTGCACCACCCACTTCAGTGCTCCGGGCTACCTGTTGGGCGGACCGGAACCGCGGCGCGCTCCAGAATGGCTTGAGGCGCTGAATGCGCTCGCCCATCTTGCCCCGCCCGCAAGCATCGAATGCGTGGCTGCGTCTGCTGAGCGCTCCAGCCTCAGTCAGCTCAATCGTGCCGAGGTAAAAGCCCCCCTGGCCGCCCCTCTCCTGTTCGATCAGGTCATCGAACGGGACTGGAGAGCCGGCAGCTTTACCTACCTGATCCGAAACATGGCAGACACCCTGCTCGCCGCGACGCTGAGGCACCGTCCCGCTGACGACGAGCGGCAGGCGGCCGGGGTATCGACTGAGTCGGACTCGTCTGCGGCCTCCAGCTCGGCAGGTCTGCCCGTCACTGGGCCTGAGGTCGCTCACAGCCAGCCCGAGAGCGCGCCGCCCTGGCCCCAGACCGCAGCCATCCGGCTCGAGACCGCAGCCTGGCATCGCTTTCCGCCGGGAGCCCGCTCGGGCGACTTTATCCACGGCGTACTCGAAGCCGTCGCTGAGGAAGGCTTTCAGCTTTCAGGCCATTCGCGACTGCGTGAACTGATTCTCGACCGATGCGATCGGCATGGCCATGCCGATCGGGCGGACGATGTGCTCGGCTGGATGCAGGCTCTGACCGACACGCGCTTGCCGAGCCTGGGCGCCCGACTGGCCGAGGTCCGGCACAGTTTGTCCGAGATGGAATTCTGGATGCCGGCTCACCGTCTGCGGGCCGACCGAATCGATGCGCTTTGTCGAGAGCATCTGCTCAGAGGCCGCGCCAGACCCGAGCTCCCAGAGAAGGGGCTGAACGGGATGCTGATGGGCTTTGCGGATCTGGTGTTCGAGCACGGGGGGCGCTACTGGGTGTTGGACTACAAAACCAACCGCTTGTCGATCGATGCGGACCTCGAACGGGCCTACGACACCGACAGCCTC
>JBIKVK010000073.1:0-13800 GCA_044356835.1 Burkholderiaceae bacterium
GATCGAGGCAAGATCGTCGAGCACAGCGAGGTCGGAGAGTTCTTCAGCAATCCCCGAGCCGAGCGCACCAAGGAATTTCTCGACAAGATTCTGGTGAAGTTCTGACATGCACCGCCGCGTATGGGCTGAGAAGCGAACAGGTGTGCAAACCCAAGCTCGCGGTGCCTGCGTGGAGGCCCGACCGGTTTCGTTCAGGCCCCGGAAAATGCATCCGCTGGTCCCTGCTTGATCCGGACGATTTCCACGCCCACAGCTTCACAGTCAGGATAAACATCGGGCTTGCAGCTCGAAAGACGTACGGCGAGCACCCCGGGGTGCGCTATCAGCTCGGCCATCACGTCGTCACACAAGGTTTCCTGCAATACGATGTGGCCCCGGGCCACGCGCCGGGCAATCACCTCGCGGACAAAGTCATAGTCGACGACTTCGGCAAGGTCGTCCTGGGACGGTGTGCTCAGTTCGAGCGGCACGAACAGTTCGACATTGAAGATGATGCGCTGAGGGCCGTGCTTTTCAAAGTCATGCGCTCCGATGCGCACATTGACCATGTGGTTGCGAACAAAGAGGCGTCGGCAGGTCAGCATCAGGCGGGACAGCACATCAGTGCTCATGGGCGGGGATCCTCATCGATCGCGAACATGACATCCCGTGCGAGCGGGACAAGATGCTGGCCGTTGTCCACGCACAAGGTACTGCCCGTGATGCACGGATTGCTGGCCAGGAAAAGACAAGCGGCGGCGACCTGAGCAGGATCGATCGGACCCCGCAGCAGATTGACCCGACTGGCTCGGTCGAAGTTCTCCCGAGTCTGCGGACCGCTCGGGAACATGAGCCCCGGGGCCACCCCGCACACACGCACGGCCGGTGCGAGCGCCTGCGCTTGCAGGGCCACCGAGCGCTCCAGTGCAAGCTTGGTCACCGTGTACGAAAAGTAGTCGGGGTTGAGGTTGAAGACCTTCTGATCCAGCACGTGTATGACGCTTCGCTGACCGGGCAAAGCCTCCGGTGCCTCTTGACGCGCCATCCATGAGGCGAGCGACAGGGGCGCCACCAAATTGACCTCCAGCTGCTCGCGAGCACCCGCCAGGTTGATCTCGGTACCGGTGTCCGGTTCAAAGAGGGATGCGTTGTTGACCAGACAGTCGAGCGGCCCAGTCTGGGCCGCGATCGTGCTCATCATCCGCTCGCAATCATCGGCCCGACCCAGGTCCGCGCGCACGAGATGGATTGTTGCGCCCTCAACGTTCAGCGTCCGGGCGAGCTCAAGCGCAGGAGCCTCCGATCTCTGGTAGTGGCACCACACGCGCCAACCCGCCCGAGCAAAGGCGTGGCACAGAAGGGCCCCAAGACGAACGGCACCTCCCGTGACGAGAACGGTTTTCAAAAGGACTCCACTACGTGACAAGCAGACTGATGTGGGAGATTATCAGACGGTATGCAGTCGTTAGTCATCAAGGGAGCCCGTCATGAACAGGAAGATCGCCATCGTTGCGCCGGAGGATGTGCAAGCCCTCTCGATGCGGGAGGGCCGGATCGAGAGTCGCCGCCTCGTGACCCGCAAGCGCCAGGGTTCGGAGCGCATGTCCTTCCATGTCAACCATATCAAGGCCGGGAACCGTTCGACCGGCGTGGTCTATCCGGAGATGGATGAGATCAACTACCTGGTCAAGGGCGAGGCAACGATCATCTACGACGGACGGCGCGAGCGCCTCACTGAGGGCATGGCCTGGAACATTCCGATGGGATGCTCTTACGACTTGGAAAATGACGTCGACATCGTGGTCATTTCAGTATTTTCGCCGCCGCGGGAATGAAAGGAATCCGTTTATGAACAGCATTTTCAAGCTCTGTCTGATCGCCTCGCCGCTGTTGGCCTTTGCTTTACCGGCCGTCGCCCAGGACTTTCCCTCGCGCCCGGTGCGCCTGGTCGTGCCCTTCGCGGTGGGCGGCACGAGCGACATCGTCGCCCGCCTGATTGCGCCCAAGGTGAGCGAGAGCCTGGGGCAACCGGTCATTGTCGAGAACCGGGGCGGAGCAGCCACGCTGATCGGTACACGCGCGGTGCTCAATGCGCCTCCGGACGGCTATACGCTCCTGCTCAACACGACTTCGATGGCGACCAACTCGATCGCCTACAAGGCGCCCGGCTACCGCATGGCGGACTTCGTGCCCGTCGCACCAGTCATCTCGCAAGCGCTGATGCTCTCGGTCCACAACTCGGTGCCCGTCTCGAACGTCGCCGAATTCATCGCTCATGTCAGAGCCCACCAGGGCAAGCTCAACGCCGTATCCTTCGGATCGGCAGCGATCACGACACTGATCTTTGAGCGATTCAAGGCCGAGAACGGTCTGGACATCGTAACGGTAAATTTTCAGGGTTCGGGGCCCGCCAATCAGGCACTGATGGGCGGAACAGTCAACGTGTTCCTCGACGGTGTTTCAACGGCTGCACAGACCGCGAGGTCAGGGCATACGAAGATGATCGGCCTGACGGGATCGCGCCGCTCGGCCCTGGCGCCAGACGTGCCGACCTTTCAGGAGCAGGGCCAGGTATCGATGACGGCAGAAGTCTGGACGGCCATCTTCGCAAACGCCAGGGTGCCCGAGTCCGTCGTCGGGCGCCTGCGGGCCGAATTCGTCAAGGCGCTTGCCCTGCCCGAAATCCGTGAGCGGATCTCGTCGCTCGGTTTCGAGGTGTGGAGCGGCCGGGCCGAGGATTTTCCGGCCTACCTGAGCCAGGACCTCACGGCCCTCGAAAAGGATATCCGCCGCGCTGGCCTGGCCCTCGAATAGACGGGGTCGGTAATGGCCCTCGCCGTCAAGATCATCACGCCGGTTTGCGTCGATTCGACTGATATCGCGCGGCGGGAGCAACGCTATCGAGATGCAGTCGGTCCCGGGGTCTTTATCCGGGTGTTCAACGTCCCGGAGGGCCCGACCAGGCTCGCCTGCAAAACAGACCTTCAGCAGAGCGAAGAGTCCGCTATTCGGGTCGGCGAGCAGACCGATCCCACCGAGTTCGATGCCATTCTGTTCGACTGTGTATTCGATCGAGGTCTGGACCGGTTACGCGAGCGCTCCCCGATCCCGGTCTTCGGCCCGATGAGCTTCACTCTGGGGGTCCTTGAACAGATCGCTCAGCGCTTTTCCGTGGTAGTTCGTACCCCCGCTCACAAGACCCTCCTTCATGGATCGCTCATCGAGCATCAAGCCGGCGCACGACTTCGGCGTATCGAGTTGCTGGGGATCTCGGATGACGAGAGCCGGGAGCCGGGCCGCTATGACGCGGCGATGCTGCCGGTGGTCCGCGCCCTGGTGGCCGAAGATCCCTCACAGGCCCTTCTGCTCGGATCCACTACGATGGACATCACCCCGGCGATTCGTAACGCCGCGGGCCGAATGCGTCTGATCCATCCGAGCTTATTTGCAATCGATGGGATCCTTTCGCTTGCGCGTCGAGGCGCCCTGGCACCGCGAAAAAAAGGAGCCGAGCACTACTGAGGGGAGCCCTGGCCAACCACCCGCCGCCCCAAAGACCGTAATCCGAGCGCCACCCTCAGGCACCAACCGATTGTTACGATGCACATCAACACAAATATGAACTGCTTCAAGTGGGATAGTGAGGGATGATGAAGCAACGAATGAACCGCTGGTTTCTTTTCGCACTGACGCTGGGCGCGCTGACTCTGTTCATGGCCGCCCGGGAAACGCTTGCGCAGCTCGGGGCGGATTCGCTGTCAGGCGAATACGGGTGCACCGTGCGGGAAGACCGCTGGGGTCGAACCCCCTCCCCAGGGACGCGATCGGATGTATCGAGCCTGGTATGGACGCTCGATACGTCGAAGCTGACGGTCAGCGGCATCGACCTGCGCTTCCGCTTCGAAGGCGAAAATGGTCAACTGGGGAAAATCACGCGTGAGGCGCCCGAGGTGTACCGGGACGACCCCGTTCGCATCGAACGCACCGCCCTGGATCACGTGTTCAAGATGGTCGCTTTTGACGGGGATGAGTGGTACCTGGTTGCCACCAACAGCGGCAACACGCTGCTGGTGAGCTCAGCGAGCTCGTCGAGCTTCGTTTCGGCGAGCGGCATCTGCCAGAAAGTCTGATCCGGAGCGCCCGCACATGCATCATCGCATCATCACGGCTCTGATCTTCTCCACGCTTGTGGCGGCCTGCGGGGGCGGCGGGGGAACCTCGTCCGCAGGATCAGACACAACCAGCAGCAACACCAGTGACCCGACGACTGAGTCCCAGACTTCCGACCAGGGTTCGGCCCTCGTTCAAGCCATCAGGAATTCAGTCGCGGCGGTGAGCGGCGCATTTGTGGTGAGTTCGGTCGGCCACTGACAACGCGGTCACTGAGCCACCAGCGCGAATCCTCGGGTCCAGGTCAGGCTTCGACTCGCGATCTTCGATTGCGGACTCAGGCGGCGCGGATCGAGTTTGAAACCCTCATCGCCAAAGAGCAGCGCCTGCATGTAGGTCCCGTTGGCGCATGCATTCTGGGTGAGGGCGTCCACGAGTCCACCCAGAAACGCGCTCACCCGGGGCCAGGCATCAGGCCCCGAGCATTGCTCGGACACGATCGCTCCCAAACGCTCAGGCACAGTCAGCGTCTGCCAATCATTCAAAGCGAAATACACCGAAGAAATACCGATCAGATCCAGCGCCGCCAGTTCGGGCACCGAGGTCGCCTTCGGCAGCTTGAATGTACGGATGACCTGGTCGTACAGTGCCAAACAGTCATCCAGCTTGAACTCGCTCGTCGCCGCGTCGACAGAGTTTCTGGAGGTCGCAGTGTCGAAACGGGTTAGACCACCCGCCGCGGATGCGTTGTTGGGGTAACAGGGCTGCGCGGGGCCAGACCCCAACTTGTCGATCATGGCACCTCGTGCCTCGTTCTGGCCCAGGCCGAGCCAGCTTTCGCTTGCGACCCGATAGCTTCGCCCATTGACGACGAATCGGGCGACCTGTTCGTCGGGCGCCGCCGCGCTCTCATACGCAATCTGGGCTGATGCGCCGCCTACCTCGACAATTCCACGAAGCGGCTGGCCGCCTTGCCCAAAACTGCCACTCAGGTAGTTGGCATTCGCCCAGGCATAGGCGCCCTCCAGCAGACCAGACAGGGTTTCGATCCGCCCCACGCTCATACCGGAGGCCTGAAGGGTTCGCCGCACGCTGTCGTAGATTGCCAGAGCGGCCTCATTGCTTACCAATCGCATCCCCGCGGTGGCGAGCAGATTGACCTGAACCGCGGAAGGCTCGATCCCGCGATCATCGAGGTATTGACGGAGGCCATCGATCAGGGGTTGCACGCCCTGAGGCCCCGCATCCGCAGGGGCGCTTGCAAAGTCGGACAGGGGCTTTTTGGTCGAGAAGTCGGTGAGATCGGCGACCTGCAGTTCGGACTCGACGATCTCGCGCTCAAACAGATAGAGGCGCGAGCCGCTGCTGCCCGAGTCGATGACCGCGAGATAACGGTAAAACCGCTGCGAATCGCCGCAGGACCCAAGCCCGATCAGACATAACAGGATCAGGCTTTGGCGAAGCCAATGGAGGCAAGGTCTCATAGGCGTCATTTTGTCAGAGCGGGCGTGGGGCCGTTAGCCCGGCATTCAGAGACGCTTGAGGATCCCGAACAGGTTGGAAAAATTATCCGTCCAGGGCCTGAAGCCTGGTCTGGGCTCCAGCTTCTTGAAATCCCGCAACAACTCAGGCAGGTTCGCGGCCTGCTCGGGATCGACGATCAGCACGAAGTGCGAGGGGCGGCAGATATCGTTGCGGGGCACATTGCGCACTTCGTAGGCCAGAGCGGCCTTTCCAAGTTCAGCCGCTGCAGCGGCCATCACGGGCCGCAGGTCCAGGTAATGATTGGTGATGTTGAAGACCAGGTAACCCCCGGGTCGCATGTGACGGAGGTATACGCGGATCGCTTCAACGGTCACCAGGTGGGTGGGCAGCGAATCGCCTGAAAAGGCATCCATCGCCAGCACATCAAACTGCTGATCGGGCTCGCGTTCTAGCATCAGCCGGCCGTCGCCGAGGATCGACACGATCTTGGCCGCCGAGTCCGAAAGGAAGGTGAACTCGCTGCGCGCAAGATCCAGCACCTGCTCATTGATCTCATAGATACGCATCTCGTCGCCCGGACGGCCGAACACGGCCAAAGTACCGGTGCCCAGCCCGAGCACTCCCATCTTGCGAGGACGGTCCTCGGGCAGACTTCGGAAGATCCGGGCGATACCGGAGCGCTCGCAGAAATAGGCCGTCGGGGTGCGACGCAGCTTTTCATCGAGATACTGCTCACCATGGTTGATCCGGCCATGCAGCATGACCCGTCTCATCCCGAAATCGGGATCTTGGACATCTTCAACCCGCGTCTGGCTGTAAAAGTTGCGAACCACCGCACGAAACCCGTCGACATAGGCGATGGAAATCGCAGCCAGGCGTATGCCATACAGCACGAGCAACACCATGAGTACGATGCGCGCAACCTTCCCCAATTCCTTCCAGATCACCGCAAGCACCAGCGCAGCGCACATGAACAGGCCGATCGGGAGCTCGAAATAGGCATTGAAGATGGCGGGGGATATGAGGCCAACGAACGTGCCGCCCAGGGCACCTCCGATCGACAGCATCAGGAAAAAGAGCGTGAGGTGGCGCACAGGCGGCTTGCGACGCACCAACTCGCCATGACAGACCATGCAAAAGACAAAGAGCGACAGGCAGGTGGTCGTGATCAGGACCGGCACCCAGGTGTAGACGTCATGCACCCGGTCGAGCGCGATAAAGGCCACTGGCAGCAGCGGAAGGAAGATCTTTCGAACGTAATACTTGGGCGCATCAAAACAGAGGATGAAACTGAGCAGATAGATGCTCAGGGGCAACACCCAGAGAAATGGCACCGGCGCGATGTCCTGGGTGAGATGCCGGGTCATCGACAACAAAAGGATGGAGGCGGTCGCCGACAGGCCGATCCAAAGGCCCAGTTCGGACCAGCCCGGCTTTCCCGTTTCGGAGGCGTTGGCAGGCTCGGCGCTTTCCGTAGCCAAGGCATTCGATGCCGTGTCCTGACCGGCCTTCCAGGTGAGCCAGACCGTGCCGAGGGCCGACACCACAAAAAACACATAGGCGACCGACCAGCTGTTGGCCTGAGATTCGAGCGGCAGGATCGGCTCGATCAGCACCGGGTAGGTGAGTAGCGCGAGCATGGACGCGAGATTGGACAGGGCATAAAGCCTGTAAGCGCGCGACCCCTCACCTGCACTCAAGGCGACCCGAGCGAACCAGGCCTGCATCAGGGGGCCGGTCGTCGACAGCAACAGGTACGGTACTCCGCAGGCAAGGGCCAGGACGGCCAGCACGGCCAGGCCCGGGTAATCGAGGGTGGTGCCCTTCCAGGCGGCATCGGCGGCGACCGGCAGGGTCAAGAGCGAAAGCAGCAGCAGCGAGCCGTGCACGATGGGCTGGCGCGCTCTCGCGACCCGCTCGTGCAACCAGTGCACATAGCCGTACCCCAGCAGCAGCACGCTCTGGAAGAAGACGATGCAAACACTCCAAACCGATGAAGAACCGCCAAACCAGGGCAGGATCATCTTGGCGACGATCGGCTGAATCTGGAACAGAAGAAAGGCAGACAGGAACACCGTAGTAGCGAATACGACCGTAGCGCTCAAGATGCGACTCCGAAGAAAGATGGACCCCGGTCGATACGGACGACCGGATGGTCGCTAGGCTAACAAAGCGGCCCTCAAATCAAGGATTAACCATTTCAAGAGGCCGATTTGGCCGCCTCGAAGTCGTACTGGGCGAACGGGCCAGCAGGCGCAACGCAATGACGCGGGGCTCAGCGATCCCATCGGGCGCAGGATGTATCGCCTGACGATCGCCTGAAGATCTTCCAAAGGCCTATTGGCCCGAAGACTCGGGATCTTTCCAGCGATGAACCGACTTGAGGTCGATCCCGAACAGACTCAGAGCGCGGCCCACGGTCTGGTCGATCACCTGATCCAGCGATTCGGGCTTGAAATAAAAGGCGGGTACAGGCGGCATCACAATCGCACCGTTGCGGGTGGCTTGCTCCATGAGCGCAATGTGGCCCGCGTGCAGCGGCGTCTCGCGAAACAGGAGCACGACCGGCCGGCGCTCTTTGAGGCACACATCGGCCGCGCGCACGGTCAGCTCGCTGTCGTAGCAATGCGCGATGCCTGACAGGGTCTTGACCGAACAGGGCGCCACCAGCATGCCGGAGGTCTTGAACGATCCGCTCGAAATCGAAGCTCCGATGTCCCGGTACTCATGCACTTCGTCGGCCATGGCCTTGACCTCGGCCGGTGAGTGCGGAGTCTCTTCGATGATGGTGCGCGAAGCCGCCGGCGACAGCACGAGATGCGTCTCGATCCCGCCGAATTCCCTCAGTTTTTGCAGCGCCCGGATGCCGTAAATCGCTCCGGAGGCTCCCGTAATGGCGACGATCAGACGGCGCATCGAGCAACCTTCCATGGTTCGGAGGACCAGCCGGACTCTGGGCTTGCCCTGGAGGACGGCCGCTCAACATGTATGAACAGCATCTTGGACATGTTAGCATCGCAACGCATCGTTGTTCGCGCAATGCCCAAGGGTCGCGTCGACCGCGGACCCAGGCAGAAGGTCCCTGAAACGATACCACCGGAGCCCGGCAATGCCGAACCGTCTCGACCACATCCTCTACGCCGGCGCAGATCGAGACGAGATGATCGAGCGCTTTGAGGCGCTTTCGGGCGTGCGGGCCGATATCGGTGGCGTCCATCCTGGACTGGGTTCTCGAAACGCCCTGATGTCCCTGGGCCCGGACTGCTACTTCGAGCTGATCGCCCCCGACCCCGCGCAAGACATTCCAGGTTCGATGGGCGACGGATTCAAGGCCTTCAGGACTCCCCGCGTGTTTGCCTACATGATCCGCGCATCGGATCTCGAACATATCCAGACTGAACTGAAAGCCGAAGGGATCGGGTCTGACCTCTTTGCGGCCTCCCGCCAGACGCCCGCGGGACGCACCTTGCGATGGCGCCTGCTCATGCCCCACAGCAACCCCTACGGCAACTGCCTGCCCAAATTCATCGACTGGCTGGACACACGCCCGCTTCCCGGACAAACCACGGTCAGCGGGTGTTCGCTCATCGATTTCCAGGTGGGTCACCCCGAGGCTGACCGACTCGCTGCACTCATCAAGCGCATCGACGTCGAGATCGAACTCAATCGGGCTGACCGACCCTGCCTGCGCGCCCGTCTGATGACCCCACGGGGGCCGCTGATCCTCAATTCTGCTGACCAATGATCGGCTCGGCGTGAGCCCTCGGCAGATGAGTTCGACCCGCCCGACCAGCAGCTCACCGGTGCGCTCCCGAGCGAGGCGGGCAAGCGACCCGGGGGCCTCAGCGATCGTGGAGCCGCTCGACGCCATCAGCCCGCCCGAGAGCCCGATCCGCCAACGCGACCAAGCCTTCGAGGTTCTGTACCGAGCGATTGTTCGCTGTGAATTTCTGCCCGGTGCGGTCGTGACCGAGGCACAGTTCGCCGAACGCTACGGGCTCACCCGCGCATCCGCACGCGCGGCGGTGGACCGCCTGTCCATCCTGGGTTTGCTGAGGCCGGTGCGCAGGCAGGGCTACATCGTCAAGCCCGTCACGCTGCGCGATATCAATGACCTCTACCAACTGCGCGGGATCATCGAAGTGGCCGCAAATCGCCTGGCCGCCGGCCGGGTCGACGAATTCAGCCTGCGCCGGCTCGACCGGGTGTGCAGTCAATGCTACCGCGTCGGCGATCGCGACAGCGAATCGCGCTTTCTGGCCGCGAACAGCGAGTTCCACATGACCGTCGCCGCAGCCTCGGGCAACTATCGGCTGGTCTCGACCCTGGGACAGATCCTGAAGGAGATGGAACGCTTTCTCCACATCGGCCTGTCGCATCGGG
This sequence comes from Burkholderiaceae bacterium, assembly GCA_044356835.1. GTDB lineage: Bacteria > Pseudomonadota > Gammaproteobacteria > Burkholderiales > Burkholderiaceae_E > SYIM01. The sequence continues at coordinate 9,958 of JBIKVK010000073.1, forward strand.
ATCGCTCCGAAGAAATCCACCAGGAGCATCAAGCGCTGATCGATGCCCTGGCCCGGGGTGATGTCGATCAGGTCGAAGCCCTGACCCGCGAGGAACTTGCAGCATCGAAAAGCATGATTCTCGATGCCTTGATGTCGAGCGAGGACCTGCTCGATGTCAATGTTTCCTTTTCCCGGGCCAACCGACTCATGGACCCCTAAGGATCGCAGACACTCATGATTGACCCGACGATCGACGATACGGTGCGCCACTGGATCAGCAGTTCCCCGTTCATCTCATTTCTCGGCCTTGAATTGATCGAAGCCGAACCCGAGCAGGGCATTATCGCCATGAAGATGCCGATGCGTCCCGAGCTTGAACGGGGTGGCCTCGCCGGGCAATTCCATGGCGGGCCGATCGCAGCATTCATCGACACGGTGGGCGATTTCGCAGTCGCCCTGATGCTCAAGGGCACCGTACCGACGATCAATTTCAGAGTCGATTTCCTCAGGCCTTCGGTCGGGGGGGCGCTCATCGCGCGCGCAACCGTGCGGCGCCAAGGGCGCACCGTCTCGGTGGTCGATATCGATGTTCTCGATGAACAGGGCCGGCTGACCGCGGTCGGACGAGGCTGTTACAGCAGCCAGGTCGGCTGACCGGCGATCGGGAGGAGAGTCCGATGAGCACCAGCAACCTTGGGGAGGTGATCCCCCGCGACCAGGCCGGAGAGCTCGCCTGGATGATCGAAGTCGACCCTCATGGGGTCGACCGCGTCACTACGTATGCCCAGCTGCAACGGGAGAGCGACGAACTTGCAGCGGGCCTGCGTGCACGAGGATTCGCCCGAGGGGCTCGGATTGGAATTCTCGCGGCCAATGGCAGCCGGTACTACACCGCCTTCCTGGCCATCATGCGCGCGGGGTATGTCGCGGTCCCGATCAATTTCAAGCTGACCCGTGACACCATCGATTACATCATCGATGACTCGCGCATCGAGCTGATGTTTGTCGATGCGGCTCGCGCCGATCTGGCCTCGCGCATTCCAACCCTGAGGCTGGACGATGACGACCACTGGCAGGGAGCGATGGGGCGCGCAGAGAGGCCGGGACTTGCGATGGCGTCGGATGAGCTCGCGCTGATCCTCTACACCTCGGGCTCGACCGGTCGACCCAAAGGTGTGCCGCTGACCCACGGCGGCTACGTCTGGGTGATCGAAACCCTCAATGCCGTCAGTCCGCCGTTTGCAGACAAGCGTGCATTGGTCGCCGCGCCGCTTTATCACATGAACGCGCTCATCCAGAGCCTGCTGATCGGGGTCGCGCGGGGCACGGTGGTTCTGCTCATGCAGTTCAGCGCCAAGCTCTACATCGAAGCGGCCTCAAGACATCGCTGTCATATGGTGACGGCAGTGCCGACCATGTACGCGCTCGTGGCCCGCGAAACCGAGTGGCTGAAGCGGTTCGATCTTTCGCAGGTCGAATCGGCGAAGTCGGGGTCGGCGCCCGCGTCGGAAGGCCTCTTCGAGATGGTGTCCAGGATCTTTCCAAATGCTGCAACCAGCAACTGGTGGGGCACCACCGAGTCTGGTCCTGTGGCCTTTGGCGCTCACCCTGAGGGCCTCGCCCGTCCGACGCTGTCGCTCGGCTATCCGATCGCCCAGACCGAGTGGCGCCTGGTGGACGGTCCAAGCCCCAACGAAGGCACGCTGTGGGTTCGGTCGCCCGCAGTGTCGCCGGGCTATCTCAATTTGCCCGAGCCCACGGCACGACGCTTCAAGGACGGCTGGTATGACACGGGCGATGTGATGCGACGTGATGACAACGGTTTTTTCTATTTCGTAGGTCGCGCCGACGACATGTTCGTCTGCGGCGGTGAGAACATCTATCCGGGCGAAGTCGAGAAGATGCTCGAGACCCATCCCGCGATTGCCCAGGCGGTCGTACTTCCCGTCGACGATGAGATCAAGGGACAGATCCCGGCCGCGTTTATTGTCTTGCGTCCAGGTCAATCGCTCTCACAGGAGGCAGTCAAGCACTACGCGCTCGAACATGCGCCGGCCTACCAGCATCCGCGCTTTGTCGAGTTCATCGAAGAGATGCCGCTCGCGGGGACCAACAAGATCGACCGGAAGGCCCTCGCCCAGCGCGCAGCTCGGCTGTCACGTTGATTCCCAAGAAGCGCCAGGCCCAATGGGCCTGCACCTGAACAACCCGTCAACCCACCCGAGCAGCAACGCCCATGAAAGCCCAGGTCATCCACGCGCACGGCACCATTGAAGATATCCGCTTCGAGGCTCAATGGCCGGATCCGAAACCAGGACCCGGCGAGGTGGTCCTGAGAGTCGGGGCCTGCTCGCTCAACTACCACGACCTGTTTACTTTGCGCGGCATGCCGGGCATCCGACTCGATCTGCCCTTGATCATGGGGATCGATGTGGCTGGTGAGGTGGTCGAGGTGGGTCCGGACGCCGGCCACTGGAAGGTGGGTGACCGAGTAATGGTCGACCCATTCGAGCGCGAGACGGGGCGCCTGCTCGGAGAGCGCATGGACGGTGGACTCGCTGAATATGTCAAAGTGGCCGCACAGCAGCTGGTGGCGCTTCCGGACTCGGTCAGCTTTGAGGCAGCCTCTGCGCTTCCGGTCGCCTACGGCACGGCCTACCGGATGATGATGGCTCGGGGACGCATACAGGCGGGCGAGAAGGTCTTTATCCTGGGCGCTTCAGGAGGGGTGGGCACCTGCTGCGTCCAGCTCGCGAAGATGAGCGGCTGCACCGTGATCGTCGCCGCCTCCAGCCAGTCCAAGATCGACAAGCTGCGAGAGCTCGGCGCCGACGACGGTGTCAACTACAGCACCGAAGACTGGGTGAAGACCATGCAAAGCCGCTACGGCAAGGCCCGCTTCGGGGGTGCGCGCGCGGGTGGCGTCGATGTCGTGGTCAATTTCACAGGGGGCGACACCTGGGTGCCCTCGCTCAAGACCTTGACCAACGGCGGACGCCTGCTCACCTGCGGCGCGACCGCGGGATTCGATCCCAAGGAAGACATCCGCTACATCTGGACCTTCGAGCTCAATATCATCGGGTCGAACGCGTGGTTGCGCGACGACCTGATCAGCCTGCTGGACCTGGTTCAGGCGGGACGCTTGAAACCCGTGGTCGATCGTGTGCTGCCACTCACCGAAACCCGCGAAGCGTTTCGCCTGCTCGACGAACGCAAGATCGTCGGCAAGATCGTGCTCAAGCCGTGATCAGGTCCCGGCGGTGGGCCGCGGCTGAGGCCCGTGGCCGAAATGTGCCCCAAGCCCAGGACCCATCCGACACGTACAACGTCCACATTTGCGCCTTGAAAAGCCTTGTTGACTCCGGTGGCGGTATGGTACTTTTGAAGATGTCCAAGCCCCTCGATGAACATGTTTTCAAAAGCCGGCGCCTGGACTCATCCGGAGGCGTTGACGCAGTGAATCCCTTGCTGTTTGGCCGCGCGCGCTGCGCAACCCCTTGCGTGACCGGCCTCCCGGACGCGAACGCATGAGCGAGTTTTCGAGAAAGCTCGAGGGGGTCAGCCCTTGGCAGCTCGCCGGCTGGAGAATTGGCCTGCTGGTCGTCGTGCTGGTGGTCTGGCAGTTCGCATCCGGCCCCTTGATCAACGAATTCTGGGTGAGCCACCCCATCGAGATCGGCGAGCGACTATGGCAACTCGCGCTCGAGGGCATGCTCTGGATTCATGCGTGGACGACGCTCTGGCAGGCCTTTCTGGGTTTGGTCATTGCGCTACCCGTCGGAATCGCGCTGGGGATCGGCCTGGTCGCGTTTCCACGTGTGGCCGCCACGGTCGACCCCTATCTCATGGGGCTCTACAGCCT
>JBIKVK010000006.1:0-35223 GCA_044356835.1 Burkholderiaceae bacterium
CGCCACTGTTCGTGATCTGGCTCGGAATCGGGCTCGCCTCCAAAGTGGCGCTGGTCTTTTCGCTGGTCGTGTTCATCTTTATGCTGAATACGCGTCAGGGCCTGCTTGAGGTCGATCGTGACCTCATCAATCTGATGCGCACCATGCGTGCAAGCCGCGGTTATATTTTCCGACGGGTGCAGATCCCGTCCATCATGCCCTGGCTGATTGCGGCGCTGCGCATCAATATCGGCATGGCCCTGATCGGATCGGTGATCGGAGAACTGCTGGGTTCCAATCGCGGTCTGGGCTGGTACATCGAACACTCGGGGGGCCGGCTCGACACGGCGGGCGTCTTTGCCGGCCTGATTGCGCTCATGGTGCTCGCCCTTGTCCTCAATGAACTGATCAGTCTGATCGAGCGGCGCCTGCTGCGGTTTCAGCGGCGTCCGGGTTGAACACATTGTCCAATTGAAAAGGGAGTCAACATGCTGCGCCGTGTCATGCAAGGTCTCGCGTCCGGGCTGGTTGCGCTGGGCGTCGTCATCGCCACACCTGTGGCGGCTCAGGTCAAACTCAAGGCAGGGGTGTCGGTCAACTTCGAAGGCATGCTGCCGATCTGGGTGGCCAATGATCAGGGCTACTTCAAGGCTGAAGGCGTCGAACTAGAACTGGTTGACTTCAAGGGGGGCGGCCCTGCGGTTCAGGCCTTTGTCGGCCGCAGTATCGAGATTTTGTTTGCCGCAACCGACCATGTGTTGCGGCTGCAAAACCGGGGCATTCCTGCGGTCGTCCTGCATGGGTTGGACAGCTATCACAACTACACCCTGATCAGCCGTGCCAACATCCAGGCAAAAGGACTCGCCGACCTCAAGGGCAAGTCGGTGGGCATCACCTCGCCGGGCAGCATGACCGACAACACCATCCGTTGGGCGATCAAGGAAAAGAAACTTGATCCAGACCGCGATTTCCGCATTTCGGGCGCAGGGGTGGGGGCCGCCATGATCGCCGCAATCGACAGCGGCAAGGTTGATGCGGGCCTGGTGCAGCAAACCGACACCGCGTTCCTGTTGCAGCAGAAAAAGGGCGACTACAAGGTGGTAGAGGATTTCACCAGCATCCCCTACGCGGGCTATTCGGTGCTTGCCTTAACGAGCTGGGTGGACGCCAACAAGAACACAGCGCGCGGAATCCAGCGCGCGGTCGCCCGGGCGGTCAGCGAAGTCGAAAAGAACCCGGCTCTGGGCACGGCCATCATCAAGAAACTCTACCCGCACTTCTCTGACGAACTGGTCGTTGCTACGGTGCGTTCGGCCATCGCCCGCGTGCCCAAGGGCGGACAGTACAGCGCCGAAGCGGTCGAAAGCGTGAATCAGATCGTGCGTGGCGCCGATCCGAAGTTGAAGCCCATGACACCGGAGTCGCTGCGGCCGAATCTGTGATGGACTCACCCCGCGCCATGACGTCCCCGAAGGTGGTGGTCGACCAGGTGTCCAAACGCTACGGCAGCGTTCAGGTCCTGGCCGATATCGCGCTCACCTTCGACCACGGGGCTTTTGTCTCGATTGTCGGGCCCAGCGGCTGCGGAAAGTCTACGCTGCTGAAGCTGATCTCTGGGCTCGAATCGCCCTCGGACGGTCGCATTCTCGTCGACGGCAAGCCGGTCGACGAACCGCCCGAGAGGCTTGGCTTCATGTTCCAACGCGATGCCCTGCTGCCCTGGGCGACCGTCGAAGACAATATCGGAGTCGGACTGGAACTGAAGGGGCTTCCGGCCAGCCTGCACGCGGACCGCAAGCGCGAGCTGATCGCCTTTCTTGGGCTCGCGGGCTTCGAAAAGCATTACCCGGCTCAGCTCTCGGGCGGGATGCGGCAACGTGTTTCCCTCGGTCGACTGCTGGCCTACGAGCCCGAGCTTTACCTGATGGACGAACCCTTCGGCGCGCTCGATGCCCAGACCAAAATCCTCATGGCGCGCGAGTTGCTGCGCATCTGGAGCACCTACACCAAGAGCGTCGTGTTCGTGACGCACGACATCGAAGAGGCGGTTTTCCTTTCGGATCGGGTCATCGTAATGAGTCCCAGGCCCGGACGGGTCAAGGCCGATCTGCAGATCGACCTCCCCCGGCCGCGTGACTTTCGCAGCACAAAAAAACTGCCTCGGTTTCACGACCTGTGCGCCGAAATCTGGGACCAGATTCTCACAGCCGACATGCTCGAGTGATCCTCGATGGCCCATCCCACCGGCTGGGCCCTGCCATCACCCGCGCACTCTGCAACGCACCCCGCCCGACTCATTCGCCCAACCCGGTTCAGCCCGCTACCAAGGAGCACAAGAACATGATGTACGGAGATGCCGAGCAATCTCAAACCCCGACCCGCAATGCGAACCCGCCAATCACCGAGGGCTTCCGTGAGCTGGTTGCGCGCCTGAGAGCGGCCGGCGAGCTGATCGACCTGCATCAACCGGTCGACATTCGCCACATCGCCACCCTGGTCGACCAGTCCGACAAGGCGCTGATGTTTCACAACGTCATCGGCTATTCCATGCCGGTGGTTTCAGGCGTCGTCCGATCGATGAACCGGGGCTTCATGGCCATGCAGGCGAAGAGCTACCGCGACATTGAAAACGTGATCACCAACGGCCTGGCGGCCCCGATCCCCCCTGTCCGGGTTGCGACCTCCACCACCGAGGAAGTGATCATGACCGGTGACCAGGTCGATCTGTTCAAGCTGCCCGTTCCGATCTTTTCGATTCATGACGGTGGTCCGATGATCACCGCGGGCGTCGTGATGGCCAAAGACCCCGAATACGGCATCGTCAACACCGGCTGCTACCGCTTCATGATCAAGGAGCGCAACCTGACCGGCATCGACATCGTCACACCCAACAATTTGCGCCACTACCTGGAACGCGCCCTGAAGGACGGTCGCAGCCTGCCGATCTCGATCTCGATTGGCGCGCATCCGATCGAGACGGTGGCAGCCAACTACCGCGCCGCGATCGACGTCGAAGAAATGTCGCTTTCGGGCGGCTTTCGCGGTACGCCGCTCAAGCTGGGCCAGTGCAAAACCTGCGATCTGCCCTACATTGCCGACAGCGAGATCGTGCTCGAGGGTGAGGTGCTTCCGATCGGCTGGACCCAGCCCGAGGGGCGCTTCGGAGAATTCACCTTCCTGATGGGCGGTCTGCACTGGAATCCAAACGTACGCATCAATGCGGTGATGATGCGTCGCGATGCGATGTTCTATGCGCTGCACATGCCCTTCGAATACAGCTACCTCGGCGCAGCCGCGCTGCATCAGCCGGTCAGGCGCGCCCTCACCAATACCGGCATCCAGGTTGAGGACATCAATATCACCATCGGTGGCTCGGCCTACTGGCACGCGGTCATCTCGATCAAGAAGCAGGCGGGCGAGGGCAAGACCGCATTGCTTGCGGCGCTTTCGGTCGGCGATCTGAAACATGTCGTTGTTGTGGACAGCGACATCGATGTCTACAACCCGCACGAAGTCGAGTGGGCGATTGCCACCCGAGTGCAGGGGGACCGGGACGTGCTGATCATTCCGGGTGCTCGGGCCAAACCGCTTGATCCGAGTCTGCATATCACCCCGGGCGTCGTGCCCACCGGGGCCAAGGTGGGTATCGACGCAACGATCGGGGAGGGCATTCCCCGCGAGCGTTATGAGCGGGTCGCCTTTGCTTACGCCGATACCGCAAAGATCGGCGACTATGTCTCGGGCAAGGCCGACCCGGTCAGCGCCGAGCCGGATCAGAAGTCCGTCGAGGCGCGTATCCTCGCCCTGATCGAGAAAGAGCCGGTGTATTACACCGATCTGACGAAGCTGTTCCCGGAGGTCGGCTTCAATGTGATTGCTCGCGCGCTTGGCCAATTGCATACCGACGACAAGCTTTGGAAAGACCCGATCGGACGTCTGTGCGTGAAGGGTTCGAAGTTTGACGCCAAGCCGGTCCGTTAAGCATTGGTCCCCGATCCTGTGATCGACCCCGCCCCGCCTGGTCAGTCCCGATGAAGCTCGATCGCGAGCACGCCTGGACCACGATCGTCGGCTGGTACGGGTTGCCCGGCGCGGCAGAGGAGTTGCTGCGCCGGCAGCAGGAAGAAGGGCTGGATGTCGTGTGGCATCTCTTTCAGCGATATCTGGAGTCTGAACTCGGCGTCCGACTGAGCGAGGCCGAGCAGCGCGAGGCCCAGAACGCAGTGCATCTATGGCGGGAGCAGGTGATCCACACCGTGCGTGAGCTCCGGCGTGCGCTCAAGACCATGCCTGGGCTCGAATCGGTCGACGATTCGCGTCACGCCTGGCGCGAGTCGCTCAAGGGCATGGAAGTAAAGGCCGAGCGCGTTGAGTTCATGTCGCTGTGCAACTGGTTCGAGAAGAGGTAGGGCTCAAGCTGCGAGAGCACCTTCCAGTGCCTGGCCCAAGTGGTCCGCGTCGGCCTCGGTCACGCAGAGCGGCGGGTTGATGCGCAAGACATTCTTGAACTGACCGCTGCGACCTACGATCACACCCCGCTCGCGTAAGGCCTCCTGCAGCCGAGCGGCTTCTCTTTCGGACGGTTCGCGCGTGCCACGATCGGCCACGAGTTCGATGCCCCGCATCAGTCCTTGCCCTCGTACCTGGCCGATCAGGGCATGGCGACGCGCTGCACGCTCGAGCACCGCCCCGAACCGCGCGCCCACCCTATCCGCATTTTCCTGGAGCCGCTCATCCCCGATCGCGCGCAACACCGCCCGGCCGGCGGCCACCGCGACCGGGTTCGCTCCGTAAGTGTTGAAGAACTTGCGCTGGGCCATGGCCTCGGCCACAGGCCGCTGGACGATCAGTGCCGCAATCGGCAGGCCGTTACCGATACCTTTAGAGATCACGATACCGTCCGGCACGACGCCCTCCTGTTCGAATGCCCAGAAACTCTTGCCGGTTCGACCAAATCCGGTCTGGACCTCATCTGAGAAATAGAGGCCTCCCCGCGAGCGCACAATCTCGGCGGCTCGTCTCTGATAGCCCGGGGGAGTGGGAATCACGCCGCCATAGCCCTGGATCGGTTCAACGATCATTCCAGCGGCTGCCCCGCTGGTGGAGGTGTCGATCACCCGCTCGATCTCTTCGAGATATTTTTCGGGCTGATCCCCGTAGGCGCCCCGATAGAGGTCGGGATTGTGAACATGGATAAAGCCGGCAGCCGACGCCACCGGCTGGCGGCATAGAGCCAATCCGCTCGCGCTCATCGCTCCAAAGTGAAGGCCGTGGTAGGCGTGTCGCAAGGTCAGGATGTCAAACTGCCCTGTGTGCAGGCGGGCTGCAAGGATCGCGAGGTCGATCGCCTCTGCACCGCTGTTGACGAAATGCACGACCCAGTCGTAGCCGGAAGGCATGGTCGCGACCAGCTCCTCGGCAAATTGGGCCGGACCCGGGTGGTAGTACATCGTGGTCACGTGCTGGATCGACTGCATCTGCTGGGCGACCGCAGCGTTGACGCCGGGGTGGCTGTATCCGACGCTGATGCACAGGTTCTGAGCCAGACAATCCAGATAGCGCTTTCCCTCGACATCCCAAACGTAGGCGCCCTCGCCCCGCGCGAGCAGCAGGGGACGCTCGAAGGCGGTAAAGGTGCGAAGCGAGGGGGACAGGAACCGCGACCTTCGGTCGGCGGTGCGAGCGTAGTCGAAATCAAGCGCAGGCATTGTCAAAGGCGAAGCAGGACGGGTCATCATTCGGTCGCATGGTGATGGGTGGACCGATCTTGGTCTGGCGACCATCAAACCGAAGGCGAATGCGACACAATGGATCTATGATTGATAGGTTCTGGTTCTATAAATCGGCTTTCGACCGAGAGCTTTAGCTTTTTAACTCTGCGCTGATGGATCACACGAAGACCCGGTGGACTGAAATCGTGCCGATTGACCGCACGCATTCAGTGCCGCTTCAGGCCCAGATTCGCGCCGGGCTGGTGCGGGCCATCTCAGCACGCGCGCTGCCGCCCGGATTCAGGCTGCCCTCCACACGCACCCTCGCCCTCGGCCTGCGGGTCGCACGAAATACCGTAATCCTCGCTTACCGCGAGCTGGTCGACGATGGCTGGCTGAGGGTCACCGGCCGAGGCGGACACCTCGTGAGCGACGATGCCGCGGTGCCACCCGAGCCGGTCGGCTGGCGACGCGAACCCGCGGGCACCGCAGTCGACTGGGGCCGTCGGCTTGTGGTCCGAGCCAGCGCAATGGCTCAGGTGGTGAAACCCCGTGAGGCGCTGTCCTACCCCTACCCCTTTGTCTACGGTGCCTTTGACCCCAGCACATTTTCGCTTCGCGCCTGGCGTGACGCCTCCCGGCTGGCCTTGCGCCCCCGGGCTGTCGACGTGTGGGCGGGTGACCGGATCGATGCGGATGATCCCGAACTCCTCGAACAGATCAGTCAACGACTGTTGCCGCGCAGGGGCATCAGGGCTACGCCCGACCAGATTTTGATCACCCTGGGCGCGCAGCAGGCGACCGCTTTGGTCGCCGCGGCCCTGTCGTCACAGCCCGCGCTCGCGGCAGGCCGATCGCCTGGACGCGGACGCGATCAGTCCCCCGGCACATCTCACCGCTTCGGACGCACCGTGGTCGGATTGGAGTCGCCCGGCTATCCTGACGCCTGGAACGTCTGGTCCCTCCACGGAGCCCAGACGGTGCCTCTGCCTGTGGATGAGCTGGGACTGCGCATCACCGCGCGGCTCGCCCGCTGTGACGTGGTGCAGGTTTCGCCCAGTCACCAGAATCCGACGACGGTGACCATGCCACCGGCACGCCGCAGAGCGCTCTTGCGCGCCGCAGTCGAACACGATCTCATCGTGATCGAAGACGACTACGACAGCGAGCTCGCCTTTGACGGCGGAACACATGCGGCGATCAAGGCCATGGATGAGGACGAGCGGGTGGTTTACATCGGTAGCCTGTCCAAGACGCTCGCACCCGGCCTGCGCCTGGGTTACCTGGTAGGTGCCGCGCCACTGATCGCCGAGGCGAGGGCTTTGAGACGGCTGATGATCCGCCACCCGCCCACCAACAACCAGCGGGCCCTGGCCGCATTTCTAGCGCTGGGACATCACGATGCCGGAGTGCGCCGCATGGTGGCGCGGTACCGTGAGCGCGCCGAAGTTCTGGTCGATGCCCTCAGGCGTCACCTGCCTGCGCTGCGTTTCGGACCTCCGACCGGCGGATCATCCCTCTGGGCCATTGCGCCTGATGATGTCGATACCGATTGCGTTGCCCGGTATGCGCTGGGCCGGGGCGTGCTGTTCGATGCCGGAGCGGTTTTCTGGCGAGGCTCGAATGCGCCGCCCGCCAACACCCTCCGGCTGGGATTTGCCTCGATTCCCGCAGAGCGGATTGAGCCCGGCATCCGAGAGCTGTCTCGGGCCTTTGCCGAAGCGGCCCGGGCCCGAGGCGTTGCAAAAAATGGATCCAGAGCTGTCCGCTCATAGATCCAGCAGTTGATCCATGCAGCTGGTATTCCAGGGCCGCACTAAATTTCTGGCGAAGATCACCGGAGCACAAGATGTCGGATCAGTCTGGCTCGAAGCGTTGTATCGAGCTACCCCCCAACACCCGGCACCTGGATCAACGTCTATCCCGGTGCGTGCAATCACGTCGCCGCGTCGTCTCCGGCCTGGCGGGCATGGTCGCGCTCGCGAGCCCGGCGGCTATCCATGCCCAGGCTTCGTCGGCAGCGCCGTTTCCGGAACGCGGACGGCCACTGCGCCTGATCGTTCCATGGGGTGCGGGCGGCGTGGTCGACGTCATCGGCCGCGCACTGGCCAGCGCCTGGGACGCCGATTGGGGTAGCTCGACCGTCGTCATCAACAAGCCGGGTGCGAATGGCCAACTGGGACTGAATGAGCTGGTGGCCAGCCGTCCGGACGGTCTGACCATCGCGCTGACCCACAACTGGGACACCCAGATCAGCTACCTCGATCCGAGCGCCAAGGCGACCTACCATCGCGGAGATTTCGTGCCGGTCGCCTTGGTTCAGCAAACCGGGCCGGTGGTCATGGTGAGGGCCGATAGTCCGTTCAAGAGCCTGCGGGATCTGGTCGCCGCCGCGCGGTCCCGCCCCGATCAGATCACTTACGCAACGTCGGGGCCCCGGTCTGAAACCACACGAATCATGCGCCTCTTTACCCAGAAGCACGGCGCGCGCTTCAATCTGATCCCCTTCAAGGACGTGCCCTCTTCGATCACTGCGCTGATCGGCGGCCATCTCGACGTCGCGGGATCGAACGTCGCAGTCGCCCGGCCCCATGTGCGCTCGGGCGTTCTGCGGGTGCTTTCAGCGCACGAGGTGACCGGTCAGCCGGGCCTGCGCAACCCGTTCTTCCCAGACGTACCCACCAGCCGAGAGGAAGGGTTTGATATCGATCTGATCGCCAGTACCGGAATGGCCCTTCCACGCGGCACTGCCGAGCCGATCGTTTTGGCGTGGTCTGCTGCGATCCGGCGGGCGCTCGAGACCGACGGGGTTCGGTCAGCTCTGCATTCGGCTGGCGTCGCCACTCAATGGTTGAGCCCCCAGGACTACGCGGCCCACTGGCGGGATGCCGAGCGCAAAGTAAAGGCGTTTTTGGAGGACAGCGGGGTGGCGGTCCGCGAGGGCTGAGTTCGTCGTGTAGGCCACTGGGTCGACGGATCCCGGCAGTAGGGCTTAGCGCTTGGGATCGAGCGCGTCGCGCAGGCCGTCGCCAAACAGATTGAAGGCGAGCACCGTCAGAAAGATGGCGAGACCCGGAAAGATCGCCATCCAGGGCGCCTGGGTGAGGAAACGCTGGGCCGTATTCAGCATCGAGCCCCAGCTCGGCGCAGGAGGCTGCTGACCCAAACCAAGGAACGACAGGCTGGCCTCGGCAATAATCGCCGCGGCAATCGCAAGCGTTGCCTGCACCATCACCGGTGGCAGGATGTTCGGAAAGATGTGTCGCAACAGGATACGGGCGGGCGGATTACCCACGGCCCGGGCCGCTTCGACCCAGTCTTCAGCCCGCGCTGACAGCACCTGGCCCCGGGACAGGCGCACAAAGATCGGGGTAGCCGTGATGCCGATCGCGATCATCGCATTGCCAAGACTGGGCCCCAGAAACGCGGCCAGGGCAATCGCCAAAATCAGAAAGGGGATCGCCAGCATGGCATCGGTCAATCGGCCGATCAGCGCATCGAACCATCCGCCCACATAGCCAGACAGCATGCCCAGCGGAACGCCGACCACCACCGCGATCGATACCGCAACCACCCCCGCCGACAGCGAGGCCCGCCCGCCCCATATGACCCGCGACAGCAGATCGCGGCCCACCTCGTCGGTTCCGAACCAGTGCAATGCACTGGGCGCCTTGCGCACCAAGGACCAACTGGTTTTGAGCGGATCGTAGGGCGCAATCCATGGGGCAAACACCGCGAGCACGATCACGAGCAACAGGATCACGGCGCCAAAGACGGCGGTCGGCCGGCGCAACAACACCCTGAGGGCCTGCCGCACCGGACTGTCGGGTGCAGCGGTCGATGACCCGGGGGCGACGACGGCCGTACCCCCCTCGGATGACCGAGCCTCGCTCATGTCCGAAGCCTCGGATTGACGAGCACATATAGGACATCGGCGATCAGATTGAGCAGGATGTAGACCGTTGCGGTCACCAGCACCACACCTTGCACCACTGCGTAATCGCGATTGAACACCGCATCGACGATCAACTTGCCAAAGCCAGGCACGGAGAACACCTGTTCGGTCAGCACCGCCCCCGAAAGCAGCGTGCCGAATTCGAGCGCGCCCAAGGTGATGACCGGAGTCAGCGCATTGCGCAAGGCATGGCGTATGACCACAGCATGTTCGCGCAAGCCCTTGGCGCGCGCGGTGCGGACGTAGTCGGCGCTCATCGCCTGCAACATCGCACTGCGGGTGTGGCGCATCAGCACGGCGGCAATGGCATTGCCCAGCACAAACGCCGGCATCAGGGTCGTCGCGAGCGATTGCCCGAGATCCTCGAAGGGACTGACAAAGCCCGAGGCCGGCAACCAGCCGAGTTGCACCGAGAACAGAAATATCAGCATGATGCCCAACCAAAAATTGGGCGTGGAGAGGCCCCACAGCGCAAACACATTGGCCGCCGTGTCCCAGGCGGTGCCTTTCTTCACTGCCGAAAGCACCCCCGCTGGAATTCCGATCAGGAGCGCAAACAACATCGCCATCGATGCGAGTTGCAAGGTCACCGGCAACTTGTCTGCGATCAGCGACGCGACCGGTTGCTTGATCCGCATCGACTCGCCCAGATCGCCCTGAAGCACCCCGCCGATCCAGTAGAGGTACTGGACCGGCAAAGGCTGGTCGAGCCGGTATTGCTTGCGGATCTGCTCAATGACGACCGGATCCTTTTCCTCACCGGCCATGACCAGAGCTGGATCGCCCGGCAGCAACTGCTGCAGCAAAAAGATGAGTACCGACACCAGAAACAGGGTCGGTATCAGCTGCAACAATCGTCGAGGCAAAAAACTCAGCATCGGGGGTCTCGGGTCGAACCAGTTCCGGAGCCTGCGCGCGCGCCCGTCAGAGTCACTTGAGCCTCAGGTCCGTCACCCGAATCAGGCCGTCCGGCATCACTTTGAAACCATCGAGCCGAGGCGAGTGGGCAAAGAGCAGGGCGCGGTGATACAAATAGAGCACCGAACCCTCGCCAATCCACTGCTTGGCTACCTGTTCGTAGATGGATTTGCGCTCGGCGCTATTCGTGACCGTACGGGCCTTGTCCAGCAGGGCATCCATGCCCGCGTCGCAGAACCGCCCGTAATTGAGGGGGCCCTTGCAGGACGCAAACGAGTAAATGTTGCCGTCCGGATCGGTCCGGCCGCTCCAGGCCAGCATGTAGAGCTGGAAATTGCCTTTTTCGGCTTCGTTGAGCGAGGTCGCAAACTCGGTGACGCGGATCTTGAGATCAAAGCCGGCCTCGGCGGCCATCGACTGCATCACTTCAGCCACGGCTCGGGTCTCGGGATTGTTGGGCACCATGAAGTCAAGCACGATCGGAGTCTTGACTCCGGCCTCCTTGATCAACGCCCGGGCGCGATTGAGGTCGCGCTTGGGGGTCGGCAGGCTCGCCTGGTAGTAGGGATTGCTGGGGCTTACCCATTGGTTGTTGACCGTTTGCAGGCCGTTGAAGACCACCTGATTGATCGCATCCCGATCGATAGCGAGCTCGAGCGCGCGGCGAATCCGAGCATCCTTGCCGAGCGGGCTGTTGGCTTTCTCACCGTTGTTGACGTTGAGGGTGATGCCCTGGTAGCCCAGCTCCGTGCCGGTTGCCAGGCGCAGCTTCGAGTCCTTGCGGACCTCGGGCGCATCGGTGGCCAGCAGCCGTTCAAGCAGATCCAGCTGACCGGACTTGAGGTTGGCCAGGCGGACGGTTGAATCCTGAATCGGCCGATAGATGATCCGGTCGATGTGCACTCGGGCCTTGTCCCAATAGTCGGCAAATCGCTCGACCACGATACGGTCCTGCGCAACCCGCTCCACGAAGCGGTAGGGACCGGCGCACACGGGTGCAGTGCCAAACCGGTCACCGAGTGCCTCGGCCGCCTTGGGCGAAACCATCATGCCCGCGCGGTCGGTCAGCTGGGCCATCAAAGGCGCAAAGGGCGTCTTGAGGTTGAGGCGCACGGTCAGGGGATCGACGACCTCGACGGTGTCGACCTGGGCAATTTCAGCCCGGCGAAACGACCCCTTCAGATTCAGATGGCGATCCAGCGAATACTTTACGGCGGCCGCATCCATCGGCTCGCCATCGTGGAACTTCACCCCGGGGCGCAGCTTGATCGTCACCGCCTTGCCGTCAGCCGAAGTCTCCTGGCTCAGCGCGAGCTGTGGTACGAGATTGAGCTTTTCGTCGATATCGAAGAGTTTGTCGCAGAGCGAAGCAAATACGATCCGCCCGACATAGGTGCGCGCCTTGGTGGGATCGAGTTCATCCGGGTCCTCCGCAAGACCGATCCGCAGGGTGGACTGCGCGGCCACCGAACCCGCCAGGCCTAGGGCGGCCGCAAGACTGACGGCCTTGAAGATGTTTCGAATGATCATCGGAGCTCCTTTTGACTGGACGTCTGAACATGGGTTGTGGGTGGCAGATCCCGACGGGCGGGATGGGCAAGATTCGGCCTGATTTCCGGCAAACATGGTCACGGCGCCATCACCGAAACGCCGCCTGGAGCCGGGCCAGCGCACGGGCCGCTTTGGCCTCTCGAAGCGGCGTGTGGTCGAACCCGTCGTCGGCCGAAGATCCATGGGTGGCCCTCGATACCGGCTCCTGTGACTGAGCCGGATGCCAACAGGCGACCGACACTCCTTCGCCCAAACGCGCGAACTCGGGCGCCGTGCGGCGGCAACGTTCATCGGCTAGCGCGCACCGAGTGTGAAACCGACATCCGGACGGCGGCGAGATGGGACTGGGCACATCGCCTGACAGCACCATCCTCTGGCCACGGCGGGATGGGTCGGGCTGAGGCACAGCCGCAAGGAGCGCCCGGGTGTAAGGGTGGCGAGGCGACGAAAAAATTTGCGTGGCAGGCCCGGATTCGACGAACTGTCCCAGATACATCACTGCAATATCGTCTGCCACCTGACGCACCACCGCGAGGTCGTGGGAAATGAACACGTAGGCGAGGCCCATGTCACGCTGCAACTCGGCGAGCAGATTGAGGATCTGCGCCTGGATCGAAACATCGAGTGCGGAGACCGGCTCGTCGCAGACAATGACCTGAGGCCCTGCGGCGAGTGCCCGGGCAATCGCAAGCCGCTGCCGCTGGCCCCCAGAGAACTCATGCGGCCAGCGGCGGGCCGCATCGGCGGGCAGGCCCACCCGGTTCAACAGATCCGCGACCCGGATCGTACGCGCTGAACGATCAAGCCCGGTGTGCAGCATGAGCGGCTCGGCCAGGATGTCCCCTGCGGTCATGCGCGGATTGAGCGATCCATAAGGATCCTGAAAGACCATCTGGATACGGCCCCTCATATGCCGCATGGAGGCCGCATCGAGACCGGTCAACGCGCCGTCAGCGAGCCGGATCTGTCCCTGGTCGGGCTCGATCAGCCGCAGCAAAAGACGCGCAAGCGTCGACTTGCCACAGCCCGACTCGCCCACCACAGCGAGGGTACGGCCGTGCCCCAGAGACAAAGACACGCCGTCGACCGCACGAACTACAGCCCGTCCGCCCCCGAACAGGCCGCGCCCGACCGGGAAGTGCTTGACCAGGCCCTCGGCCTGCAACGCAAGCGTACCCTGGCTCATCCGGACACCCCGGCTTCGAGCACATTGCAAGTCGTTGTCAAGACACCGTCCGGCAAGGACTCGGCGAGCACCTCTAAGGGCGCTTTCCAGCAACGCGAGTGATGCCCGGGGTGAATCTCTCTCAGAGGCGGGATCTCCTCGTGGCATTGCCGGTCGGCAAAGGGGCAGCGCGGAGCGAACCGACAACCCCTGGGCATGGCGTGCGCCGGGGGAACCATGCCGCCAATCGCGGAGAGCCGGTCTCGCCGCCCCAACAAGGACGGCCGGGCGCCCAGAAGACCTACGGTGTAGGGGTGCTGGGGAAATGAAAACAAGGCGCGCACCTCGGCTGCCTCGACGATCTGCCCTGCATACATCACCAGGACGCGGTCCGCCATCTCGGCCACCACACCCAAGTCGTGCGTGATCATCAGGATTGCAGTACCCATCTCGTCACGCAGCGAGCGCATCAACTCGAGCACCTGCGCCTGAATGGTGACATCGAGCGCAGTCGTCGGCTCGTCGGCGATCAGGAGCGCAGGCGAGCACATCAGGGCCATGGCAATCATGACCCGCTGTCGCATGCCCCCGGAGAGGCGGTGGGGGTAATCGTCGAGACGGTCTTCGGCCGCCGGAATCCGCACCCGATGCAGCATCTCGAGCGCGGCGGCTCGCGCGGACACACGGTCTGTGCCTCGATGACGAATCAGCGCCTCGGCCAGCTGGTCGCCGATGCGAAAGGCCGGATTGAGCGAGGTCATCGGCTCCTGGAAGATCATTGCCATCCGGTTTCCGCGGAGGTCCGCGAGCCTGGAGCGCGGCAGGCCAATGAGCTCCTGGCCCTGGAAGCGGATCGAGCCTTGGACGCTGGCCGGAGGCATGGCAAGGAGCCCCATCACCGAGAGCGCGGTCACGCTCTTGCCACAGCCAGACTCGCCCACCACACAGACGGTTTCGCGGGCGTCGATGGCCAAGCTGATCCCGTCGACAGCACGGGCGGGCCCCCGGGCCGTATCGAAGCTCACTTTGAGGTCGGAGACCTCCAGCAGTGCGTCCACCGCGATCACTCCGCGCCGGGCTCGCGCGCGGCGCGCTCGATCGCCTTTTCGATCACCGCCCGATCCCACACTCCGGCGGGCTGATCGCGGGTGCCGAAGAATTGCGCAAAGTGAACGAATCGCTCGCGGCTGACGGCTTCCAGCCGGGCCAGCTCGGACAGGGGGTCCGCATGATCGTCCACCCTGAGGTCAAGCAGCGGATATTCCTCGCTGCCGTGGATCAGCAAGGCGGCCGATTGCCGACCCCGTTTGTCCCCGCCCGCAGCCTCCCCGGCAACGAGCGCCGCAATCAGCCGCCGCGCGAAGGGCAGCTCGGCATGGGCTTAGTCCACGCGGGCGGTTTCCTCGATGACCTGCGGGCCCGCCAGCATATTGCCCGCCACCGAAAAGCCCTTCCGGACGAGATGGCCGCACCAGTCGATACAGTCGCGACCCGTGTGGACGGCAATTCGACCCTGCGCGTCCTGCAGGTGAAGTTGCCGCACCGACTGGCCAGAATCGGTCGCGAGCAGCGCCTCCAGCACCGCCTGCGCGGGAATGCGGTCGCGCAGCATGCGAAGACCCACGGGCCCAAAGAGCGGATTGATCAGCGCCTGGGTGGCGAGCGCTCCTACGCCCCCGTCAGCATGTGGGCACAAGGCTCCGACGGCAAAAAAACGCGTCGCCACTGCGACGCCAAAGGCGCCCGTGGCCACGTCGCGGGCGACGATGGACCAGGTCATGGGATCTGGAGGAGGCGGAGGATAAGGATCAGTCTAGCTTTTCGGTCCAGAGCGCCGCGGGTTCACCCTGCGCGCGAATCGGAATAGGAGACCGGGCGCAACAAACCTTGTTCAACCACCATTCAAAATGGGTGCCTTGAGCCGCCCATTCAAAAGGTCGGCAGCATCCTGGGAATGATGAACTGCCCCTCGCCCCAACGCTCAGTATGGGTTACCTCGCCCTCGGCGACCCGCATCACCGCCTGATGAACCCGCCGCCCGGCCTCATCGAGACCGATACGCCCGTCAATCAGTTCGGCCAGTCCAACGTCGATCCCGTCAGCCCAATGGGCCAGGGTGTCCGGGTTGCCGCACACCTTGAGGGTAGGCGCAAGCGGATTGCCGGACGGATTGAACACTCCCATCGAGAAGAGGGTCAGCTGTGCGCCCGCCGCGAGCATCCCGGTGATCGAACACGGGCTGAAAAATGGAGTGTCCATGAAATGAAGGCCCGCGACCGGGGGGGGCTCGCCAAAGTCGAGACAGCCGGCAAAGCGGGCCTGCCCAATCTTGCAGAGCGCGCCCATCGTCTTTTCTACGAGCGTGGTCAGCCCGGCCTCGATATTTTCGGCGGTCGGGTTGACACCCCGGTAGTGGTCGCCGTCGCCGGCCATTCGCGCCTCGGTCATCGCAATCCGCCCAATAATCGAGTCGGCAATCGCAGATGAGAGCGACTGCGCGCGCACGACCTCCTCGCCGCCGATGAATTCGGCGGTCTCGGAGACGATGACGGTCGCCCCGGCCGCGACCGCCTGGTCCACAAAACGACCGATGGCCGGATTCGAACAAACTGCACTCGAGGCATCGGACCCACCGCACTCGAGGGCAAAGCGCAGGCTTGCGAAGGGGCAGGCGCTGCGGTGGAACGCGCGCCGACTGAGGTCGGCGATCTCGAGCGAACGAAGGGTTCGATCGATGGCATGCTGCATGCCCCGGCTATCCATCACGGCGAGGACCTCCACCGGGACGGTATGGTTTGCCAGACGGCGGATCCAGATCTGCGCAGTTCGCCGGTCGTGGCACAAAACGACAGCAGCTCCGATGTTCGGATGCGTGATCAGGCGCTCGATGACCCTGTCCTGCAACTGGGCATCGACGTTTTGCAGGCCGCGCTGAAATTCACCTCGAATCAGCAGAACAGGGTCGGTGCCGCCGTTTCGCTGAGCGTCAAACCGGGCCGCCGCATGTTCGGCGATGCGATTGGCCAGGGCCACGGTGGACACCAGCGCCAGATGATTGCGAATGCCGACCCGACCGTCCGGGCGCATGTAACCCTGAAAGCGAGCCCTCTCAAGAGGATCAGCGGCAATTGTGGACATGGACATGCTCCCCAGGGGCGATTGCGCAGGTGGCGGTGCCGATGGGTACGCCGTATTTGATGACGGCTTCACCCTGGGCGATCGCGTGCAGCGCTGCCTTGTGACCAAAGGGCACCGGACCGGCGAGCCTCAAGCCTTGACGGGTCACGAGCGTGTCCTGATCAAAATCGAGGAGTGTGACAACGTTGTCATGCTCATGTACTTTCAGCGCGATACGTGACATCTCGTTCTCTTCTGTTCAGGCCCCGAATCGCGCCCTCGGTTCATCTGAGACCGGCAGGGGCATTTCAAATTTTTAGTCGCAGATTGCACGGCCCTCCTTATAATGTTTTTACATATCCAAAACAATAAGTACTGGTATTGGGGAGGCGACCATCATTGCCCGACTGCGCCATGCAGGTCTGTTGCTGCTGCCTTGGGTCCTGCTGACCCTGGGATGGCATGCATTGTCCCTCTCCGGTCTGTTTGCGGCGGGGCTGATGCCAACGCCCGCTCAGGTAGGCAGCAAGCTCGCTGAGCTCCTTTTCACGGACCGCCTCGCGGTCGACATCCTGCGCTCGACTCAGCGCGTCACTCTGGGCGTGGCGCTCGGTATCCTCGTGGCCGTCCCGGTGGGCTTTCTCATCGGCTGGTACAAGAGCGCGCGCACCTTTCTCGACCCGCTCATCAATTTTTTCCGGGCGCTGCCGCCGATCGCCCTGATTCCTCTGGTGGTGGTCTATTTCGGCATCGACGAACCGGCCAAAGTCATCATTCTGTTCTACGCCAGCTTCTTTGCCGGAGTGATCGTGATGTATGAGGGCGTGGCACAGATCAGCCCGATTTTCATCAAGGTGGCTCGAACGCTCGGCGCGACGGAAAGCGAAATCTTTTTCCGGGTCATTGTCCCGCTCACAATGCCGCACATCTTGACCGCCTTGCGGGTCGCGCTCGGCGTCGCATGGGCAACCCTGGTCGCCTCCGAACTGGTCGCGGCCCAGCAAGGCCTGGGCGCGCTGATCCAGAGCGCGGGCGCGTTCTTCCAGATCGACGTCATTTATGTCGGTATCGTCTGCATTGGCACAGTGGCGCTCAGCATGGACCTGGCCTTGCGCAGCCTGACCCGTCGCCTGATCCGCTGGCAGGATCGGGTCGAGTCCCATTGAGGGTCACCCTTGGGCACTCCGCGCATCAGCTTCGAGGGGGTCTCGGTCGAGTTTCAGACCGAACGAGGGCCGCTGCGGGTGGTCGACCATGTGACGCTCGACATCCTTGAAAACGAATTCATCTGCGTGGTGGGCCCTTCCGGGTGCGGCAAGACCACGCTGATGAATCTGCTGGCCGGTTTCATCCGACCGACTTCAGGCTCGGTCAAGCTGGACGGGCGGCCGGTCGACGGCCCGGGCCGGGATCGCGGCGTCATCTTTCAGGAATACGGTGTATTTCCCTGGCTCACGGTCGAAGACAACATTCTGTTTGGACTCAAGCTCCGGACCAGCCGGACCCCGGCCTCCGAGCATGCCGCAGTCTGTCGAAAATACCTTGAGCTCATGGGGCTGACCGATTTCGCGCGCGCTTATCCAAAGACCTTGTCCGGGGGCATGAGGCAGCGGCTGGCGATCGCCCGGGCGTACGCGGCCCAGCCGGAATTCCTTCTGATGGACGAACCCTTCGGTGCCCTGGACGCGCAGACCCGTTCGCGCATGCAGAACCTCTTGCTTGAGGTGCTCGAGCGCGAGGGCAAGACCGTCATGATGATCACGCATTCAGTGGATGAGGCGATCTATCTCGCCTCCCGTATCGTGGTGGTGACCGCGCGTCCTGCCCGCATCAAGGCCATTATTGAAGTGCCCTTCGGCTATCCGCGCCGAGAGGGCCTGCACGAAACCCAGGAATTCGGCCAGCTGAAGGCTCATGTCCGCGATCTGGTCATGGCCGAGTACGAGGCGCAGCAAAAACTCGGTTCCGCGGGGGACTGATTCAACACCACAAAGGAGACAGCAATGGATCTCACAAGCTTCAAGCAGCAACGCCGGCAGGTGGTCACCGCCGGTCTCGTCGGCGTCGGCTTGGCCGGCGTCGGGGCGCCTGCGCTCGCCCAGACCCGAACCCGGATTCGGGTCGGTTATGTCGACACACTTGCGGTGACTGGCCAGCTTTGGACGGGTGTGCACCGAGGCCACTGGGCCAAGGAAAACATTGAGTTCGATGCCGTCAAATTCAACACGGGGCTTGAGCTCTTCAATGCAATGATCGGTGGCAGCCTGGACATGTTGTCCACGGGCGCGGTCATTTCAAACTTCCCGGCCCGTGGCCAGGGCAAGGCCTTTCTGATCAACAACATCGAATTCGCCACTGCGCAGCTCTGGATTCGCGAGGATCAGGGGGTCAAGACTTGGGCTGACCTCAAGGGCAGGAAAATCACCACCACGATCGGCACCACCGCGCATGTATTCCTCGATGCGGCGCTTCGGGCCAACGGCATCGATCCCACCAAGGATGTGGAGATCGTGAACCAGACCATGCCCGTGGCGGTCACCAGCTTCATCTCGGGCGCAGTGCCTGCCGTCGCGCTTTGGGTCCCGTTCAATATCCAGGTCCGCCAGCGCGTCGCGTCAGCGAAAATGCTGGTTGACGCCTCGGCCTATTTCCCCAAGTCGGCCATCGTGGGCGGCTGGGCCGTCCGCAGCGACTATCACGAGAAAAACAAGGCCGTACTGGCCCGGGTAGTCAGAGGCTGGGCCGCATCCAACGATGATCTGATGAAGAATCCGGACGAGATCATCCCAGTCATTCAGGCGAAGAACTACGCGCAGGTGCCCATCGCCGAAATGCAGGAACAGTTCAAGGCCTCGCGCTATTACAGCGCAGCCGAGTGGCGAAAGCTCTACCAGGACGGCACCGCTGTTGGCTGGCTGCAGCAGGTCACCGACTTCTATGCGCGTTCGGGCGGCATCAAGGACCCCGTCCCGGCCCGCACGTACTTCGATACAAGTCTCTTCCTGGACCATGTGAAGGGCTGAGTCGCGATGGATCGCGCAGCCGCCCCGCCCAGCTGGGACCATATCATCGTCGGCGCCGGCTCGGCCGGCTGCGTGCTCGCAAACCGGCTGGTGCGGGCCGGTCGGCGCGTCCTGCTGCTCGAGGCGGGCGGGCACGATCGCTCGTTTTGGGTCAGGCTACCGGTGGGCTACTTCCGGACGATCTTCGATCCCCGCTTCTCCCGGTGCTTCGAGACGGAGCCGCAGCCCGAGACTGGCGGGCGACGCATCATCTGGCCGCGTGGGCGCATCCTGGGAGGCTCGAGCTCAATCAACGGGCTACTGTATATCCGGGGGCAGCATGCCGACTATGACGACTGGGCACGAGATGGCGCAACCGGCTGGTCCTACCGGGAAGTGCTGCCCTTTTTCAAGCGCTCTGAGCGCTTTGACGGACCCGCGAGCGATTACCACGGCACGCAGGGCGAGCTCGGAGTCAGCGCGCTGCGCAATGATGATCCGAGCTGCCTTGCCTGGGTCGAGGCTGCCCAGCAGTTCGGGCTTCCAGCCAATGCCGATTTCAATGCGCACACCGAATACGG
Source organism: Burkholderiaceae bacterium (assembly GCA_044356835.1). Lineage (GTDB taxonomy): Bacteria > Pseudomonadota > Gammaproteobacteria > Burkholderiales > Burkholderiaceae_E > SYIM01. The sequence goes on from JBIKVK010000006.1 coordinate 19,980, forward strand.
AGTGGGCCGATATCAGTTGTCGATTCGCGGCCACTGGCGCTCAAGTGCCTCGGCCGCGTTCCTCTCTCCCATCCTCCGCCATCCAGGCCTGACCCTGCGCACGGGCGTTTTGGTGGCTCGGGTGTTGTTCGATGCTCGCCGCGCCGTCGGAGTGGAGGCCATCGTCGATGGCCAGCGCCATGAATTCCGGGCCGAAGGTGACGTGATCCTGAGCGCGGGCAGTCTGCAGTCGCCCCAGATTCTGCAGCTGTCAGGGATCGGTCCGGCCGATACCCTGCAAAGGCTGGGTATCCCGGTGATCCAGGATTCGCCCGAGGTCGGAGAAAACCTGCAGGACCACTACCAGGCGCGGACCATCGTACGGCTGCGCGATCCGATCTCGCTCAACAACCAGGTGCGCAGCCCCCTTGGACTCGCCCGGATGGGCCTGCAATGGACCTTCGGTGCACGCGGCCCCTTGACCGTAGGCGCCGGCCAGGTGGGTGGCTTTGCATGCACACCGCTCGCCTCGGGTGGCCGGTCCGACATTCAATTCAATGTGATGCCTCTTTCCGTCGACAAGCCAGGCGACCCGCTGCACGACTACGCAGGGTTTACGGTTTCGGTCTGTCAGTGCCGCCCGGATTCACGCGGCTCGGTGAGAATCCGAAGCGCCAACCCCGCAGAAGCGCCCGTCATCTCGACCCACTACCTGCGCGAGCCGCGCGACCTGCGCACGCTCGTCGAGGGCCTCAAGATCATTCGAGAGATCTATCGTCAGCCGGCGTTCGCTCAGCGCTGGGTCGAGGAGAAGCTGCCGGGCGAGGTCGATCTGGAACATTTCGCCCGCCGCTTTGGCGGAACCGTGTTCCATCCGACCAGCACCTGCCGCATGGGGCAGGACACTCTCGCGGTGGTCGATCCGGAGTTGAGGGTTCGGGGCGTTGAAGGTCTGAGGGTGATCGACGCTTCGGTGATGCCTCGCGTGGTGTCGTCCAACACCAACGCCGCCTCGATCATGATCGGTGAAAAAGGCGCGTCTCTCCTGTGCTGATTCGGTGATCGCGTATCAAAACGGCTGGTCGACGGTGGACGGTTCGAAGCTTCTAGCCGCCCAATCCGGCGGACACGCCTGCGCACAGGCAAAACTCCGGTCTTGACTCCTGTATATGCCTAACATACCCTTATTGGACATATTGTTCACCGCCTAAGAGACGCGTCTTTCAAATGGCTCAAGCTCCCCTCGACGGCATTGTCGTCATCGATCTCACACAGATCTACAACGGGCCTTATGCCACCTTTCTGATGGCGGCGGCGGGTGCCACAGTGATCAAGATCGAGCCGCCCGACGGCGAGCATCTTCGCAAGCGCACAGTCAACCGGGCGAGCCAGCTTCCCTATGCCATGCTCAACGCGGGCAAGCAATCCCTGCGCCTGAACCTGAAGAGCGAACGCGGGCGGCAACTCCTGCTCGACCTCGTCGGGCGGGCCGATGTCCTGGTCGAGAACTTCGCGGCGGGCGTCATGGCGCGGATGGGTCTGGGCGTCGAAGTCCTGAAGGCGCGCAATCCGGATCTCATCTATGCCTCGTCTTCGGGCTATGGTTCAGACGGCCCGTATCGCGACTACCCGGCCATGGACCTGACCATGCAGGCCATGTGCGGAGTGATTCACGCCACGGGCTTTGCCGAAACGCCCCCGGTCAAGGCCGGCCCCGCGTTTTGCGATTTCATGTCCGGCGTTCATTTGTACGCGGCCATCGCAACAGCCATCGCCGGACGGGCGCGGCACGGCCACGCCCCCACCGTTGAAGTCTCCATGATGGAGGCAAGCTACTTCTCGTTGAGTTCCAACTTGGGCATGGTGTTCACGGGCAAGCCCGACCTGCCGGCTCGAACCGGAAACCGCCACGGCGCCCTGGTGGTCTGCCCCTACAACGTCTATCCCGCCGCTGATGGCTATATCGCGATCATCGTCAATCATGAAGAGCACTGGCGAGCCCTGGTCACGGCCTTTGGCGCCCCCGACCTCGCTAACGACGCCCGTTTTTCCAGTAACGCCGCGCGGGTCGCACGGATGCAGGAAGTCGACGATCTTGTCGCCTCCTGGACGCGGCCCCTCAACCGCGCTGCGATTTTCGATCAGCTGATCGCGGTCAGCGTCCCCTGCGCGCCGGTACGCGACCTCAATGAGGTCATGACCGATCCGCACTTGTTCGCCCGCGGCTCGCTTGAGACCGTCGATCACCCCGAATACGGTTCGATGCCCGCCGCGGCCAGCCCGCTGCGCTTCGACGGTCAAGCCTCACGGCCGCGCCGGCACAGCGTCGCCCTGGGCGCAGACAGTGCCGATATTCTCAAACAATTCCTTGACCTGGACGATGGTCAAATTGAAACCCTTCGTGCGACAGGTGTCGTATGAGTCACGCATCCGACCCCGTGGGTTTTGACTTCGCGGCGATCGATACCGCTCATCGGTACAAGCTGATGTCATTCACGGTCGTGCCGCGACCGATCGCATGGGTCAGCACCGTTGATGCGGCGGGCCATCGCAATCTTGCGCCCTTTTCGTTTTTCAATGTGGTGGCGACCGACCCGCCCCTGCTTGCCTTGGGGATCACCGCGCGCCCCAACGGCAAGGACACGATCCGGCACATCCGCCAAAGCGGGGAATTCGTCATCAATCTCGTGCCCTACGCCCTGATGGACGAGATGAATATCTCGGCCATCGAATTTCCGCCTGAGATCGACGAATTTGATGCAGCCGGTTTGTCGAGTACCTCGAGTACCCGGGTGAGCCCACCCCGCCTGAGCGGCTCTCCGGTGGCCTATGAGTGCAAAACCTTCCAGCTCATCGAACTGCCGAGCGGTCAGTGCATCGTGATCGGCCAGGTGGTGTTCGCGCATATCGCCGCCAACGCGGTGATCGATCCAGACCGGTGTCATGTCGACACCGCCGCCCTCGATCTGGTCGGCCGCATGGACAACCGCTATGTCAGATCGGGTTCCGTGTTTGACTTGCCAAGACTCTCACTGAGCGACTGGCAGGCCGGGAAGCGCACACCGTGACGAACCCGGCCGTGCTTGAAGAGTGCTCATCGTGTCGCCAAGAGGATTCGCCATGGATCTTGGCCTGATCGGTCAAAAGGCGCTCGTGACCGGTGGGTCGGCCGGCATCGGCGCGGCCACGGCACGGGTGCTGGCTCGCGAGGGAGTTCATGTCGTGATCGCGGCGCGTAGCAACGATCGGTTGCAGGCGGTCGCCCAGTCAATCAAAGAGGAATTGCCGGGCGCGCGGGTCTCGACCGAAATCTGCGACGTGAGCGAAAGCGCGCAGATCGACGCGTTGGCGCAGCGGCACCCCGACCTCGACATTCTCGTGAACAACGCCGGCGCCGTGCCCTCGGGGGGATTGCTCGAGGTTGACGAGCCACGGTGGCGGGAAGGCTGGGACAGCAAGGTCTTTGCATATATCAACGCAGCGCGCAGCTTCTACCGTCTGATGAAAACCCGGGGTTCGGGCGTGATCATCAATATCTCAGGCGCTGGCGCCCGTATGAAGCGGGCCGACTATCTGTGTGCAGGCATGGCCAACGCGGCGATCGATTTCTTCACCGAGACCCTGGGCGCGGCGGCTCCGGCCGACGGGATCCGGGTGATCGGCATCAGTCCGGGCCCGGTTGGAACGGAGCGTTACCGAAAGATTGCCTCGCAGCGTCTGTCGGCGGGCGAGCCGCCCAGACGCTACCCCTTTGGCCGGGTCGCCGAGCCGGAGGAAATCGGCGAACTCATCGCCTTTTGCGTGTCCAAGCGCTGCAGCTACGTGAGCGGGGCCGTCATCATGATCGACGGTGGCATCTCCGTGGCCCGATAACTGGATCCAACACACGAAGAAACGACGACTCATTCATATCATCAGGAGGACCCCATGACACCCAAGCTGATCCGTGATCTTTTCAAGACCGCTCTGGCCGCCTCGGTCGGATTCGCATCCCAGGCCGCCCTGGCGCAAGACTTTCCCAACCGGCCCCTCAAGCTGATCGTGCCTTATTCAGCGGGTTCAACCACCGATCTGATCGCCCGGATCGCAGCGCAGGAGTTGGGCGACCGTTTGAAGCAGCCGGTTGCGGTCGACAATCGCACGGGGGCCGGAGGCACAGTGGGCGTGAGCTCGCTCAAGGCCTCACCCAAGGATGGCTACACGCTGGGCCTGATCGTGTCGGGCAATGTCATCGCGCCTTGGATGAGCAAGGACATGAGCTTCGATGTCCGGAAAGACTTCACCGCGATCAGCATGCTCTGGGCGGGGCCTTATATTCTCAACGTTCCGCCTGCGTTTCCCGCAACGAACATGGCCGAGTTTCTTGCAGAGGCGAAAAAGCGCGGCAAGCCGATGCTCTACGGCTCTTCGGGTAGCGGCACGACGACTCACCTGGCGGGCGAACTCCTCATGCAGATGACCGGCATCCCCATGACCCACGTCCCCTATCGCGGGTCGCCGCAGGTCGTGGCCGGCCTGATGTCGGGCGATATCGACTTCTATTTCGACCTGTACGGCACCACCCGACCGCTGATGGATTCGGGCAAGGTCAAGGCCCTCGGTATCTCAAGTCTCAAGCCGCTGCCGGCGATGCCCGAACTGCCCACCATTGACCGCACACTTAAAGGCTTCGAGGTTCTGGCCTGGACCGGCTTCGCCGTCCCAGAAGGCACACCCAAGGCGGTAGTCGACAAACTCAGCGCGGAGATTCGCGCTGCGATGAACAAGCCCGAGGTCAATGCCAAGATCGCCGCCTTTGGCGTTCAACCGGGCGGCAACAGCCCTGCGGAATTCAGCGCCTTCGTCAACGCCGAATACGACAAGTGGGGACGCATCATCACCGCCGCCGGGCTCAACAAGCCCTGATGAGACGACACACCGCACTTCAAAACAGTCCATCCCTTTGCTCCCAGGAAGCCCGCTCCAATGAGTCACTCCGTTCCCTTCGGCGCCCACGCCGTGCGCCTCAAATACCCCGGTTTGCGCTCGGGTCTGATCGTCCCGGGCCATCAGTACGACAAACTCGAAAAGGCAAGTCGTTGTCGAGGCGACGTCATGCATATCGAACTGGAAGACGGTGTGCCCGATGATCGAAAGGACGAGGCACGGGCCACAACTACCCGGGCGCTGATCGAGCTCGACTGGTCAGGCAAGCTCACCCTGGTCCGGGTGAATTGCGTGGAAAGCGGCTTTCTCGAAGACGACATCGAGGCGGTGACCCGCGGTCGACCCACCGCCTTTCTTCTCGCTAAGGCGCAGGGCCCAGAAGACATCAAGTACCTTGATCACCTGATCCATCGGGCCGAGAAGAGGGCGGGTCTCGCCCCGGGTTCGGTGGGGATCGCATCGATGATCGAGCGCGCACGCGCCCTGCAACGCATCGATGAAATCGCCACCGCAAGCCCGAGAATGATGGCGCTCTACACCGGCGCGACCGACTTGAGCACCGAGGTGGGCTATCGCCGCACCTATAAGGGACAAGAGCTCGAGGTCGGCTGGGCGCGATCGAGGATCGTATTTGCCGCGCATTGTGCAGGGCTCCTCGCGATCGACTCCCCCACCACCTACTACAAGGACATCGAGGACACCTTCGTGCAGGCCAAGTGGGCGTATCACCTCGGGTTCGAGGCAAAGACCTGCGTATCGCCGCGCCAAATCGACGCAGTGAACCGTGGCTTTACCCCCAGCCCCGAGGACGTGGCCTGGGCGAAAAAAATCTTTGAGGGCAAAGAAGAGGCCGAGGCTAAAGGCCTGTCGGTCTGGGTGAGCGATGGCATGATGGTCGACGAGGCCTTCATCGCCCGCGCCGGGCAAATCCTGGCGCTGCACGACAAAAGCCTGTCCGATCCGACGGCCTGAACGCGCGGCGATCCGATCGGAACTGGACCGCAGCCCCTGAACTGTACATACGGAGACCAAGACCATGAATGCACAGATCACCCCACAACAGTCGAGCAGCTTTCAGGCAGTCGAGCCGGCCCAGGCCGCGGAACTGCTGAAATCTTTTGTGAAAGACACCGAGATTGTGCCGGGCCGCCGGCGCTTCTTTCAGTACCGGGACCTAGGTGTTGAGAGGGCGAGCAAGGGTCGCATGCGAGCGAATATTTCGAGCTCGATCGAGGGCATGCTCGAATCCACCGGCTGGCACTATCACGTCTGCGATATGCAGTTCGTCTACGTGATGCGCGGACAAGTGAAGATCGAATTCGAAGACGGCACGGTGGCCACCTTTGGGCCTGGCGACGCAATGTTCATCCCGGGCGGCACCAAGCACAATGAAGTTTATGTGTCCGAGGACAAGATCTCCCTCGAGGTCTGCCTGCCTGCACAGATGGGCACCGTCGCCTGCGATCGGCCTGCCCACCTGCCCGAGCAGCTGACCCCGGTCAGCAATGATGCCTGAGGCCTAGATGCCTGACAGCTGGACCACGAGCCGCGAGGCCGCAGGCGCGATTCCGCTCTACCTTCGGGTCGCCTCTGCGCTGCGCGGCCGGATCTTCGCCGGTGAGTGGCAGGTCGACGATCGGCTGCCTTCGTTTGAAGCGATCGCCGCACAGTACAAGGTCGCTCTGAACACGATCAGAAAGGCGATCGAGTTGCTCGCCGACGAAGGCTTGGTCGAAGCCTCCCGGGGCATCGGCACACGGGTGGTCACCAATCGTACGCCGCACGATGCGCGCAGCCTCAGGGCTGCCATATCAGACCCGCTCGAACTCGCGCCCGGACTATCCATCCAGGTGCTCGAATCGCACAAGGTGGCCGGACTCGCCCCAGCGCTGCTTGAGCCCTATCAGCAGGCCGATCGCTACCACCGTACGCTCAAGATCCACAGTCTGTCGGGCACTCCGTTTGCATTGCTGGACATCTACGTCGACGCGGCCCTTTACGCACGATTCCCCAAGCATGCAGAGCGCAGCTTCAAGCTGTCGCGGCTGCTGCGAGACTATGGCGACTCTCCGATCAGCGCGTCGCGCGAAGAGCTCACGATTCAGCACGCCACGCCGGCAATCGCCGAGCTTCTTCACTTTCCGATTGCTGCGCCGGTGGTCAGGCTGCGTCGATGGCGACTGGACCGGAAGGAGCGCGTGATCTACGCGTGCGTGGCGAACTACCGGAGCGATCTCTTCGTATTCGATGTCACACGCAACGATCGTGAGGCCGATCACTTTGGTCAGCACATCATTCCTTCAATCGGCGCCCCAGGGGCCGATCGTCTGAAAGGCCCACGCCCGGGCCGGGAGCCTAAACCATGAAACGATTCACCCATGATGCGTCGTCAGCCTTTCCTCCGACCCTCAGGGCAGCCCCAAGGCGAGACACGTTAAAGGCCGCGTTCGCGATCGGCTTTGCGGCGCTCCTTTCAGCCTCTCACGACTTTGCATCGGCACAGAACCAGGCTCAGGAGCAGGTCTATCCCTCGAAGGCGATCCGATGGATCGTGCCCTTCGCCCCGGGGAGCGCGGCAGACACCACGTCGCGGTTTCTGGCCTCTCGCCTGAGCGACCGGGTCAAGCAGCCGGTTGTGATCGAAAACCGACCCGGCGCGGGTGCGGCGGTTGGAGTCAACGCCCTCAAGGTCGCAGCGCCCGATGGCTACACGATCGGCAACCTGGTGTCAGCCAATGCAGCCCAGCCTTGGCTCACCAAAGACGTACCCTTCGACATCCGAAACGACTTTGCGCCGATCGCCCTGATGTATTCGGGCCCAATGGTGATGTCGGTGGCCACGGGTTTTCAGGCCCGCGACGTCGGCCAGTTCCTCGCTCTCGCCAAGGCTTCGCCTGGAAAGCTTACGGTGGGCTCAATCGGTATCGGGAGCGCAACCCATCTTGCCGCGGAGCTTCTCAAACAATCCGCCGGTATCGACATTACGATCGTGCCTTTCAAGAGTGCGCCGGATCTTCACCGGGCCGTCGCAGCCGGCGAGATCACTGCTTCTTTCGATACCTACGCCTCGCCCAAACCCTTGATCGATGGAGGGCGGCTGCGGGTGCTCGCCGTGACCAGCGCGGACCGTATGAAGATGCTGCCGCAATCGGCTGCCATCGGCGAGACGATTGGAGGGTTCGATATCGAGTCGTGGACGGGCGTTGGAGCACCCAAAGGAACCCCCGCAGCGATCTTGAATGCGCTTAGCTCCCAGCTTCAGGCAATCATGCAGAGCGCGGAGTGGCAGGATCTTCTGGTGAGTAACGGAGTTGCGGCGGGCCTTGCTTCGCCTCAAGCGTTCGGCGACCGGATCAGGCGCGATTACGAGAAATTTGGCCAGATCGCGCGAGGTGCGGGGCTCAAGCCTGAGTGACCAAGGGCGCGAGCGCCTGTACTTCTGAACACTCCAGCCGCGCTGCGCGCGAAAGTACCGACAGATCCGAGCCGACCAGGACAAAGCGGACACCCTGGTCAATATGCCGGCGCATCAAATCATGCTGGCGGATGCCGCCCATGCCGGCCCACAGGCCGTTTTTATGGCAGGCGTCGATCACGTCACGATAGGCGCGATCCACCTCGGGATGGTCGTACTGCCCGTGAAGACCCAGGTTGGCGCATAAGTCGTTCGTGCCGATCAGCAGGATGTCGATCCCGGGCACGGCTGCAATTTCATGCGCGGCTGCCAGACCGGCGCGGGTTTCGATCATGGCGACGATCATGGACTCCCGATTGAGCCGCTCGGTCAGTACATCGATCCGCGGGACCTGATAGCCGAATTGGGGCATGTTGCTTGAGATCGAGCGCTGACCGATGGGCGGATATTTCAGGCGTCGCACGATCTCACGCGCCTCGTCGGCGGATTCGAGCATCGGGCAGACGATCCCGGACGCGCCGTTATCGAGCATCCGGGTAGCCATAGCGTGTTCGCCTCGAGGCACGCGAACGAAAGGTTCGACTCCGCTTCCAAGGGCAGCAACGGCGATCTGCGATGCCGTATCGATCGAAAAAGGGCCATGCTCGAGATCGATGAATAGCCAACGATACCCGGCGCCTTGCGCCAGTCGGACGATCTCGGGGGTTCGGACGACGCGCACCCCCAGACCGATGCACAGTTCTCCCGCAGCCAGATACTGTCGCACCGAATTCGCAGAAACATTCATGCACATCTTCCCATTTGAGACAGGCTTCGGGCCCTGGGGCTCAGTCCGTCAAATCGATCTGCCCCGCAGGGCTGGATGATTGGCCGGCTCATCGGACTGCGGCCTTGGGGCCGAAACTGCACCAACGATCGTTGGTTCATTTACTGGATGCGGATGCCCAGAGCCTCGATGATCGGCCCCCAGACACGGTTTTCTTCGTGAATGCGCGCAACGAACTCGGCCGAGCCTGCACCGCTCGGGTCCATGCCGAGCTCTTCGAGCTTCTTTCGGGTCTCGGGATCGCGCAGCACCCCGACAATCGCCGCTTCGAGGCGGGCCAGCGTGGCCGCGGGCACCTTGGCGGATGCCGAAACGCCGAACCAGGGCGCACCAATTACACCGGGCACGCGCTCGGCGATGGCCGGGACCTCCGGATAGAGGCGAGAGCGCTCGGGCGACGCTACGGCGATCAGCTTGAGCTTGCCGTTCTTGATGTTGGGGCCCGCGCTGACCAGACTCTCGAACTGAATGTCGACCCGCCCCCCGATCAGATCGACGACGGCCTGCGAGGCGCCTTTATAGGGCACGTGTACGAGCCTGAGCCCGCCCTTGTTCTGTAGCAACTCGCCGGTGAGGTGACCCGAAGAACCCACCCCGACCGAGGCGAAACTGAATCGATCCGGCTGGGCGCGGATTTGCGCGAGCAGCTCATCCAGAGAACCGATGGGCGAATCACCCCGCAGCAACAAGCCATTGGCAAAGGTACCGATGATGGCCAGGTGTGCAAAGTCCTTGACCGGGTCATACGGCATCTTGGCCCGCATCAAGGGCACGGGCGCAATCGACGAGGTGGAGCTGATCACGAGCATGGAGCCATCGGCGGGTCCCTTGGCCACCGCATCTGCGCCAAGGGTTGCGCCGGCGCCGGGCCGATTTTCAACGACGACACTGGCCCCCAGAGCGGGCGCCAGGCGCTCGGCGAGCAAACGGCCGATGACGTCAGTCGATCCGCCCGCTGCGAAGGGCACAATCAGGCGAATGACCTTGGGCAGGCCCTGCGCATCGGCTTGCGCGCAGGCGGGCAAGGCGGTGAAGATTGCGGCTGCAAGGGCCAGGGCGCAACCGAGCACAGGGATGAAGGCACGGCGGCCACCGTGATCGAGGCAATCCATCGAAACTCCATCAACGAAACGGATAACGCTTTGAGCTTACCGATGTTAGAGCAAGCCGCCAAGCTGGACAGCCGCATGATGACTCACCGCGAGATGTATGAAGCCACCGAGCAATTTTTCGCCGAATTCGCGCAATCGCGCGTCGGACCCGAAGTGCTCGCCCGCGCCCGGCTCATCCTGCTGGACACCCTGGCTGTGATGCTCTGCGGCTATCGCGAGTCCGATGTCACGACCGCTGCAGACCGGCTTCACGCTCAAGCCCAAGGCGTATCCCTGTGGCGCGCCCAGGGCGGCCGGGTCGAGCCCGCTCAGGCGGTGCTCCTGAACACCGCTTCGGCGGCTGCGCTGGAACTTTGCGAAGGCCATCGCGAGGCCATGGGCCACATCGCCCTGCAGGTCCTACCAGCGCTTCTCGCGGCGGCCGAGACACATGCGCTCCCGGGGGAGCGAATCCTGCCTGCCCTGATCCTGGGCTACGACATCGTCGCCCGCATGGGCCGTGCGTCGAGGCGGAATTTTCGTACACACGGTCATGGCATCTGGGCGGCCGCCGGTTCCGCCGTGGCGGTGGCATGCCTGCGGGGCAAGCGTCCCGACCAGATCGTAGAGTGCCTGAAAATCGCCTCCAACCTTTCGCTCGCCCCCTCGTTTTCAACGCATGCTGAAGGCGCTACGGTGCGCAATCTCACCGCCGGTTTTGGCGCGCTGATCGGCTATCAGGTGCCCGATCTCCAGGAGTGCGGCTACCGGGGAAGCGAATCGGCGATGGCCGTCACGCTGGGCGCAACTCTGGGCACGGCGTTTTCACCGGAGCTCTTTACCTCCGGCATGGGGCGCGAGTTCATGCTGATGGGCAATTACTTCAAATTTGACGCGAGCGGCCGGCATATGCAGGCCCCCGCCGCGGCATTGCGGACCCTTGCCCGCCAGCACGACATCACACCGCAGTCGGTCGAAAGGATCCGAGTCGAGACTTACTCGCCCGCCGCGAGCCTGGACCAACGTACCCCAGTCAATGCATTGGCGGCCAAAACCTCGATTCCCTATGCCGTGGCCGCGCAATTGATGGTCGGCCACCTGGGCGTCGAGGCATTCGATGCGGCCAGGGTGAGCGACCCCGCGATCCGCGCGCTGATGAAACGGGTCGAGCTCGCCGAGGGCAGACCTGACCCTGCCCCCAGCGGCACGGCAGCCGATCCGGCCCAGCGCTGGGCTCGGGTCATCGTGGACCTGAACGATGGGCAGCGTCTGACCGGGTATTGCGCCAATCCACCCGGTGAGGGCGACCAGCCCGCAACCACCGAGGCTCTGCGCAACAAATTCGACAGTCTGACCGTCCCTAGTCTGGGCGCGGCACAATCCGATCGACTGTATCGACTGATCGAAACGCTTGACGAGATCGTTGACTTTCGCGCCGCAGTCGGCCAATGGTTCGAGGCCAAGCCGGCGCCGCAACCTGGAGCCTGACATGGCCGAGCCTCTGACGATCGATCCCGATCATGACCTCCTGCTCGTGATCGATGTGCAAAACGACTTTTGTACGGGAGGCGCACTCGCCGTGCCGGGCGGCGATGCGGTGGTACCGGTGATCAACCGGCTTGCCTCAAGATTCCGGAACGCCGTGCTCACCCAGGACTGGCACCCGCCGGGTCACCGGTCGTTTGCGAGCAGCCATCCCGGTCGGGAAGCCTTCTCCTCGGTGACGATGCCCTATGGCGAACAGACCCTGTGGCCCGAACATTGCGTGCAAGGCACGCAGGGCGCCCAGTTTCATCCGGACCTCAGGGTGGCCTGCGCGCAGCTGATCCTGCGAAAGGGCTTTCGGACCGAAATCGATTCCTACTCAGCATTTTTCGAAAACGACCGCACCACCGTCACCGGGCTCACCGGCTATCTGCGCGACCGCGCCGTGAGGCATCTGGTCGTGACCGGGCTGGCGACCGACTATTGCGTCGCCTACTCGGCCATCGATGCGGCCCTGCTCGGCTTTCGGGTGACCGTCATCCTTGAAGCCTGCCGGGCCATCGATCTGGCGGGTTCGCTCGATGCCGCAATCGATCAGATGCGAAGGGCAGGCGTGTTGTTTGCAACGGCACCCGATTGAGGCTTGAGTCTGGGCTCAGGCGGCCGGGAGCGAGTCGATCAGTTCGATCATGCGCCTGCGCATCGCCTCATCGGGCAGTGCGCCACGACCTCCACCGAGGTTATCGGTCATGTTGGCCGCTCGGCTGGTAGCCGGCGTGATCGCTGTCACCGTCGGGTGACTGGCCACGAATTTCAGAAAGAACTGCGCCCAGGTCCGGGCCCCAAATTCGCCAGCCCAATCGGGCAGCGGCCGCGAACCCACGCGGCGCCACAGGCGGGTGCGCCCGAAGGGTGCATAAACGAGCACGGCAATGCCCCGATCGCGGGCGAGGGGCAGGATGATTTTCTCCGCATCGCGGCCATCGATCGCATAGTCGGTGCCGATAAAGTCGATGGTCTCGCTGCGCATGGCGGCGATCAAGTCGGCATATTGGTTTTCGAAGGTGGTGGTGACTCCGACATATCGGACGCGGCCCTGCTCCTTCAACTCGCGCAGAATCGGCAGCTGCGTTCGGATGTCCCCCATGTTGTGAACCTGGATCAGGTCGATCACCTTTCGGCCGACGCGCTTGAAGGAGGCTTCGATCTGGGCGCGCGCCTGGGCGGGATCGGCAGCGCCGCCGCCTCGAGGCGCGACGTTCAGCTTGGTCGCCCAGAAGAGTTTGTCGGCCACGCCAAGCTCCTGGACCACTCGGCCGGCCACCTCTTCCGAAGCTCCATATTGCGGAGCCGTATCGAAGACCCGGGCACCCCCCTGCACGAGGCTTTCGAACACGCCCTTGAGGGCCGAGACGTCCTCGTTTCGAGCTACCTGAGCGAAGGTCGCCGAGCTGCCCAGCCCGATAATCGGGAGGCGCTCGCCGGTCTTGGGGATGGCGCGGGTGATCAGAGCGCCCCCGCCCTCAGAGGCGGTAGCCGCAGGAATCGCCCAACGACCGAGACCTGCGGCCGCCACGGCGCTTGCGATGAGGGTTCGACGTTGGTTCATGGATGATCTCCGGATGGATGAAGAGGTTGACCGGTCTGAATTGGATCGGGCTGCGAGGGCGGGCTGCGCCCCAGCCAGAATGCGAGCGCAATCCAGGCGATCGTCAAGGGCAGGGCTACGCTCACCAGGGCCACGAGGCCCATGCCGAGCTTGGACAACAGACCCTCGGTCTGCGCGCCGACGACATCGCCTGCGCGATACACGAAGGTATCGATGAAGGCCTTGGCCTTGTAGCGTTCGGAGCGCGACACCGAAGTGAACAGCGTCTCGCGCGCAGGCCGCATGATGCCGCGCTGAACGGCCTTGAAGATCGCCTCGAAGGCCACAAGAGCCGCGAGCGAACCCACCAGCGCAAGTCCGATGAAGCCGAGGGCGGTGGTGATCGGCAGCAGCGCAAGCGTCCAGGCCAATCCGACCCGCTTCATCAGATGGCCCGACACCAGCGCCTGCAGCACGAGTGTCGTAACCTGCGTGATCAGATCGATCTGCGCGAAGACGGTCGTACGCAAATCAACGCTGGTGCCAAGCGCCGCCACCATCTGCAGACGGGTGAAATAGAGGAAGGTGGAGATGACTGCGAGGATCAGCACATAGGCGCAAATGCCCATGAGGAAACGGGAAGCGAAGACCGCCTTGAAACCCTCCCAGGGGCTGCCACCAATGATGTGCGCCTCGTCGGACACCCGGTCACCGCGACCGGGTTCCGATTCAACCGGACCGGGCTCCCGATCGGTTCTGAGCCGCATCAACATGAATGCAAGCATCAAACCCAGGCAAAGAAAGCACGCCGCGATCGGCAACAGAGTTGCGGTCCCCAGCGGCTTGGCGAGCTGACTCGCCAACCAGGGTCCAAAAATGGCGCCCAGCGTGCCCCCCACCGCGATCGCGCCAAACAGCCGCCGGCTCTGCTCCTGGGCAAACCGGTCGGTCATCAGGGCCCAAAACAGCATGGTCGCAAACAGATTGAAAACGCTAAACCACACATAGAACACCTGACCACTCGCCACGCCCACGCTCCCCGGCGCAAACACGATCAAGCCGTAAAAGGCGAGCAGGCCGGCGATGAAAAATCCGTAGGTCCAGGTGACAAACAGCATGCGCCGCATGCGGCTCACCAGCCAGCCAAAGAGCGGGTTGACAGCAAGCGTGACCAGCACGGTTCCGAAAAAGAGCCAGCGAATGGCCTCGATGCCGCGCTGCATGCCCAGGGCCTCGCGGGCCGGCCGCAGCACCATCAGGGCAGTGAGGACACAGAAAAAAAACAGCGCAGCCAGCAAGAGCGGCAGGCCCTCGCCGCGCCGAATGTTGGTGATTGATCTGATCATGGGTCAGCCAGCGCGCTCGGGCAAAGAGAGATGAAACGCTATGTCAGCGCCTTCGGCACTGCAAGAAAGCTCGCCCCCGAGGTAACGGGCAGCATTGCGTGCAAGCCACAGTCCCAGTCCGGCGCCCTGCCGGCTTTGGGCATGCTCGCCGCGCCAATACTTGTCGAAGACCCGCTCCAAGTCATCGGTCCAGAGTTCCGGCCGCCGATTGCTCACCGTGATCTCAACCCCCGAAGCCGGGTTCGCACGACGTCGCGCAGCAATCCGGATCACCGTGCCCGGTGGGCGATAACGATCAGCATTCTCAACCAGGTTGGACAGGATCAGGTCGACATAGGTCCAGTCCTGGATGAGGGTCAGCGAAGGATCCACATCGAGCAGCGCATCATCGACACTGTGACGATCCAGCACCTCATGGAGATGCTCTGAAACTGCGCCCAAGGCCGGCGTGGATGACGCGCCCGCCTCGACTTGCCTCGCCGCCTGGACCTTGTCGAGCACTGATGAAGCGGCCCGCAGGGCCGAAGCGGCGCGCCGCAGGGAAGTGGACACCTCGGAACCGGCGCTGGTCGCCGCCGCGGCAATCGA
>JBIKVK010000267.1:0-4846 GCA_044356835.1 Burkholderiaceae bacterium
TTCCCAAAAGCCCTGCCGCCGTGAGAGAATTCACTGTTGAGGAACTTCTTGTCCCCAGGGCGGGCCAGATCACACAGGACCACAGACCCATGCGCCGCGACTTTCTCATCTACGCCATGATCGCGATTGCCTGTGGCTATCCGTTCCTTGACTACTGGGTCAACTCACGCGTTTCGAAGGCCCGCTACAACTCCTTCGAACGCCTGACCGATTTCTGCAACGTCGAAGGCAGCCACTGCAAGGTACTCGACCGGCGCCACCCGCCCAGTCCCTACGGCGCCGTCCACCTCAACATCTGATCCCGACCGCCCCCGGGTTCAGGGGTTCAGTGCTCGCCGACCTTGATGATCTTCATCGTGTTGGTGCCGCCTGACTTTCCGATCGGTTCGCCGATGGTGATCAGGAGCAGATCCCCTTTCTCGACGACCCCCTCCCTGACCAGCAGATTTTCTGCCTCACGCAGCAGGGCTTCGCGGTCGGACGCCTGATAGCCGAGCAGCAGGGGGTGCACTTCCCGGTAAAGGCACATGCGCCGACGGCTGGTCTCTTCCGGAGTCAGCGCATACACGGGAACACCCGAATCGAGCCTGGAAATCCAGAGTGCCGTGGACCCCGATTGAGTCAGCGCGGCGATCGCCTTGACCTTGAGGTGGCAGGCGACGAAGACGGCGCTCATCGCGATCGACTGATCGATCCGGGTGAAGCTGCGATCTAGAAAGCCGCTGGTCAGCGCGTTGTGCTGAAACTGATCCGCCTGGACGCAGACCCGGACCATCGCCTCGATCGTCTCGACCGGGTACTTGCCCGCCGCGGTCTCGGCGGACAGCATCACCGCGTCGGTACCGTCGAGCACGGCATTGGCCACGTCGGACACCTCGGCGCGGGTGGGCACCGGCGACTCGATCATGGACTCCATCATCTGCGTCGCCGTGATGGTGAGCTTGTTGTGCTCTTTGGCCAGCCGAATCATCTTTTTTTGGAGCGCGGGTACCGCCGCATCACCGACCTCAACCGCCAGATCGCCCCGCGCCACCATGATGCCGTGGGACGCCTTGAGGATGTCCTCGAGGTTATCGATCGCCTCGACGCGCTCGATCTTCGCAATCATGAGCGCCCGCCCCCCCGATGCGCGTGCGAGTTCGCGGGCCATGTACATGTCGGCGGCGTTCTTGGGGAACGAGACAGCGATGTAGTCAGCCGCAAACGCACAGGCGGTGCGGATATCGTCCATGTCCTTCGAGGTCAGCGCGGGAGCCGACAAGCCGCCCCCCTGGCGGTTGATGCCCTTGCGGTCCGAGAGCACGCCGCCCACCGTCACCGTGCAGTCGATGGTGGAATCACCCACGCGATTGACCCGCATCACCATTCTGCCGTCGTTGAGGAGCAATGTGTCTCCCGCCTGGACGTCGTTCACGAGCTCTTTGTAGTCGAGCCCGACACGCTCCCGGTTGCCCATCTCGCAATCGATATCGAACACGAAGGGATCCCCGGGAGCGAGCTCGATGCGCCCTTCGGCGAAACGGCCGATCCTGATCTTGGGGCCCTGCAGATCAGCCAGTACTGCCACGCCCCGACCGACACGGTCGGCAATTGCCCTGACCCTCTCAACCGTTTCCGTGTGCGCGGCGGCGCTGCCGTGCGAAAAATTGACCCGGACGACGTCCACACCGGCCCGGATCATGCGCTCGAGGACCTCGGGCGAGGACGAGGCGGGGCCGAGTGTCGCGACAATCTTGGTCGCGCGCGGAACCGGTCTGCTCATGGTGGTCTCCAGCGAAACTCAATGCGCGTGCGCGCGGGCGGTAATCAGGGCAACGATCAGCACTCCGGCCAGCATCAGCACGACCTGCAGCACGGCGTCTTTCCGGTGGAGTCGACTCTGGCGGTGAAGATCAGGCACCAGATCAGCGAGCGCAATGTAGATGAAACTCGCCGCCGAAATCGCCAGCACATAGGGCAGGATCTCGCTGCTTTGCGCAAACGCAAACCAACCCACCAGCCCTCCCAGCACGGCCGCCGCCGACGACAACAGGTTGTAGAAGAGCGCACGCCCACGGGAGTAGCCCGCGTTCACCAGCACGATGAAATCGCCGATCTCCTGCGGAATCTCATGAGCGGCAATTGCAATGGCGGTGAGCCAACCGAGCTTGATGTCGATCAGGAAGGCCGCGGCGATCATCGCACCGTCGGCGAAGTTGTGAATCGCATCGCCGATGAGGATCAACAGCCCGCCCGGCCCGGCTTCATCGCGATCATGCCCGGCGTGGTGTTCGTGGCCATCGCCCTCATGGTGATGGCTGTGCCGCATGATGGCGAGCTTTTCAAGCAGAAAAAAGCCCAGAAGGCCGGCGAGCAGCGTCCATGAGAGCGCATGCAGATCCGCCTGGGATTCGAAGGCCTCCGGGATCAGATGGAGCACCGATGTGCCCAGGAGCAGCCCGGCGGAGAGACTGACCAACCTGGGAACGATTCCAACGAGAAACGTCAGCGAGAGCCAGGCGGCAGCAAACACGCTGATGGCGCCTGCGGCCAGCGTGGCCAAAAGGATGTGCAGTAAGGGATGGTCCAAGATCGACTCTTTTCATTGGGTCGGCAAGAAGCTCACCCGAGATGATGCCCTGAAACCGGAGCTCGTGCGCACGGCTGCGCGCTGGCCCCTCGCCTGCGCTCAGTGCGCCTGCTCCCAGTTCCGCCCGGCCCCGGCCTCAACCATCAGGGGTACGTCCAGCTGGGCGACGCCCGACATCCGCTCGCAAACACCCGCCTTGACCCGGTCGAGCTCATCCTCGGGTACTTCCAACACCAGCTCGTCATGAACCTGCATCACCAGCTTGGTCCGCAGCCCTTCCTGTTCTAGCCAGCGCTGCACCACGATCATCGACATCTTGATCAGGTCTGCCGCCGTACCCTGCATGGGGGCGTTGATGGCCGCACGCTCTGCAGCCGCACGGCGTGGTCCGCTGGGACCATTGATTTCAGCCAGCCAAAGTCGTCGGCCAAAAACCGTTTCGACATAGCCCTGGTCGTGGGCGAGCTGGCGCGTCTCATCCATGTAGCGGCGAACGCCGGGATATCGGGCGAAGTAGCGCTCGATATAGTTGCGCGCGGCATCACGCTCGATTCCCAGATTGGACGCCAATCCGAACGCGCTCATGCCATAGATCAGCCCGAAGTTGATCACCTTTGCATAGCGCCGCTGCTCGCTGGTGACCTCTGCCGGATCGATTCCAAAGATCTCTGCGGCCGTGGCCCGGTGAACGTCCTGCCCCCGGGCGAAGGCCCCCAGCAGACCCTCGTCGCGGGACAGATGCGCCATGATCCGCAGTTCGATCTGCGAATAGTCGGCCGAGACGATCATCCATCCCGGAGGGGCTACAAAGGCCTCCCGGATCCGGCGGCCTTCGGGGGTCCGAACCGGAATGTTCTGAAGATTCGGCTCGCTCGAGCTCAGCCGCCCCGTGACCGCGACCGCCTGGGAATAGCTGGTGTGCACCCGCCCGGTCCCTGGGTGAACCATGCGCGGCAGCTTGTCGGTATAGGTGCTCTTGAGTTTCGACAGGCCACGCCAATCAAGCAGCAGCCTGGGCAGGGGATAGTCCTCGGCGAGCTTGGCCAGGACCTCCTCGTCTGTGGAGGGAGCGCCTCCCGAGGTTTTCTTGACCACGGGCAGACCGAGTCGGCCGAACAAGATCTCGCCCAGTTGTTTGGGCGAGCCGAGATTGAAGGGTTGGCCCGCCGCCTGGTGGGCCTGAGCCTCGAGTTCCATGAGCTTGCGGCCGAGTTCCTGCGATTGTTCGGCCAGCGCGGCGGCGTCGATCAGCACTCCATGCCGCTCCATCCTCTGCAGGACCCGAGAGACCGGAATCTCGATCTCACGGTAGATGCGCTCGAGCGCGGGCTCGGCGGCAATGCGCGGATGCATCACCCGGTGCAAGTGAAGGGTGACCTCGGCATCTTCCGCGGCGTAGGGCCCGGCCGATTCGATCGGCACCTGCTCGAAACCGATCTGATGTGCACCCTTGCCCGCCACTTCCTCGTAGCGGATCGTGCGACGTTCGAGGTGACGGCTTGCGAGCGAGTCCATGTCATGCGTGCGGTGCGCCTCGAGCACATAACTCTCGAGCAGGGTGTCATGCACGATACCCTTCAAGCGAATGCCATGGTTTTCGAGCACATGCGCGTCGTATTTCAAGTTTTGACCGACCTTGGCCCGCGAATCGTCCTCGAGCCAGGGCCGCATGCGCTCGAGCACCCCATCGAGATCAAGCTGAACCGGTGCGCCCGCGTACTGGTGGCCCAGCGGCACGTAACAGGCTTGCCCCGGCGCCACCGACAGGGACAGGCCGACCAGCCGCGCCTGCATCGGATCGAGCGAGGTCGTTTCGGTATCGAAGGCCACCAGATCGGACCGCTCGATCCGGTCAAGCCACCGTTCAAGCCCCGCCTGATCGAGAACGATCTCGTAGTCCCGGGCCGAAGGATCGGTCGGGATGGGAACCGGGGGTGTCCAGGCCGGGGGCAAGGACGGACGGACGGACGACGCGGGCGTCGACTCATCCTCGGCCGGCGCCTGAAGCGCACCGTCCTGGGATCGCACCAGTACTGGCGACGCGCCCGCCGCAGGCGCTGACCGCACACCCAGCCGATCCTCAAGCTCACGGGTCCAGGTGCGAAAGCCGCAGCGCTGAAAGAGGGCAAGCAGCTCAGGTTCACGCTCGGGTGCCAAGCTCAGATGCGGATCGATCCGTTCGGCCTCGGGCCCGAGATCGCAATCGGTCTTGATGGTGACCAGGGTCCTCGCAAGCGGCAGCCAGTCAAGCGCCGCGCGCAAGTGCTCACCAACGGC
>JBIKVK010000051.1:0-16377 GCA_044356835.1 Burkholderiaceae bacterium
GCGGCCAAGAACGCTGCCGAGAGCGCGTTGAGTAGAGCACGGCGGGATCGGCCAGACGGGCGCAAGCGAACTCCAGGACCGGAAGCCGGAACAAACGTTGCTTGATTATAAGCAGGCTCGCAGGCCTTGACGGTGACCGCACCTGACCTGCGTTACGCATCGCTGCCTTGGACTTGCTTACGGTTGCGGTTCGGCGTTACGGACGCCGGCACGATGCGGGATCCTCTGCTTTTGACCGCGGCGGATCGTCAGCCTGTGAGGCTTACCTTTTCAAGGAGTCCGAGAATGAATGTTGCAGCCGTGTGTTCCCGTGATGTGGTGAGTTGCTCCGGGCAGCAGTCGTTGCGCCATCTGGCCGAATTGATGCGGCACCATCATGTCGGATCAGTGGTCGTGACGACGGGAGAAGCGTCCGGCGTACGCAAGCCGCTCGGGGTCGTGACCGACCGGGATATCGTGGTTGAGGCGGTTGCAACCGGGCTCGACCCGGAGGCCATCACAGCGTCTGATGTCGTGCAGGCGCCGCTCGTGGTCGTGCATGAGCAGGACAGCCTGCTCGATGCCATCCACCGGATGCGCAGTCGAGGCGTCAGGCGACTGCCAGTCACCGACAGCCGAGGCAGTCTGAGTGGCATTGTGACCTTCGATGACGTGCTCCACGCTCTGACCCATGAGCTGTCTACGCTCGTGAGGGTCGCCGAACATCAGCCCGATCAGGAGTCGCGAACCCGCCCCTGACAGTGTCAACGAGGCGGGGGCAGGAAACGTCAGCGGCCGACGGGGTCCTGCGGGCGGCCTGCACTGCCGCCGCGGGACGGATCGGTTGGGCCAAAAGGGTCATCGCCTGTGGTGACGCTGGAGGCCATCGCAGAGAACGGCCCGCCGAGTACCCGGCTTTGCTGTCTAAGCGTGCGCGCGTGGCTGATCAGGGCCCACCCGATCAAGAGCAGTACTGCGGAGGTAGCGCAGAGGACTGCTGGACGAACGCTCGGATCGAGCCAAAGCAGCACACCTGCGTAACCCGTGCCACTTGCAAGGAGCAGGCATAACAGCCCAAGGCCGGCGAGCTGAATTGCGCGCAGTCGCATGTGCGCTGCGCGCACCAAGCCGGAGGCCCAGACTCGACCCTGCAGGGCGATTATCCTGAAACCCAGCGATCCCAGCCGATAGAGGAGCTTGTTCACCAAGAGGGTGGTGCCGGTCCGAATTTGCCTGGATCAACGGCGCATCATCAACCAGCCCACCACCATGCCGACTCCCGCGGCGAGACCCATCGACGTCCACGGATGGACATGAACATAATGATCGGCGCGCTGAATGCTGGCGCGGGCCTGTTCGGCAAAGGCGCGCTCACGTTCGTTGAACTGTTCGCGCACATTTCGAACGCTGGCCTCGACCCGTTCGCGCACGGCAGCCAATCGCTCGCTGCCGTCGTGTCGGGTGGCGGCGATCAGTTGCTCGGTATCCTGAAGCAGATGACGGAGGTCGTCGGCGGTGCGCTGACGCGCAAGCTGGGTCTGGGAAATACTGTCGTTGGACATCATTGTGGCTCTCCTGTTGGGTCGGTCAGCGGTACACGAGGACCGGAATTTTCGAGTGGGTCAGAACCTTGTGGGTTTCGCTGCCCAAGACCAACGCACCGATGCCGCGACGGCCGTGCGAGGCCATGAAGATCAGGTCGCATCGGCGTTCCTGGGCAATATCGATGATCGCGCGCCACGGCTGCTGATGCCGGATGGCTACGGAATCGCAGGTGATGGAGGCGGTGCGGGCCGCAGCCTCCGCTGCCCCGAGGATTGACTTGGCCGAGTCTTCGGTGGCCTTCATGAAGTCGGCAAAAGCGGCTTGTCCTCCGGCCGGAAATTCCGCGAAGGCGGCCGCGACGTATTCGGGCATGACATGAATGAAGGTCACCCGAGCCTTGATTTCCTGCGCGAAGCTGATCCCCACCTTGAGCGCGTCGTTGGATAAATTCGACCCGTCGGTCGGCATCAGCAGATGCTTGAACATGGCGGCGCCCCCCATTGATTCCGTGTTGAAGCGTTCATGCTATCGATGGGTTCGCAGCGCTCTTTGACGATCGGCAAAGAGGCTGTCGATTCAAATTGGCTTGATACGGCAGGTATTTCGGCGCAGACTTTTTGCAACTCTGTTGCATTTGTGCCGACTTGATTGATCGAATCCAAACTTTTTGGCGCGAAACGCACTGACGTCATGTGTTTCAAATTGTTACGTATAGTTTGTTGACCGAAATCAAGTGCCGTACCACCCCCGATACAGTCTGATGAGCGTCATCGCTTTGCCACAAGTAGTTAGAAGGAGCCTCCCATGATCGATAGCAACGTTCATCAACCCGCAACCAGCGCGCCTCCCGTGAGCGTTTTTGCCACTCCTGGAGCCGAACCGGTCGGACGCCTGTCTCCGGCCCGTTCGCCGATCCCGCTGCCGCCGGGGATCGATATTTTGCTCAGCCGGGCCGGTGGGCAGCGGCGACGACTCAAGCGCGGCGACTATCTGTACCGATACGGAGCCGAGTTCACGGCCCTCTACGGCATTCACGCCGGATCATTCAAGAGCGTCTTGTTGACTGAAGACGGCCGCGAACAGGTAACCGGATTTCACATGGCCGGTGAAGTCCTTGGCTTGGACGGGCTCGGCGCTGACCATTACAACGGGGACACGATTGCCCTGGAGGATGGAGAGGTCATCGAAATCGCACGCGATGCGCTCGAGATGTTGGTCCGGCACGAGCCGCTGTTGCAGCGGGAACTGTTCCGAATGCTGGCCAACGAGATTCAGCGCGAGCGCGCGCTGATGCTGCTGCTCGGTTCGATGCGCGCCGAGGAACGCCTCGCCGCCTTTCTTCTGAATCTCTCCCAGCGGCTGGCGGCCCGGGGTTACTCGGCCACACGCTTCATTCTCAGAATGACCCGCGAAGAAATCGGTAGCTTGCTTGGGCTGAAACTCGAGACGGTGAGCCGAATTCTGTCTCGGTTCCAGGGCGAAAAACTCATCCGGGTGCACAACCGCGAGATCGACATTGTCGATCTGGCCCAACTGCGCTGCGTGATTGGGCGCAACGATCTCCGCCGCGAGGTTGCGGCTGCCTGATCGCTTCCGGGCAGGGCGATCGCGCTGTCCGCTCGCCGTCCGGGCCGAGGCAAGCTCGGCTGCAATGGCTCCGGGACCGGGACCGAGCAAGCATCGTGCTGAGCCGTCGGGCCCAACCGGCTGCATGACAAGGGGTTTACGGGTCAGGGGATACCGTGCGACACGGCGATGCCGCGCGCAAGGGCGCTCAGAGCATAGCGCAGGGGGTCAGGCGAGCAGTTCGGTGCGTAACGGTTTGTGAAGAAGCTCGAGTCCGGCCTGTCGAGCCCGGCCGGTTGCATAGGCGCTGGTATCGGCCGTTGTCAGGATGCAGCGCGAGCCCGGCTGCAACAGTCGGGCCCGCACGAGCAGGTCTGCACCGTCCATTTCGCCGCCCAGTCTCAGGTCGGAGATGATCAGGATAAAGCGGATCGCGCTCCGCATGAGTCGTATGGCGTCCTCGGCAGTATGAGCGCAATCAACCCGGTAACCGCGCGATTCGAGGATGGCGGTCATGGCACGAGCCACTTCGGGTGAGTCTTCGACGAGGAGGGCCCGCTGGGCCTGACCCCCTTTGACGGGGCGAGTGCCGACTCGCCCACCTTGAGTGGTCGCGCAGGCTGCGGTGCCCAGAGTGAGAGACTCTTGATCGGTGCTCACACCCTCACGCCAGCTCGCGACGGGCATAAGGATCGAAACACGTGACCAGGTGCGGCCGTCCGATTGGATGTCCAGATCGGCCCTGAGCAACAGCGCGATCCTGCGGACCATCGCCAGACCTATTCCGAGCCCATTTCGCCGTGACCGCAGGGCGGTATCCGCAAGCGATTCCATGGGGCGGCTGATGGAGTCCCGGAGCTCTTCGGGCATGCCGATCCCGGTGTCGCTGACGATGATTTCGAGCCGGGAGCCCGCGCGCGCCAGTATCGAAATGCCGCCCTGGTCGGTGTACCGCAGGGCGTTTTCGAGCAGATTGCGAACCATGCGCATGAGCAGGATGCGGTCCGTGAACACCTCTCCAGTGAGCGGTTCGACGCCGAAAGACAGCCCCTTCGATTGGATGCGCTGCTCGAATTCAAGCTTGAGGTCATCAAGCACCGAAGCGAGCTCGTGCCATTGCGGCTCGGCGCGGGTGACGCCGGCATCGAGTCGAGACAGGTCGAGCAAGTTGCCCAGGAGATCATTCAAGGCCACAGAGGAGCGGACGATCCCGTCGGTCAAGGGGCGAAGCTTGGGGTCCGGGCATCGTTCGCTCAACAGCCCGCTCATGAGCGATAGAGCTGTGGCGGGCTGCCGAAGGTCGTGGCTCGCAGCGGCGAGAAACCGTGAGGCGGAGGCGCTGGCTGCCTGGGCTTGGCGGGTCTCGACGGCGAGTCTGCGAAGCAATTCCCGTCGCTGGTGTCGGCCGCGTTGGGCCGTTCCCAGGGTGTGACTGAGCGTGCGCGACAGGCGATCCAGGAGCAGCGCGCAGGCGCTCAGACCGAGCGCCCAGAGCGCGCCATGTTCGGGCTCGGAGAGCCACCAGGCGACTGCGAGTTGCCCGATCACCAGCACAAGGTGAAGGCGAGCATGCCTGGGGAATGCAGCATGCAGAGGCAGGGCGGCTGCCAGCCATCCGGCCAGAGCCAGAGTGATCAGCAAGCGGGCGTCGTGACCGATGTGAGGGAAAAACAGGCAAGCACTGGACCCGAGCAACAGTCCGGTCAAGCCCGTACTGATCCGGAACAGTGCCGCGTGGGGGCGCGCATCCCGACAGAAGCGTCTGCGCAGCAGGGACAGCGCGAGCAGCAACCGAGCCGAGGCCGCCAGGATCGACAGCATGACCCAGCCCGTCAGGGTAGCGGGGGGCACCAGATCGGACAGGCCTGAACCCGCAAGTACCGACAGGCTCAGGATCAGGACCGGTTCCAGGAGAATCTGTTTGGCCTGATACCGGCAGCGCTCGTCGAGCAGTCGATGGGCAAGGCGAAGCTCGGCGGCCTGATCGGCGGGTCGGGGGGTGGTTCGGTTCGCGTCGGAATCGGCTGCGGGTGGGTGCACGGGTTGTCCTGATACTCGAGGTCCGATGAAAGGACGTGAAAGCGCAAGCAAGCGGGGGACGCGCCACGCAGACAGTCTAGGGGGCCCGGAGGCTGTGGCAATCAGCCGGCTGGTCGATGGCGGGCCCTTCAGCGCTTGCGTAGCGCCAGAGCCCGCTCGGCACGGTGTGCCGCACTGCGTGGGGAGTGCCCATCGAACAGGACAGGGCGGATCGACAGACTTTGGGGAAGGTCAACGCCCCAAGGGTGAGCGCCGCCCTTGCTTGGCTCGCGTCAAGTCGGGCACGGTCAAGGCCGGCAGACTCGCAGTCTTCGCGGACTGGAGCGCATGGCGGGCAAAACCACTCGATGGATGACGGTCTTCTGGCTGATTGCCTTGCTGGTCGGACTGTTTCTCAGTGACGGCTGGAAAGCCGGCGGGGCCTCGGTCGAGCTCGACTACAGCGAGTTTCTGGAGCAACTGAAGGCGGACAACATCCGTGATCTGAACGTCGGGACGACCCTCTTGCGCGGCGAGCTCAGGCAACCGCTGTCCGGCGGGCAGACCCGCTTCAGCACCCACCGTGTCGATCCGGCGCTCGCCGGGCAGCTGAACGATGCCTCCGGGCTCCGCTACCGTGCGATCTCCGAGAGCGGCTGGTTTCAGCAAATGCTGGGTTGGGTCGGTCCAACGCTGCTGCTCTTCTTGCTCTGGATGCTGCTGTTGCGCGGCGCCGGCTTCGGCGGTGCAGGGGCACCCGGCAAGAGTTTGATAGGCGTGGGTCGCAGCCGCGCTCGCGTCTATGTGGAAACGGACATCAAGGTGAGTTTCAGCGATGTCGCGGGGGTCGATGAGGCCAAGGGTGAATTGAGCGAAGTGGTCGGTTTTCTTCGTGACCCCACCCGGCATGGTCGCCTGGGCGCGCGAATCCCGCGCGGCATCCTGCTCGTAGGACCGCCCGGAACGGGCAAGACGCTGCTCGCCCGTGCGGTCGCGGGCGAGGCCGGAGTGCCCTTTTTCTCGATCAATGGTTCCGAGTTTGTCGAACTGTTCGTGGGAGTGGGAGCCGCCCGGGTGCGCGACCTCTTCGAGCAGGCCCGGCGCAAGGCGCCCGCCATCATCTTCATCGATGAAATCGACGCATTGGGCCGTGCCCGGGGGGCCTACGGTCTGGGAGGTCACGATGAGAAGGAGCAGACCCTGAATCAGCTGCTGGCCGAACTGGACGGCTTTGATCCCAGTTCCGGAGTGGTGCTTCTCGCGGCCACCAACCGACCCGAGATCCTCGATCCGGCATTGCTTCGCGCAGGTCGATTCGATCGCCAGGTCCTGGTCGACCGACCCGACCGTGTCGGTCGCGTGCAGATACTGCAGGTTCATATCCGACGGATCAGGATGGACCCAAAGGTGGTGCTCGATGATCTGGCCGCGCTGACTCCTGGCTTCAGTGGCGCCGACCTTGCGAATCTGGTCAACGAGGCCGCTTTGCTCGCCACACGGCGAGACCACGCCGAGGTCGGGATGGATGACTTTACCGGAGCGCTCGAGCGTATTGTGGCCGGACTCGAAAAGCGGAATCGATTGCTCAACCCGGCCGAACGCAAGACCGTCGCCTTCCATGAAATGGGGCACGCGCTGGTGGCCTTGGAAGTTCTTCAGGGCGAAACCATCCACAAGGTCTCGATCATTCCGCGGGGCGTGGGCTCGCTGGGGTACACCATTGCCCGTCCGATCGAGGATCGCTTCCTCATGACGCGCGACGAACTGCTGGCCAAGATGGCGGTGCTGATGGGTGGCCGCGCCGCCGAGACGCTATGCCTCGGGGGGATTTCCACAGGCGCATCCGATGATCTGGTCAAAGTGACCTCAATTGCCCGCAGCATGGTGATTCAGTACGGCATGCACCCGGGCTTGGGACCCCAGGCATTCGATTTGCCTGCGAAGGCCGACCCGTCATTACCCTGGGCGATGGAACCCAGAGCAACGCTCTCGGATGCGACCCTGCGGGAGATCGACTGTGCGGTTCGGTCCCTCATCGACGAGGCTTTGAATCGAAGCCTCGCGATTCTCTCCGGTCAGCGCATCCGCCTAGAAGAGGGGGCAGCACGTCTGCTTGCCCGCGAAACCTTGGGCCGTGAGGAACTGCAGGCTCTGATCGAAGAGTTCCCTCCCCACGTTGAAGTGGTGGCTGCATGATCGTATTGGCCCCAGAACAGCTGTCTGCCTGCTGTGATCCGAAGACGCTTGAATTCTCGGACACCAGTGTCCTTGAAAGCCGCCATGATCACCCTGGACAGGAGAGGGCCCTCGATGCCATCCGCTTCGCGGTAGAACTGCCGCACAGCGGCTTCAACCTCTTTGTCCTGGGCCATGCCGAGACGGGGAAGCTCGAGGCAACGTCGGCGCTGCTGAATACGCTGGCTCAGCGCATGCCCCCGGCTGACGATTGTTGTTATGTCAACAATTTTGATGACCCATCGCGGCCCCGTTTGCTTTGGTTGTCGGCTGGCCAGGGCCCGAAGCTCCGTGATGATGTGGCTCAGCTGATCGAAGAGCTGAGCAGTGCCATCCCTTCGGTGTTTGAGAGCGACGACTATCAAGCCCGGGTCACCAAGATCGATGCCGAGTTCAATGCGCTTCAGGAGACGGCGCTGGGCAAGCTCATCGCCGAGGCTCGCGCAGAAGGGGTGGCGCTGTGGCGGACCCCGTCGGGATTTTCGTTCGCCCCGGCCCGAGACGGCGATGTGATGCCGGCTGAGGACTTCGAGAAGCTGCCGGCCGATGAGCGTCAGCGCATCTCGGAGGCCATCGAGGTGCTCCAGGGGCGTCTTGACCGCTTGATGCGTCAAGTGATCGTCTGGCGTGGAGGCCGGCGGGCGGCGATGAAGCTTCTCAACCAACAGGTCACCGGCATGGCGGTCGGCAATCTGGTCGATGACCTAATTCGGAAATATCTTCCTCAGCGGCCGGTCATCGATTTTCTGTTGAACGTTCAGCTCGATGTCATCAACCATGCCGAGCTCTTTCAGGAGGGGGCTGAAGCCCAGGGTGTCGAGCTGGCGGCAGCCGGCGTCGGCGAGTCGCTTGCACCGCTTCGTCGCTATCAGGTCAATGTGCTGGTGACGCGCGACGGCGATCTTGGGGCCCCGGTGGTCATCGAGGACAACCCGACGCTTGGCAACCTGATCGGGCGAGTCGAATATCTCCCTCGATATGGCGCACTGATCACCGATTTCGGCATGATCAAGGCAGGCGCTCTGCATCGCGCGGCCGGCGGGTTTCTGCTGATCGATGCTCGACGCGTGCTGATGCAACCCTTTGCCTGGGATGCACTCAAGCGGGTGCTGATTACCCGCGAGGTACGTATCGAGTCCCTGGGCCAGCAGTATGGCCTGGTAAGTACCGTGACGCTTGAGCCCGAGCCCATCCCATTCGATGCTCGGGTGGTGCTTTTCGGCGACCGCCCGCTGCATGCCTTGCTTCAGGCTGTGGATCCGGACTTCGATGAACTCTTCAGAATTGCGCCCGAGTTTGTCGATGATGCACTGCGCAGCGAGCTGGGCGTGCAGGACTATGCCCGCTGGGTGGCGGGAATTGCCCAGCGATCCAAGCTCAAGCCCTTCGACCGTAATGCTGTTGCCAAGCTGATCGACTGGAGCGCCCGCGAGACCTCCGACTGCGGCCGCCTCAGTTTGCTCGTGCGGAGGATCGGCGACCTGATGACCGAAGCCGACCGGTGGGCCGCCCGCTCCGGAGCCGCACGGGTCGAAGCGATCCATCTCGCCCAGGCTCTCGAGGCGCGCCGTACCCGTAGCGATGATCTGCGCCGTCGCTTGCATGAGTTGATCATCAATCACACCGTACTGATCGACACCGCGGGTACCGTCCCGGCCCAGATCAACGGGCTCGCGGTGCTCAGTTCGGGTGATTTGCACTTCGGCATCCCGACCCGCATTACGGCGACCACCCGCGTGGGCGACGGGTCGGTGGTAGATATCCAGCGGGAAGCTCACTTGGGCGGGGCCTTGCATACCAAGGGCGTCATGATCTTGTCCGCCTGGCTCGCCTCGCGTTACAGCGCGCTGTCGCCCTTGTCGGTGGCCGGCAGCCTGGTCTTTGAGCAGACGTATGGAGAGGTAGACGGCGACAGCGCCTCACTGGCTGAGGCTTGCGTGCTCTTGTCGGCGCTCTCGGGGCTGCCGATTCGTCAGTCCCTGGCTGTGACCGGTTCGCTCAACCAGCGAGGCACAGTTCAGGCGATTGGTGGCGTGAACGAAAAAATCGAGGGTTTCTTCGAGCTGTGTCGGGATCGGGGGCTTGATGGGTCACACGGAGTGCTGATTCCGGCGGACAACGGCCGGCACCTGATGTTGCGCGATGAGGTGACCGAGGCTGTCCGGTCGGGTCTGTTCAAAGTGGTCGCAGTGGACAACGTCGATGAGGCCGCCTGCTTGCTGATGGCCGAGGGCGTTCCCTGGCCTGAGCCGGCGGATCTGGACCGATCGATGCGCGAAATCGAGCGCAGGGTTCGCCAGCGGCTTTTGGCGTACGCGAGAATTCGCACCCGTCAGGGCGGTTTCGAGCGAAACGGGCGTCGCAGCCGCAGCTGAGATCATCCCCGTGGGTCAGGTGGCGAAACTGCAGACTGAAGCGCCCTGTGTCAGACTGCGCGCTTCGGTCGTCTCGCACCCTCATCAACCCCGCAGCTCGCAGATCCAATCCGCCATGGCCCAGTACGTATTCACGATGAATCGCGTCGGCAAGATTGTCCCGCCGAAGCGTCAGATCCTCAAAGATATCTCCCTGTCCTTTTTTCCCGGCGCAAAGATCGGGGTTTTGGGTCTCAATGGCTCGGGCAAGTCCAGTCTTTTGCGCATCATGGCTGGGGCTGACCGGGACATCGAGGGTGATGCCGTGCCCATGCCCGGCATCCGGATCGGCTATCTGCCCCAGGAACCTGAGCTCGATCCCGCCAGTACCGTTCGTCAGGCGGTCGAGGAGGGGCTGGGGGAGGTGATGCATGCGCGCAAGCGTCTGGACGAGATTTATGCGGCCTATGCCGAGCCCGATGCGGATTTCGACCAACTGGCCGCCGAGCAGGCAAAGTATGAGGCGATCATCGCGACGGCGGGGGCCGATACCGAGCATCAGATGGAAATCGCCGCGGATGCATTGCGGCTGCCTCCATGGGAGGCCGTGATCGGCAGCCTGTCCGGGGGTGAAAAGCGCCGGGTCGCGTTGTGCCGACTACTCCTGTCGCGTCCCGACATGCTGTTGCTCGATGAGCCCACGAACCACCTCGATGCGGAAAGTGTCGATTGGCTCGAGCAGTTCCTGCAGCGCTTCCCCGGCACCGTGGTGGCGGTCACTCATGACCGTTATTTCCTGGATAACGCTGCCGAGTGGATTCTCGAACTCGACCGAGGTCACGGCATTCCCTGGAAGGGCAATTACAGCTCCTGGCTCGAACAGAAAGAGGGGCGGCTGCAGATCGAGGCGCGTCAGGAGGCAGCGCGCATCAAGACCATGAAAGCCGAGCTCGAGTGGGTTCGACAGAATCCGAAGGGCCGACAGGCCAAGAGCAAGGCTCGTCTTGCCCGCTTTGAGGAGTTGAGCTCATACGAGCACCAGAAACGCAACGAAACACAGGAGATCTTCATCCCTGTGGCCGAGCGCCTGGGCAATGAAGTGATCGAGTTTGACCAGGTCAGCAAGGCCTTCGGTGACCGCTTGCTGATGGACCGGTTCAGCTTCAAGGTCCCGCAGGGCGCCATCGTGGGCATCATCGGCCCCAACGGTGCTGGCAAGTCGACCCTGTTCCGGATGATCACTGGCGCAGAGAAGCCCGACTCGGGTGAGGTTCGAGTGGGCTCCACGGTTCAACTCGCCTGGGTCGACCAGACTCGTGATGCCCTGCCCAACGAAAAGACGGTCTGGGAAGCGATCTCCAACGGGTCCGATCTGATCACCGTGGGCAAGTTTGAAATGCCTTCGCGTGCCTACATTGGTCGTTTCAACTTCAAGGGTGCCGATCAGCAGAAAATCGTCGGCAATCTATCCGGCGGCGAGCGCGGACGGCTTCATCTCGCCAAGACCCTGTGCTCGGGGGGCAACCTGCTGCTGCTGGACGAACCCTCGAACGACCTCGACGTCGAAACCTTGCGAGCCCTTGAGGACGCGCTCCTGGAGTTTGCGGGGTGCGTGTTCGTCATTTCACACGACCGTTGGTTTCTCGATCGGATCGCCACTCACATCATCGCAGCCGAGGGCGACTCGCAGTGGGTGTTCTTCGACGGCAATTATCAGGAATACGAGGCGGACAAGAAGCGACGCCTGGGTGAAGATGCAGCCCGGCCGACCCGGATCCGCTACAAGCCGATCACGCGTTGAGCCTGACGTCATCCCCGCGTCGGATCTGGCTCAGGTCTGACGCGGCCTGAAGTCGTCCAGCAATTCGTTGACGCGGGCAACGACCCAGTCGCGCTCAGCAAGTTCGAGGTCCAGTCCGCACTCGGGGAGTCCGAGGGCGATACGCTCCAGCGCGTCGGCCAAGGTGATGTTCAGAGACCAGCATTGCTCCCGGGCGGTGTCGCAGAGCATCCGGGCCAGGTCCTCGCACAGTTCATGCCGCGTTTCGATTTCTGAGCGCGACAGGCGGGGGCGGATTCGGCCGGGCTCCACGAAAATCTGAACAAAGCGTTCCGGCACTCGAATCTGGCTGGCATCGTCCATTTGGGATTGCTTCGGTTGCGAGGCGGCCTCAAACGGCCAGTCCGGCCGCATGACCCTCGGCCGTGGCTGTGATGAGGTCGCGCGGCGACCGGGCGTCGCCGATCATTCGTACCTTAACGCCGGCGGCCTCGAGGGGCCCAAGAAGCTCGAGTTCGGGCGCTCTGGGCGTTGACCAGGTGAGCATCGAGACCTGTTCGATTCGACCGGTCTTGCCCGAGTAGATATTGCGGTATTCGAGTACGCCCTCTTCAAATCCAGCCTCGTTCCATACCGGTTCCACCAGAGTGACCGTCTCGATGCCCTTGAGGGCAAAGCGGCGGTGGATTCCCTGGCGGGCGACAATCCAGAGATCGGTCGCGATCGCGTCGCGAGGGGTGATCACGACCACCCGTTCGAACAGTTCGTGGAGACGCTCGGCCGCCGCATAGGTGCCGTCGTTGTGATCCATGTCGTAAATGACCGCGCAGCCCGGTTGCCGCGTCTTCAGGCCATCGATCTGCCAGAGTGCAGTTTCGAGGTCAGGCACCATGCCGCTGTCCAGCACCTCGGCCGGAAGCCATTGGGGCGGAATCATCCGTCCCCCTGTGGCCAGGACCACTTCGTCGGGTTTGAGGGCCAGGATCGCCTCGGCGCTGGCCTCCTCGCCCAGCCGGAAGCGCGCGCCGGCGCGCAGCGCTGCCGGGTATTGGTAGTCCGGGATGCTAGTGATGGTCTCGCCCCCGGGCAGGCGCGCCCTGAGGCGCGTCCGGCCGCCGTGCTCCTGCGATCGCCCGAAAACAGTGACCTGATGGCCCCGGGCCGCGGCAACCCAGGCGGCCTCGAGTCCTGCAACCCCCGCGCCGACGATCACGATGCGTCGGGGCTGTGAGGTGGCTTCCGGCCTGAAGTCGGCCTCGTCGGCCTGCCCGATCCGGGGATTGTTCACGCAGCGAAGTGCTGCATGGTGCAGTGTGCCGTAGCCCCAGCAGGTATTGCAGGACACGCAATAGCGCAGATCGTGCGATCGCCCAGAGACCGCCTTGTTGTACCAGGCCGGGTCGGCGATCAGGGCACGTCCCAGACCGACGAGTTCGGCCTCGCCCCTTTGCAGCAGCCCCTCGGCTTCTGCGGGGTCGGTAATCCGGCCCAGCGCCATCAGCGGGGTGCCATTGACATGGGCGCGCAACTGCCGTGTGAGCTCTGCATAAGGCATGGTCGGGCCATAGCGGTCGGGCACGTGCATTTCGAGCGACTGGGAGTGCCCCCCCTGAGCGAAACAGACATAGTCTGCGATCCGTGGGGCGGTCAGCAGGTGGGCAATCGCTGCCCCCTCCGAGGGTGGAATGCTGTCAGCGAGCCCGTCATCGCCGGGCAATTTGATCCCGATGATGAAATCGCGCCCGCACAGGGCGCGGATTGCGGCGACCAACTCGGCGACCAGTCGAACGCGGCCCTCACGGGTCACGCCATAGTCATCGTCCCGCCGGTTGGACCGGGGCGACATGAACTGATGGAACAGGTGCCCGTGACCGCAGGACAGCTCCACCCCGCTGAAGCCGCACTTTTTCAGGTGCAGAGACGACTGGGCAAATTCCTCGATCAACGACCGCACCTGGGCCGTGCTGAGGGTCTGCGGTACGGTCCAGCTCATGTCGTCAGGCAGAGGCGAGGGGCCGATCGACGACGGAGAACGTCCCGGCGCGTGCCGACCTCGACCGGGGTCCTGAACCTGGCCGAGGAGGCGGCAGTCGAGCGATTCCACTGCGTCGGCCCAGCGTTTCAGCCCGTCGGCGTTCAGACCGTCAAACACCTGCACTTTAGGCACCGAGGCTTGCGATCGCATCATCGCAAGCGGTTCTGAGACGACTGCGGCCGCTCCCCCTCGAGCGCGGTTCACGCAATAGTCGATCAGCATCGGGGTGACCTTGCCGCCTGATTGGAAGCGGGTCGTCATCGACGCATGAACCACGCGGTTGCGAAGGCGATGGCCTGCCAGAATCAGCGGCGATTGCAGTGACTCGAATGCGCTGCCTGATGGATTCATGAGCCCGTATCCTCCGGATGAAATCGCTTTGGTGGTGCAGACCAAAATCATACCTTCCGTCACGGATGTTCCGTATCTGTCATCATCTGACCCGTTGAAGCGTTGGGAGTCAGGATCTTGAGCGTTCCGGATGAGCGCCCGCGGATTGCGGCAATTGCGGTGTTTTGCGGTTCAAATCATGGGATTTCGCCGACGTATACCGAAGCGGCGACCGCGCTCGGCCAGGCGATCGCGCGTCGCGCGATCCGTCTGGTGTACGGAGGCACCCATCTCGGTCTGATGGGCGTGGTCGCCGATGCAGTACTGGCGGCCGGGGGCCAGGTCACCGGCGTCATCCACCGGCGCCTCCATGAGCGCGGCCATCTCCACGGAGCTCTGACCCAACATGAGATCGTTCCTGACCTGCGCAGCCGCAAGGCCCGGATGGCCGAACTGGCCGACGCGTTTGTCGCCCTGCCCGGTGGCCTGGGGACCCTCGAAGAGTTGTTCGAGGCCGCCACCCTGACCCAGTTGTCCGATCATGTCGGTCGGCCGACCAAGCCGTGTGGCGCGCTCAATGTGTCCGGTTTTTACGATCCGATGCGTCTGATGCTCGATCGCGCCGTCGATCAGGGATTCATGCGCGATGCGCATCGGGACATGATCGTCCTGGAGTCCGACCCGGACCAGTTGCTCGACCGGATCGAGCGCTGGTCGGCGCCCACGGTGAGCAAGTGGATCGGCCAGCCGTCGGCCTGACCGGATTTCGCCGTGGCCGCGCTCTGAGTAGTGAAAGCCGATTTCTGCAATTCGTCGAGGGCATCCTGCCCCAGGAGTTTTTTCAATGAAAATTCGCATTACCGCGGGTGGCCATCAGTTCGTCGCTGAAACCCATCCGGACGCCCCCCGTACAGTCGCCGCATTCGCCCGCTTGCTGCCCTACCGGCAGAAACTGATTCACGTGCGTTGGAGCGGTGAGGGGTGCTGGGTGCCGCTGGGCGACTGGGTCCTCTCCGATGACAAGGGCGTGGTCAGTTTCGAAAATGCCACCAGTCATCCGGCGCCGGGCGACATCCTGTTCTATCCGGGCGGCTACAGCGAAACCGAGATCATCATGGCCTATGGAGCCTGTTGTTTCGCCAGCAAGCTCGGTCAACTCGCCGGCAACCATTTCCTCACCATCGTCGAGGGTCGGGAACATCTGCGGGCGCTGGGGGTCAAGACCCTTTGGGAAGGCGCTCAGGATGTGGTTTTCGAGGCGCTTGCCTGATCGCGCCCATCACCGCTTCCGATGCCGTGGCCGCTGCCGTCCTTCGCCCCGATCCTCCGACCGGAATCGGTGCCATCCGCGAGCAGTTCAGGGCGGCCGGGGCGCGACCCTGTCATGAGCCCCGCTTGTTCCGTCTGTGGACTCGGGCTCTCCCCTGGGACAGTCCCCGAAAGAAGAGCGCCGATTTTTTTCCGGGTTCACTCGAGCGCGCGCTTCCGGACATCGCCCGGGGCCTCGACCGGCTGGGCGTGGTTCGCCTTCGGCACGGCGCAGCAGATGGCGGCGAGCGACTGCTGATCGAACTCCATGATGGGCAGACCGTCGAGTCGGTGCTGTTGCCTCGCGACGGGGTCTGCGTGTCCACGCAGGTGGGCTGCGCGGTCGGTTGCACCTTTTGCATGACCGGGCAGGGGGGGCTCGTCCGGCAGTTGGGCAGTGCCGAAATCGTCGCCCAAGTGGTTGCAGCCCGGCGGCTGCGTGCCGTGCGCAAGGTGGTGTTCATGGGCATGGGCGAGCCGGCGCACAACCTGGACGCGGTCCTCGAAGCCATCGAATTGCTCGCGACCGAAGGCGATATCGGGCAAAAAAACCTGGTGTTTTCGACGGTGGGCGATCGTCGGGTGTTCGAGCGATTGCCCCTGGGACCTGTCCGTCCGGCGCTCGCGCTCTCGTTGCACACCACCAATGATTCGTTGCGATCGCAACTATTGCCGCGTGCCCCGCGCATTGCGGTGGATGAACTGATCGAATCGGCCGAGATCTATGCGCGCACTGTTGGTTATCCGATCCAGTACCAGTGGACGCTCCTCGAGGGCGTGAACGATGGCGCCGAAGAGGTTGAGGCGCTGGCGCTCAAGCTCGCAGGCCGCTATGCGGTTCTCAACCTGATTCCTTACAACACTGTGCCGGGGTTGGCCTATCGTCGGCCCTCGTGGGAGCGTGCCGCCGATATGGCTCGAACCCTGCACCGGCGCGGTATTCTGACCAAGATCAGGCACTCGGCAGCGCAGGAGGTTGAGGGGGGCTGCGGTCAGCTGCGGGCTCGGGCGATTCAGGCCTGAGCCCCCAGTGTTCGGGCAGCAGTGCCCGCAACCGTGGCTTGCTCCAGCGCTCGTCGATCAGCATCACCGTGCCGCGGTCTTCCACGTCGCGAATCACCCGTCCCGCAGCCTGGATCACCTTGCACAGCCCCGGGTACAGGTAGGTGAAATCGAAGCCCCGTCCGAAGAGTTCGTCCAGACGCTCTGAAACCGCATTGTTGAAA
>JBIKVK010000268.1:0-4770 GCA_044356835.1 Burkholderiaceae bacterium
CGTCGGAAATGAAGCCGG
This sequence comes from Burkholderiaceae bacterium, assembly GCA_044356835.1. Taxonomy (GTDB): domain Bacteria; phylum Pseudomonadota; class Gammaproteobacteria; order Burkholderiales; family Burkholderiaceae_E; genus SYIM01. Next base: position 19 of record JBIKVK010000268.1, read on the forward strand.
CGGGGTGCTGGGAGGCATCTCCACCGGGCAGCCGATCGCTGTTTCACTCGCCATCAAGCCCACCTCGAGCATCCGTATCCCCCGGCGGTCGATCGACAAGTCGGGCCAACCGGTCACGGTTGAAACTCTAGGCCGCCATGATCCGTGCGTGGGCATTCGTGCGGCGCCGATCGCCGAGGCCATGTTGGCGCTGGTGCTCATCGACCACGCGCTGCGGCAAAGAGCCCAGAATGCAGACGTCCGGGTCGAGACGCCAGCGATTGCCGGCAGGGTACCCCGCTGAGTGCCTCGGATGCGCGCACCCGGACGGGCGTGTGCGCGATTTATTTTGCCTACTTCGCGTATGTCGGGACGCATTCGCCGTTCCTCAGCCTTTACTTCAGCGCAATCGGCCTGAGCGTGGCCCAGATCGGCTTGATCATGTCGCTGGCTCCGGCCACGCGCCTCATCGGCCCGCCCTTCTGGGGGTGGGTCGCCGACCGCACCCAGGCCCGCCTGACCGTGATGAGGGGCTGCGCGTTGTTGGCCATCGTCGCCCTTGTAGGTCTGGCCTTCGCCGGCAGCCATTTCTATGCGGTCGCGGCATTTGCAACCCTGATGTTCTTCGCCAACGCCGGCAAGGTCCCGATCACAGAGGCCATTGCCCTGGGCGTATCTGGGGGCGATGCCGCCCGCTACTCGCGGCTGCGCGCGTGGGGTTCGATCGGTTTTATTGTCGCGGTGCTTGGCATGGCGCCCGTCCTCGAATCCCTGGGAATGCAGACGCTTCCCGCCTGGCTTGCGGCGATGATGGGAGGGCTGATCGTCGCCACCTGGATCATGCCCGCGGGGCCCGTGACTCCGACCGAGCCTGCTTCTTCCCAGGCCAGCGCCCCCGTTTGGCATGCCCTGAAGGATCCGGTGCTGCTTGCCTTCTTCGTGTCGCTGTTCCTCATGGTGTATGCGCACGCATCCTATTACGCGTTCTTTTCGCTTTTCCTCGAGCGCCATGGCTATGGCAAGCCGGCGATCGGAGCGTTCTGGGCGATTGCAGTGGTCGCCGAAATCGTCGTGTTTTACGCCTCGAGGCCGCTCTTTGACCGTTTCAGCGCGCTGGCGTTGCTCGCATTCAGCATGCTGGTGGCGGCCGTGCGGTTTGCGTGGGTAGGCTTGTCCGAAGGCGGTCTGGTGGCGATCGTGTTGACGCAGACTCTCCATGCGGTGACCTTTGGCGTTCATCACGGCGCGGCCCAGGTGCTGATGCACCGCTGGTTCGAGCCCGCCCGTCAGGCACGCGCCCAGGGCCTCTATTCCATGATTGCCTACGGTTTGGGCGGTACGCTGGGGGGGCTGGGCGCGAGTGCGTTGTGGGTGGGCTGGGCGCCCGGGGCGGCCTTCTTGGGGGCCGGGGTGGCGGCTTTCTTTGGGGCTCTGGCCGCTTTCGCTTGTGGTCACTGGGATGCGTCCAGGCGGTCCCGCTTATAATTCGCCTCGAGTTCAACCGGCGATTCCGGATCAGTCCAGGCGCCTGCCCAATCCTTCATTCATTCAGTATCGAGAGCCGAGATGAAAGTCCTCGTTGCCGTCAAACGTGTCGTCGACTACAACGTCAAGGTCAGGGTCAAGAGTGACCAGACCGGGGTCGATATCGCCAACGTCAAGATGTCGATGAATCCCTTTGATGAAATTGCTATTGAAGAAGCAGTTCGACTCAAAGAAAAGGGCGTGGCGACCGAGATCGTGGCGGTGTCCTGTGGTTTGACCGCCTGCCAGGAGACACTGCGCACGGCGCTGGCCATCGGCGCCGACCGCGCGATCCTGATTGAGACCGATGCCGAACTTCAGCCGCTCGCGGTGGCCAAGCTGCTCAAGGCGATGTGCGATCGCGAGCAGCCGCAGCTCGTGATCCTGGGCAAACAGGCGATTGACGACGATGCCAACCAGACGGGTCAGATGTTGGCCGCGCTCGCGGGTATGCCTCAGGCCACCTTTGCATCCAAAGTTGAGATTGCCGACGGTCGTGCGGCGGTCACGCGAGAGGTCGACGGGGGGCTGGAGACCGTATCGATTCGCTTGCCGGCCATCGTCACGACCGACTTGCGCCTCAACGAGCCGCGCTACGTCACGCTGCCCAACATCATGAAGGCGAAGAAGAAGCCCCTTGATGTGGTCAAGCCCGCCGATCTCGGGGTCGATCCCGCGCCGCGGCTGCGCACGCTGAAAGTCAGCGAGCCGCCGGGCCGCAAGGCGGGGGTCAAGGTTGCAGACGTGCACGCTCTGGTCGAGAAGCTGCGTAACGAAGCCAAAATCATTTGAGGAAGGGTTCATCATGTCGACGCTGGTCATTGCCGAACACGACAATGTTTCGCTGAAGGTTTCCACCCTCAATACCATTGCTGCCGCCCAGCTGTGTGGTGGCCCGATCACAGTGCTGGTCGCGGGCAGCGGCTGTGCCGCGGCCGCTCAGGCGGCTTCGCAGGTGGCCGGGGTGGATCAGGTCCTGCTGGCCGATGCGCCCCATCTGGCCGATCAGCTTGCGGAGAACATTGCCGAGCAGGCCGTGGCCGCCTCCGCGGGTCACTCGCACGTGCTCGCGCCGGCGACTGCCCACGGCAAGAACCTCCTTCCGCGGGTGGCCGCCCGCCTGGATGTCGCCCAGATTTCCGACATCATCGCGGTGCAGTCCCCCGACACCTTCGAACGTACCATCTACGCCGGCAACGCTATCGCCACCGTGCAGTCGGCCGACCCGGTCAAGGTCATCACCGTCCGAACCACCGCCTTCGATCCGGCGCCTGCCACCGGGGGTTCGGCGACGGTTACCTCCGTTCCTGCCGTGGCCGACAGCGGTCTGTCGAGCTTCGTGGGCCGGGATGTGGCCAAGAGCGATCGGCCCGAACTGGCCGGGGCCAAGATCGTCGTCTCGGGAGGACGCGGCATTGGTTCGGCCGACAATTTCAAAATCCTGGACCCTCTGGCCGATCGGCTCGGAGCGGCGCTTGGGGCGAGCCGCGCCGCGGTCGATGCCGGCTACGCGCCCAATGACTGGCAGGTGGGCCAGACGGGCAAGATCGTTGCTCCGCAACTCTACGTCGCCGTGGGCATCTCCGGCGCCATCCAGCACCTCGCGGGCATGAAGGACAGCAAGGTGATCGTCGCCATCAATAAGGATGAGGAGGCGCCGATCTTTGGTGTCGCCGACTACGGCCTGGTGGGTGATCTGTTTCAGGCCGTGCCTGAGATGGTCAAGGAACTGGCCTGACCGCGTTCTGAGCTGGACCGACGGCTCCCAGGCCGTCGTATCGGGTTGGGATGCTCGGGCCTATTACCCGGACTGTGATCTGACAGGAGCTTCCGATGACTTACGTCGCGCCGGTCAAGGACATGTTGTTTACGCTCGAGCACGTCGCTCGCCTCGGGGATATTGCCTGTCTGCCGGGAATGGCCGAGGCTGGCCTCGATACCGCGCAGGCGGTGCTCGAGGAGTGCGCGAAACTCAATGAGGATGTGGTGGCGCCCCTCAACCGGGTCGGCGACCTCGAGCCCGCGACCCTGAACGAGGGCGTGGTCAGGACGACGCCCGGGTTTGACGCGGCATTTCGTGCCTACGCCGAAGGCGGTTGGCAGGGCTTGCAGCATCCGGACGCCCTGGGGGGGCAGGGCTTGCCCAAGTCGATCGGCACGCCCTGCGTGGAAATGCTCAATGCGGCCAATCTTTCCTTCGCCCTGTGCCCGCTGCTGACCGATGGTGCGATCGAGGCCTTGCTCACCGCGGGCTCCGTGGAGCAGCAGCAAAGATTCATCCCGCCGATGATCGAGGGGCGCTGGACGGGCACGATGAATCTGACCGAACCGCAGGCCGGTTCGGATCTCGCTCAGGTCCGCACCCGCGCGGTGGCTCAGCCCGATGGCAGTTATCGGCTCTTCGGGCAGAAGATCTACATCACCTATGGCGAGCATGACCTCGCCGAGAACATCATTCATTTGGTGCTCGCTCGAACTCCGGATGCACCCGAGGGTGTGAAGGGCTTGTCCCTGTTCATCGTTCCGAAATTTCTGGTCGGTGAGGATGGCTCGCTCGGCGCGCGTAACGACGTGTGGTGTGCCTCGATCGAGCACAAGCTCGGCATCAAGGCGAGCCCCACCGCGGTGCTGCTGTATGGCGACAATCACGGCGAGGTGGGACCCGGGGCCATCGGCTACCGCATTGGTGACGAGGGGCGGGGCCTCGAGTACATGTTCATCATGATGAATGCAGCCCGCTTCGCGGTCGGGCTGCAGGGGATTGCTGTCGCCGATCGTGCGTACCAGAAGGCGGTGGGCTATGCCCGTGATCGTGAGCAGAGTCGGGATGTGGCGGGTTCTCCCGCGGCAGTGCCGATCATCCGGCATCCCGATGTGCGGCGCATGCTGCTCACCATGCGCGCCCTGACCGAAGGCGCCCGTTCTCTCGCCTACTTTGCGGCCGCTGCGTTTGATCGGGCGCATCACAGCTCCGATCCCCAAGAGCGGGCCCGCGATCGTGCCCTTTATGAATTCCTCGTGCCCATCGTAAAGGGCTGGTCCACCGAAATGTCGCTTGAGGTCACTTCATTGGGTGTCCAGGTGCACGGTGGCATGGGCTTCATCGAGGAAACCGGTGCAGCGCAGTTTTATCGTGATGCCCGAATTTTGACCATCTACGAAGGCACCACGGCCATCCAGGCCAACGACCTCATCGGCCGCAAGACCCTACGCGATGGGGGCAAGTTCGCCTTGGGCCTGGTCGACGCG
>JBIKVK010000269.1:0-4761 GCA_044356835.1 Burkholderiaceae bacterium
CCGTAGGCTTTATCGGTCGCTTGTCCGCTATGCCACCACGCGCTCGATATCCAGTTCCGCGCGACGCCCTTCCAGCAACCACAAGTCGTAGGCTGCTTGGTGCCCGAGCCAGCTTGCAGCACTTTTTCCGAAAGCCAGTTCCAGCCGGAGCGCCATTTCCGGGGAGACAGCAGCCCTGCCGTTGACAAGCTCAGACAGGGTCTTGCGCGACACATGCAATTTTTCCGCGACCGAAGTGACGCTGAGCTCCATCGGCTTGAGCCACAACTCAGTCAGGATTTCGCCAGGATGCGGCGGGTTGTACATCGTTCCCATGGTGCGCGCTCCTCTCAGTGGTAGTCCCAATAATTCACAACATAGGCATCACCGTTTTCAAACCGGAACGTGATGCGCCAATTGGCTTGAACGGTGACGGCCCACATGCCGTGCAATTCTCCTTTGAGTCGATGCAGTCGCAAGGCGGGCGCGTCCATGTCTTCGATGTCCTTTGCCTGGTCCAAGAGCGCCAGAATCAACCGTATCCGCTTCGCGTGAATGGCCTGTACCCCGGCAAGGCTGCCGCGATAGAAGAAATTTTCCAGACCTTTGTGGGCGAATGACCTGATCACATACAAATCGTAACCCGGGACGTTACGGGCGGCAACCCGACTCACAATCGTTGACTGCACCGAATCAATGGCTCCAAAGCGATGCAAACCGAGGGGTAGCTTAGCCTGGTAGAGCGCCACGTTCGGGACGTAGAGGCCGGAGGTTCGAATCCTCTCACCCCGACCACTGAGGTCATCTCAAGAGCCCGCTGATTCGAGAGAGTCGATGGGCGTTGCTGTTTTGGGGTTGCTGAAGACTCCGGGATGTAAGGATCTTCAAGCCATACGAGCACACGGTCGCTGCGCGACGGTGTAGAGTTTTGTGATGTCGCCAACGGTGCTTCGTGACGGTACCTTCAGCATGTTCACGTTTCCCACCCAGACGGAGAAGCGAAGTTCTGGATCGAACCCGCGGTCGAGCTCGCGACCCAGATCGGACTGACTGCGATTCAGATCCGGGATGCCCGCAGCGCCGTTGAACGACACTTGAAGGAAATCACAGATGCTTGGCGCCGACACTTTGGCCGTTGAGGTCACGCACATTTCCGCGAACGGTATCTGGATCCTCATCGGCGACGACGAATTCATTTTGCCGTACGAGGACTTTCCCTGGTTCAGACATGCGACCGTCGATCAGATCCTTGCGGTCGAACGACCCACGGCCGATCACCTTTACTGGCCGAAGCTCGACATCGATCTGTCGGTGCGTTCGATCAAGGATCCTTCTTCTTTTCCGCTGGTGGCGGCGCAGCGCCCGCCCCGGGTCTAGGCCGCATCAACGACGCCGCCCTGCGTCTATCCATCGCTGTGTCATGCTTCGCGCGAGATCGTATCGGGCGCAGTTGTACTGCTCCAACTGGTCGAGCTCGGTGTTCGCGATGAGGCGCAGCGCCGCGCTGTCAGCGGCATCGACTCGCACATCTGCGAATGCCGCGTCCAAGGTTCGACCATGGAAGACAACGAACTGCATCAGCTCGTTCAGGACCTGCCGGTACTTGGTCCGAATCGGGTCGGGCGCTGACAGAGACGCGCGCAGCACGCTGTACTTCTGAATCGAGCGGCGGTAGATGAATTCGAACAAGTCCACCGCCGCAGCCACGTTGCGCTGCTCGTAGATGCCGAGCATGGCGATCGCGTAGTCCGAACGCTCCACGTCCAGGAATGACAGTGGGGCGCAGTTGTAGAGCATGAGCGGCATGTTGGCGCTCAGCCGGCTCGTGCGCTTGTTGCCATCCGCAAAGGGCTGTAGGTAGGCCAGGTTGACCCACAGGAAGAAGGCGGCCTCAACCGGATTGCGGATGTTCCGCACCTTGTCGACGATGGCCTTCAGCGTCTCCTCAAGGAGCGAGGGAATGCTGCTGGGGGTGTAGACCGAGCCGTCGATGTTCACCACGCGCCGACGGATGCTGCCAATGTCGCGTGAGTTGCGAAGAAGGTCCCGCATCAACTTCGCCTGCAAGTCGACGATGACGGGCACGGTGATCCCCTCTGTCGGCACCGCATCGACCATGAACTCGATGGCGCTCTTGTGATTGAGCAGCATCAGCGTGTCCTGATCGAGCGGGCCGCCTTGTTGGCCGAGCTCGAAGAGCTCTTTGGTGTCGAGCAAGCTCTTGGCGTTGCCCTCGAGGCGCGACGACGACCAAGACAGGTCGATCAGCAACTGCTCGAGTACCTCGCGCGCGTAGGTTCCTGCGGGTAGCTGGTCCTGGCTGCGGCCAGCGTTGTACAGGTCCGTGGCCAGATTGCGCGGTAGCAGGCTCGACTGGTTCGGGATGTAGCTGTTCACAAAGCTGCTGTCGTAGCCCACGGGGGTTCGGGTGCCCAACGGTGCGCGAAGCGCCTTGACGAGGGGCCGTGCGGCCGCTGACCATTGAAGAGTGCCAGGCCCGGCCGGTGTTTGGGTGCCGGCGGACAAAGCCTGTAGTGCTGCCTCGGCTGCCGCGGTGGCCAGGTACCGGGTCGAGCGGCCATCCCCATGCTTTTCCAGAAAGCCAGCGGCAAGAAGGTTCCGCAAGTCCCGGTTGATCGTGGGTCGGGAGACCTGGAGAGCGTGCTCCAGTGCGCTTGGCGCAACCGGCTGTCCCGCGGCAAGAACTTTGCGCAGGAGCGCCTCATGACGGGACGACGGCGGGGAGGGGGGCATCGTGCAGCGAATCCTGTAAATTTCATCAAACTTGTCACCCGAGGAGATTTCGATATTAATCTCGTCAGGTGACAAAATAAATAGAAATATTATCTCGATGTTGGCCGAATTGATAAGATTTCTGACAAGATTACGTCCCGCATGACACGAGATCGCTTGAGGGCTGTGGTTCAGCTACCGACGCATGCGGAGGCCTTACAGGGTCTGATTTTCCGAGGACGTTTGGGGCGAGTTTGGTTTTTGACCCCGGTGTGATCGCGGGACGAAGGCCAGTTTTGGCGGATTGCCCCGGGGTTCGAACCCTCTTGCTCCGACCATTCAGCGCCATTTCCGGGGAGACAGCAGCCCTGCCGTTGACGAGCTCAGACAGGGTACATTTACCAAACCAAAGTTAGGAACGGCGCCGCACAAACGGGCGGCGCCTCCCGAGACCTCGGTAATGATGAGCAAATGGCCGCTTGCTTAGGCCCTCACCGCCCAAGATGGAAGATCGCCTCCCGGGGGTGATTCCATAGACTGGCCTGTGGGGTCCGGCACCGGCGGCGGAGCCTGCACCTGGGCCAGCGTGCTTGCAAAGTCCTGAGTACTGCAGATGAAGCCCTGAAGCACCCGAGACAGATCCTGCGACGGAAGCTGATTGCGGTCGACCTGCCAGGAAGAATCGAAGGTGGCATAGGACCTGTAGACATCGCCATCGAGCCATTTCTCGACCTTGTCAAGCAGGAGTTTGGAGGTCTTGCCTAGGTCATCGCAAAAGCCTTCCCGGGCGACAACACCGGCGAACCGGGTGTCATCGTTGCCTGACATGTCCAAGGCCTCCTGGGCGTCGGGCAAAGTCAGTGTGCCGGCCTGGCGCAGGCCGTCTGCAAAGAATGGATGGGCCTTATAAAAGTCGGCAATGGCGAGCAACTGTTGCCTGGGTAGCGTCTCTACGCAACGATCGAGCGCCGCCTCCAAGGGTGACAGGAAACCTTCGCCCGAATCGTCGCGCTGGCGCGCCAAGAGGAGTCCAAAACCAATGGGGTCGACCTTGGCATGACTCAGGAGATGGTCGACATAGTCCGGCTTCTCTCCAAGAGACAGCAAGATGGCCCGGTGCTCTTGAGGATCCGACGTGGTGACTGGCGTGCGAATCTGCGGGGGAACATCGGCCAGCGCTTTGAGCACCGATATTTCGCCGGCGCCCGGCGCAGTCATGGCGTGCAGCACCCCTCGCAGCGCCGAGTCGAGGTCGGTGACGGCCTGAGGTGCCGGCGCCACGGTGTCGATGCCATGAAAGTACGCTTGGTAGTTGGAAAAGCTCTCGAATGATTCGTGGTGGGTATCGAGCAAGCCTCTGCGCTCAAGGATCCGGTCGTTGCCGATCGAAAGCGAATAGGACCATCGCCCACTGTTATCGTCCTTTTGGCTCTGAATGATGAACTTCGGCTTGGACTCGTCGGTGGCCAGATCCCGCAGACGCTTGAAGCGCTCCGCCATGCCCACCGGGTGGTCCTGCCCTGGTTCTGCCGAAGCGATGGCGTCGTAGATCTTTGCGATCTGGACAGCCTTCTTTTCATCACCGGTGCGAAAGAGGTCCCTGAATTTGTCCCAGGCACCCATGTGCAGGGCCTGGTCCCGGCTCTCGGCCTGCATGAATTTCTCGACCCGGCTGGCGTTGACCGCATAAGCGCCGGTTCCCGTGTTGAGAGAGATAGGCGAGTTAGGCATGCACGGAGTCCCAATCGGAAAATGCAATTGTCAAGCATTTTTTGCACTTTGGGGGGCGTCAGATTTTTTGTGTGTGAGGCGCTGAGAGACTTGTCCACGGCGGCGGGCGTCGCCTGCGACGAACGGCCGACGCGGTGGGCAAGTCGGTTCGACATTGTCACGCAACCGGCCTGCTAAATCTATCGCCGTAGGCGATCGCGAATTGATTCATCGCTTCTCTCCATTCTCGGACGCTGCGGCCGTTTTCCCGACCGATATTGCGCAGCGCCAGCCAGATGAGTTTGGTGGCCGCGTCATCGCTGGGGAAGTGCCCGCGGG
>JBIKVK010000270.1:0-4725 GCA_044356835.1 Burkholderiaceae bacterium
CGCGACGGCTCCAAGACGCAGTCCTGAGGACAGTCGAATTCCACCTCTTGGCATGGACGTCAATCATGCATCGCTCCCCATTTGAATGAACCGCTTCTCAGTGACTCTCTGCGAGTGCAGCGCGCAGCAGCGTCGGGATATCTTCGAGCGCTGCTGCAACACGGGCCCCGGCCGCTCTGAGTGCCGCGCGCTTGGCCGAAGCGCTCTGGCTGGCCTCATTGATCATGGCTGCAGCATGGCCAAAACTCATGCCGGGCGGATAGTCTTCCTGGAAACGTCCGGCAATCAGCGCGACGACCGGCTTGGTGACTTTGCCGCTAGCGATCTGCCGTGCGACCTCCTCTTCGTTCCGGGTACCCGGTTCGCCAAACAGCACGATGGCATCGGTCTCCGGGTCTTGCTGAAACAAATGCAGGTAGTCGGCCATGGTCAACCCGGTCACTGCGTCGCCTCCCATCGAGACCGAGGTCGAAATGCCGAGGCCTGCCGCCTTGAGCGTCAGTCCAAGTTCGGCCGACATGCCCCCGGAGCGAGAGACCACACCGATTCTCCCTGGAGCGTAGATTTCAGCAGGGTCCACCCCGCCGATCCCGCCGAGCTTGCTTCGTCCCGGCGATATGATTCCATTGGTATTGCAGCCGATCAATCGGGCACCCGCGCGCCGGGCCGCTGCCACGATGGTGACGATGTCGTGCATCGGCACATATTCGGCAAGCACAGCAATGAGGCGCAGCCCGCCGTCGATGGCTTCAAGCACGGCGTTCTTGACCAACAAGGGGGGCACGTACAGTACGGTGGCATCGGCGGGATGGTCGCGAAGCGCGCGCTCCACCGTGTCGTACACGGGGATGTCGAGCACCGTCTCTCCGCCCCGCCCTGGGGTGACGCCAGCGACGACTCGGGTGCCATAGTTGAGGCACCACTGCAGATCGAAACGGGCCTGGGCCCCGGTGATGCCCTGGATGATGACCCGGGTCGATGCGTCAATCAGGATGCTCACACTGTGCCATTCCTCTGATCTGCCGCGCGAACCTGCTCCGTCAGTTCGACGATCTGTTGAGCGGCCTGCTTGAGCGTCGTGCCACGCGGCAGATAATGTACATTCGGGCGGCCAGCGACCATTTGCCGGGAAAGCTCCTCGCCTGCCCCGAACAATCGTATGACGATCGGGAAGTGACGGGTATCAATCTGTTTTTCGTCGAGCAATTCGACGAGGGTCCGGGTGCGGATGTCGGTACGGGCCATCTGGGCGAAATTGAACCCGACGAGCAGGCCGCGGACCTTGGGGTTGTCGAGGATGGCCGACAGAACCGCCTTGAGTTTTCGATTGTCTGCGGACACGGGCGGTGTGACGCAGTGGTTGGCGGGGCGGCCACCCAGTTCGAGGACGGTGTCGTGCAGATACAGGCCAGCACCCCCACCGCCCACCAGAAGCCCAATATCGCCCTCCAGTTCGACGTACTGGCATTCGCCCCCTCCCCCCGCCCGGTTGGCGAGGGCGACTGCACGCTCGCGGGGATTGTCGCTCAAGGGCTCAGAGGCCGAAGCCCACCGCGCCTGGCGCCCAAGCGCAGCGTCGTCGATTCCGAGCATCGCGCCCACCAGCCAGGCCTCTCCCTGATCGTCCAGCGCGAGAGGGTTGATCTCAAGGGTCACGGCATCAGCGCGCACGAAGGCCTCATACAGCCGGCAGCTGAGATCCGCAAGTCGCGGCAGCGACGGGCCGCTCGCCCCGGCGCGAAGCCACACTTCGGTGGCGGTCCAGAGGTTTAAGCCCGCGAGCGGATCGATCTCCGCATGCACCAGGGCGTCCGGTTCAGACCGCGCGATGTCCTCGATCTCGACTCCGCCCTTGCAACTGGCAATGACTCTGGGCCATGGTCCCTCCAGTACCACTGCGAAGAAGTATTCCTGCGCGATTCCGACGCGTTCTTCGATATAGACCGCCTCGGTCAGGTAGCCATTCACCGTACGGCCGATGAGCTTGGATGCGGCCGAGCTCCGATCGCTGGCGTGGTCCGCCATCAGCACCGCGCCGGACTGGCCGCGCCGACCCGTCGGGATCATCGCCTTGACCACAACAGGCCCCGGGTGCTCGGCGATCGACGCCTCCGCCTCGGTCGCACTGTGGGCCGCTTGGCCCCAGGGCACTGGCAATCCGAGGCTGCGCAACCAGCCCTTCGTCTGGGCTTCGGACAACCGGATCATGACGCGCTGGGCTCTACCGGGGCGCTTGCCGTGCCGATCAAAACCGCTTCGCCATCGCCGTTGGTGACAGACACGCTGAAGTGAGCCGTCTGGCCACCTTCGATGCGATCCTCGAGGCGTTCGAGACGAATGCGGGGGAGCAGGACTTCATCGACGCGGACGCTTCGAGGAATCTTGATGTCGATGGTGCCGCCCTGGAACCAGGACATCCCCACGGTGTCGATGAGCAGTCCAACGATATGACCCTCCCACTGGGTGCCCGATGCGACGATCGTCGAGAGCCCTGCACGCTGCGCGGCCGCAAGGTCGGTGTGCAGATTCTTGTCGGGCCAGCCTGACTTGGACAAGGGGCCTCCCGACAAGGCCAGAACCCGTCCCAGGGTCATGTGCCGGGGGCGACCGATCTTTTCGTCGCCAGGCTGCATGCTGTGGATCGGCATCTTCATGTTTGCGGTCCAAGTGCGAAGGTCTTGACCTTGCCGAGCGAGAAAAAGGTGGACGCCATGGTGCGCTCCAGGATCAGTCGCTCCGTCCTTGCTTCGAGCACCCGCGCGATATAGTCCTGATAGATCTTGCCGCGTTTCTCATAGGTGTTGAGGATCAGCCAGTCGATCCTCAGAGGGGTGTCGACGTAGGCAGCGCCGTGATACACGGCCGAGTCCTGGGCCATGGCCGAGCCCATGTCGGGGGCCTGTCGGAAAGACGGGCTGCGGGTGCGTGGGCTGTAGTACATCAGCACCGCGGGGTGCACCACGGGCGGCCCGCCCTGATGGCCCTCGATGTAAATTGGATTGTAGTCTTCAACCGCGAAGAGAAACTGCTGGTTGAATTCAGGGCTGACTGAGAACTCGAGGCTTTGATAGCGGTCGCCCGCTTTGAGTTCGTGAGCGTATGGAAGAGCCATGCAGTACGACCTCGATCTGGGACGCGAGGAATACCCGCTTGAGATCTCGTTCAATCGACCCGGGACCCCTCGGAACATCGGCTCCGATGATAGCAGCCAATACGATCTATGGCAGCCAGTACGATCCGCTTGCACGCCTCGCCGTTCTGCCCCAACATGGGCCGATCAGCAAGCACACAGGGTAGACCCTGGATCAATAGGGGAGAGTCATGTCGGAATTTCAGATGCTGCGCCGGCCCATGAAGGCCACGGCGCTGTTGCTCATGATCGGACTGATCGGACTGATCGGTCCGCGACCGGTCCAGGCGCAAACCTATCCGACCAAGCCGGTCAAAATCATCAATCCCTACTCGCCGGGCGGTTCAACGGATGCTGTCTTGAGGCCCTTGACCGAGCGACTGCTCGCCCACACCGGGCAGGCCTTCGTGATCGACTACAAACCAGGCGCGGGCACCAATATCGGCTCGGAGCTTGCGGCTCGGTCGGCACCCGATGGCTACACGGTGCTGCTCGGCACCAGCAGCCTCACGATCAGCCCCAGCCTCTACAACAATCTTCGCTACAACGCGGCCAAAGATCTTCTGCCCGTGGCATTGCTCGTCAACACGCCCTTCACGATGGCCGTCAATGGCGATCTTCCAGTGCGTGACATCCGTCAGCTGATCGAACATGCGCGCCGGAACCCCGGTAAGCTGAACTACGGATCCTCCGGCACCGGCGGCGCGATTCACCTGGGCATGGAGCTCTTCAAGAACATGACAGGCACGCAGATGGTGCATGTGCCCTTCAAGGGCAGTGGCGAGTCGGTTACCTCCCTCATGAACGGGACCATCCAGGTACTGCTGAGCCCGTCGACCAACCTGGCTGCGCACGTCGGATCAGGCCGACTGAGAATGCTCGCAGTCGCCAATGCCGAGCGTGTGCCCGGATTGGACCTACCGACCGTTTCAGAGGCGGGTGTGCCCGGATTTGAAGCGGGGGTGTGGATGGGCTTTTTCGTGCCTGCGGGCACCCCCGAGACGATCGTGCGCCAGCTTAATCAGCAGGTCCGGGCCGCACTGGAGGATCCGGGCCTGCGGTCGGCCTATGCGCGGCAGGGCATGGTCACTGGGGGCGGTGGGGTCGAGGTGATGGACAAACTTTTCCGCGATGAGCTCAAGCGCTGGCCTGAGGTGGTTCGGGCGTCGGCGATCAGCCTTCAGTGAGTGCCTCGTGTGATCGTGCGGTTACTTTGATTGGAAAAGGAATACGTTCGTGGCATTTGAAATCAGGAGACTCTCGCACGCGCTGGGCGCGGAGGTGGTGGGGCTCGACGTGTCGCAACCGTTGCACCCGGAGCAACTCCAGGCCTTGAGGGCGCTCTGGCTCGAGCATCAGGTCCTTCTTTTCCGAAACCAGACGATCAGCCCCCTCGAGCACATTCGATTTACTGAATGCTTTGGGCAGGTTGATGACTACCCGCTCGTCCACTTTCGTCACCCGGATCATGCCCAGCTGATGGTGCTCTCGAGCGATCCAGGCGCAGGCTCGAAGTCGACCTCCCGCGCAGCCGGTGAGCGCTGGCACACCGACCTTTCGTTTACGACCCGTCCGGCGACCGCGTCGATGTTGCA
>JBIKVK010000271.1:0-4720 GCA_044356835.1 Burkholderiaceae bacterium
GCCGTTGAGGAATCGGCCAGCGTTCAAGAGGAACAGGGCGGCTTCGGCAACCTCATCAACGTCGCCGATCTCCCCGGCCAGATAGTATCGAGCCAGCGAGTCGTTGACCGCCTGCTCGCTACCATATCGGTCCGTCAGCCGCGAGGTCATGATCGCGCCTGGCGACAGGCTCAAGGCGCGGATGCCGGCCGCAGCGTGGTCAACTGCAATTGCGCGTGCCATGGCGATGAGAGCGGCCTTGGTCATCCCGTAGACACCATTGAATCGCGCCGCGACATGGCCCAACTGCGAGGCAATGTTCAGGATGACCCCACCGCCCGCTGAGGACATGGGCGGGATCGCGGCCCTCGCCATCAGCCAGGATCCGGTGATATTGACATCGAGCGTGCGTCGCCACGAGTCGAGATCCAGGTCGCCAATCGCAGACCTCGGAGTCACCATCGCTGCATTATTCACGAGCATGGTGAGAGGCCCCAACTCGGAGCAGGTACGTGTCACGGCCCGCATGACCTGATCGGGGTCCGCAATGTCGCAGGCCTCGAGAATCAGAAGCCGACCCTCGGCGACGGCCGGGTGCGAGGAGTGACGCCTCGCTAGGCTATCGACGCTGCAGTCGAGCACAGCCACCCGAGCGCGCGCCTCCAGCAACTTGTGTGCGATCGTTGCCCCAAGGTCGCCAGCGGCCCCCGTGACGAGGGCGACCCGGCCTTGGATCCGACTGTAGGCTTTGAGCATGCCTGATCCCGATTGAGGTTGATCCGACCATTATTGCAGGAGGTGCTGGCGATGGGTCAGAACAGAGGCCATCGGCCAGGCTGCCCGTCCTGCCCAGCGCACCGGCGGATTTGCACCGCCCCGCGCGGCGACGTCGCAGCGCGGGGCGCTGGACGGGACAGCCCCTGTCCGCCTGGTCGCACCCACTGCACACAATTGTCTTGGTCAAAACGACACTTTTGAGTCTTTTTTGATTGACAATGTTTAATGTCAGTTTAGAATGACATTCGGACGAATTCATCCTGGATTCGTTCTGCAGCAAAGGAAGCCGCCCGGACCCCGCGTGCGGGATTCGCACGGTCGTACCATCGACTCGTAAGGAGCATTAACCATGTCTGACAAAGACAAAGTCTGGCCAACCGGCTTGACCGAGGCCGAATCAGAGGAGATCCACCGGCACCTGATCCAGGGCACGCAGATCTTCGGCATGATTGCGGCCCTCGCGCATCTGCTGGCCTATCTCTACTCCCCCTGGCTCAAATAAGGAGCACACCCATGATCTACGGAAAAATGTGGTGCGTCGTGAAGCCCTCCGTGGGCGTCCCGATCTTTCTCAGCGCCGTAGCGATTGCCTCGTTCTCTGTTCACCTGGCGATCACCACCAACACGACCTGGGTCAAGGACTTCCTCAACGGCAAGCCCAAGGCTGCAGCGACCGCGCCCGCAAAGGCTTCCGTCGCCACGCCCCCGGCCCACACCTGAGGTCTTTTGCTGCAGGGGGCTGGGGTACTCCGGGCTCCAGTCCCCGATCTGTTGCATCGGAGTCCGTTTGAGCCGACGCGCCCACCGATTGACCGCAGGCTTTATTGCTGCGAGTTATCGATTTTTGCCCTTTGCCGACGCGGCCTCGTCGCAGATGCCGTTGTCGCGCCTGTTGCGCCTGTCCCTGTTTCAGATTTCGGTCGGCATGAGCATGGTGCTGATGCTCGGCACCCTGAACCGGGTCATGATCGTCGAACTCGGCGTCTCAGCTTCGCTCGTCGCGGTCATGTTGGCCGTGCCTATGCTGGCTGCCCCCTTCCGCGCCCTCATCGGTTTCCGCTCGGACAACCATCGGTCCGAACTGGGTTGGCGCCGAGTGCCCTACATCTGGATGGGCACGCTGCTGCAATTCGGCGGATTTGCCGTCATGCCCTTTGCGCTGTTGGTCCTGGGGGGAGCGGGGGATTCGGCCGATCTGCCGCCCTGGATCGGGCAGGCCGCCGCCGCAATTGCATTCCTGCTGGTGGGCATCGGCATGCACACCACACAGACGGTTGGCCTGGCACTGGCGACCGACCAATCCCCGGTCGACCGGCAACCCAGCGTGGTGGGCCTGATGTACGTAATGTTGCTCCTCGGGATGATGAGCACTGCCTTCATCTTTGGCGAAATCCTGATGGACTTCTCGCCCGGCCGACTGGTGCAGGTGATCCAGGGCGCCGCCATCGCCACCCTGATCCTGAACACAGTGGCCCTCTGGAAGCAGGAGGCGCGCAGTGCCCATCGCAAGCCTCGTCCCGGGATGACCCAACCGTCCTTTTCAGAGGCCTGGGCACTCTACCGTCAAGGGCCCAACGCTCTGCGCCGACTCGCCGTGATCGGGCTCGGTACCCTTGCGTTCACCATGGGCGATCTGTTGATCGAACCGTATGGGGGTGAGGTCATGGGGCTGAGCGTCGGGGCGACCACCTCACTCACCGCAACACTCGCTCTGGGTAGCCTCGCAGGTTTTGGCTGGGCCTCCTATGTGCTCTCGCGCGGCGCGGATGCCTTCCGGATGGCCTGCCTGGGTGTGATCGTCGGGATGCCGGGATTCGGTCTGGTCATTGCGGCAGGGGGGCTCGATCAGCCGGGGCTGTTTCCGACCGGTATCTTCCTGATCGGCTTGGGTGCGGGCCTGTTCGGGCACGGCACATTGACTGCAACCATGAACCACGCTCCGGCCCCTCAGGTCGGGCTCGCCTTGGGCGCGTGGGGCGCCGTGCAGTCCACTGCCGCAGGGATCGCAATGGTCAGCGGGGGCCTGCTGCGCGATGCGCTGACCTGGGCCTCGGGTTCGCTGACCGGGTATGCCTCGGTCTACGTGCTTGAAGCCCTGTTGCTGGCCCTGACCCTGGCCGTTGCGAGACCGCTGGCGACCGCGCGCTCGGGCATGACACCGCAGACCTAGGGGCAGGGTTAATCAACGGGGGCTCTGATGCCCGGTGGCACAATTCAAATCCTCTTCTCCTACCAGCCTCCCGGAGTACTCAAGTGGAAAAAGAAACCCTTGCAGTCATCGCATTCGTGGTCTTCTGCGGATTCATCATTGCCAACTGGATGAACCGGCCCAAAAAGTAATGCCAGAAGTCGAGACCGACGCCCGCGCTCAGTGGGGCGCGCTGCGCTCGGTACTCGATCGCCTGTGTAGTACCGGATCCACTCCAGAGCCGGCCGTCCGACGAAAGGCATGCCTCCTGCTGATCGACACGATCGGATGCATCTTGGCTGGGCGACAGGCGCCCGAGCTCGTCCAAGGTGAGCACCTGTTGTCCAACCTGGACCCGGGCTCGTTCTGCTTCCCCGGGGCAAAGCCTGTGTCCTTGCAGTCGGCTGCGGCTATCGCGGCGATGGCCAGCGCTTGGGACGAAGCCTGCGAGGGATTGCCCTACGCGCATGGACGTCCCGGCCTCGCCCTGATCGGCGCGCTGGTGCCGCTCGCTGTCCAGCGCCGCGCATCCGTCGGGCGCCTTCTCTCCTCGCTTCGGCTGGGGTACGAGGTCGGTGCCCGGGCGGGCGGATGGTTGCGGATCCGGCCCGGAATGCACGTGGACGGCAATTGGCCTGCCCTCGGCGTGGCCGCGGGCGTTGCGCACCAGCTCGACCTGCCACCCGAGCGGATCTGGCAGGCCATCAACATCACCGCGTGTCAGCTGCCCACCAGCCTGTATGCGCCCATCCGCACCGGCGACATGGCGCGCAACACCTACCTGTCCCACAGCGCCCAACTCGGTCTGCTTGCGGCGTTCAGCGCAGCCAGTGGCATCACCGCACCCCCTGATGCAGCGCTCGAGTACGCGGTCAGCTATGCGGCGCCGGCCCATACACCGGCACCCTCGCCCGCTCATGATTTTCTCCTCGAGTCCTACCTGAAACCTTACGCCGGCGTGCGGCACGCTCATTACGGCCTTGAGGCCGCGATCCGCATCCGGACTCTGTTGGGAGCTGAGCTGTCCGGGATCGAACAGATTCGCCTCGAAGTCTATGAGGAGGCCGCTACATATGCGGGCAATCGCGCGCCGGCTCGGCCGCTGACCGGCCAGTTCAGCCTGTCGCTCGCGGTTGCCGCAGGACTTCGCTTCGGTGAAATGGGCCCGGAGATCTACCGTCCCGACCGCTTTGATGATCCCGAACTTCGCCGCATCGAGTCAATGGTCGAGGTCGTCACCCGACCCGAACTGGGCGCGGGCGGCCTAAGGGCAGCCATCCTGACCGTGGTCACCGAACAGGCGACCTATCGGGAACGGGTCGACACCGTGGCAGGCGGCCCGGAGCGACCGCTGTCCGCCGACGAGGTGATCAAAAAATTTGTGGCCTATAGCGCCGAAAGCGTAGAGGCAGCCAGCGCGAGAGAGTTTGCAAACGCCCTCCTCGACGGGTCCGACGCCCGGGACTTCGCCGACCTGTGGTCGACGCTGCAGCCACGGGGATGACCGCAGCGGTCCCGGCTAGGTCGCCAGCGACCATGCCAGCAGCGCGTAGAGCGGCGCACCTGCAAGGACCGCGAGCCACTGCGGCAGCCGCCAGACAGCCAGCGCAGCAAAGGCGCAGACGGCGAAGGCAAAATCGAAACCACTGCGCACAGACGCGGTCCACACAGGATCGTAGAGCGCAGCCAACAGCAGCCCGACGACGGCCGCGTTGACCGCCGCGAGCGAAGATTGAGCCCAGGCGCTGGTTCTGAGCGACTGCCAAGCGGGCAACG
>JBIKVK010000274.1:0-4705 GCA_044356835.1 Burkholderiaceae bacterium
CGCCCGGGTGTAGCAAAACGAGGCGAAGGCACCGCTCTGGCTGATCAAGCCGATCGGGCCGGGCTGTGGCCAGCCCGAGGAGAACACGGTGGAAAAGGTGACATAGGCCCGCGATGCGACATTGAATACGCCCATGCAGTTGGGTCCCAGCAACCGCACCCCCGACTCGCGGGCGATGGCCGCAAGTCGCTGCTGGGCGCGCCGGCCTTCCTCACCCAATTCGGCGTAGCCCGAGCCGAACACGATCGCCGCGCCGACCGATTTGCGGCAGCAGTCGATGAGCGCCTGTTCGACAGCCGCGGCCGGGACGGTGATCAGCGCGAGGTCCACCGGATCGGCGATCGCCTCGAGCGAGGGCCAGGTCCGCAGGCCCTGGACCGAGTCGCGCCTGGGGTTGACCGGATACAGGCGCCCTTGGTAGCCGGAGTCCTTGAGCATCTGCACCGGACGGCCACTGACCCGGGTGGGCTCGGACGAGGCTCCGATGATCGCGATCGAGCGCGGCCTAAAGAGCGGATCGAGAGAGTGGATGGCGGAAAGTCTCACCTGAACCCCCTCCCCGCGCTCGTCACCGGCGGCGGCCGTGACACGCGCCCGATGCGCTGGTCGATGGCGCTCACTCGCGAGCCAACCCGGCGGCCACGACTGCTTTTTCCCAGCGGACGAGGTCCACCTTGATGATGTCGGTGAATTCCGCGGGCGACATCCCGCCGGGATCCGAGCCCGTCTGCTCGAGCTTGGTGCGCACCTCGGGGTCCTTGAGGGCGGTCGCAAACGCCTGGTAGATGCGATCGATGATCGCAGAGGGCGTGCCGGCCGGGGCCGCAAGTCCGTACCACGAAACGACCTGGAACCCGGGCAACAGTTCGGCGACCGTCGGAGTCCCTTGAGCAACTGCGGCCCGGTGGGGCGAGGCGGTTGCAATCAGGCGGAGCTTCCCGGTCTGGACCTGCCCAGCCACCGCCGCATTGCCGAGAAAGGCAAAGTCGAGCTGCCCGCCCAGCAGATCGGTCACTACCGGCGCGGCGCCCTTGTAGGGCACATGCACCGTATCGATCCCCGCCATCATGTTCAGCATCACGCCGGCCAGGTGAGTGGTGCTGCCCGGCCCCACCGAACCGTAGGTCAGTTTCCCGGGGTGGGCTTTACCGAAGGCGATCATGCCCTGGAGATCCTTGAACGCCGCATCGGGCCGGATCACCAGGACGATGGTGGGTGCAGCGAGCAGGGTGATGTGCTGAAAATCCTCCAGCGTCCGATAGGGCATGGACTTTCTGAGCGCCGGACTGATCGCAGTGGGCCCTGCATGGGAGAGCAGCAGCGTGTAGCCGTCCGGGGCCGCCTTGGCGACCAATTCCGTGCCGATCATCCCGTTGGCCCCGGATCGGGATTCCATCACCAGTGGCTGGCCCAGCAGCTGCGAAGCCTTTTCGATCACGGGACGCGCAATCGCATCGGCCGGCCCTCCGGGGGGCCAGGGATTGATCAGCCGGATCGGCTTGGCGGGCCAGGCCTGGGCCGATGCCGTCGGGACCCAGACGGAACTCGCGATGCCGAGGATGAACCCCAGGGTCAGGGCCCATCCGATCTTCCGTTGAATACTCTTCATGGGGTCTCCTCCTTGATATTGGACGGTCGGAAATCCTCGCAGGCCGGACGCGGCGGCAGGCATGCTCAGCGTGCCGCCTCAGTCCGCGGCTCGAAAAGAACCAGAGGCGGTCCGCCTTCGCTCAAGGGACTCACCCGCGCCTGTACCGAAAGGCCCACCCGAACCGCCCCGGGGTCGAGGCCCACCAGACGGGTCATCAGATGCGGTCCTTCCTCGGTGGCCACAATTGCAATCACATAGGGGACCCCGTCCGCGAAAGCCGGTGAGGGGGCGCGATGCACAACAGTGAAGCTGTAGACCTCGGCCCGACCGCTGGCGGGCCGCCAGCCGAGCGCGGCGCTGCGGCAATGCGGGCAGCGCGGCTGGGGCTGAAAGTGCCAGCGTCCACAGTCCTCGCAACGCGGCAGGGCAAAGACGCCGCGCTCGATATGCTCCCACCAGGGCGCGCTTTGAACATCGGCCAGGACGGCCAGAGGATGATTCATCAGAGGTCTCCGGTCGCAGGCTCAATCGGCCGCCATGATCAGGGTGCAGTGAATACCGATCACCCCTCCGTTGCCGTGCGCCAGCGCGAGCTTCGCGTCCCGGACCTGCCGCTCGCCGCACTGGCCGCGGAGCTGGCGCACCGCTTCGATCACGTGAAACATACCTCCCGCCAAACCGGGATGGCACGCCGAGAGCAGTCCGCCATGCGTGGTTACCGGGAGCGCACCGGAGAGCCCGATGCGGCCGCCCTGGACGAATGCGCCGCCCTCGCCCTTGGCGCAAAAGCCGAGATCTTCGAGTTCGACGATCACGGTGATGGTGAAGCAGTCATAGAGCTCGGCGACATCGATCTCGGCGGGTCGGACCCCGGCCATCGAGAAGGCACTGCGACCCGAATCCACGGCACCCGTGCGGGTCAGAGGCTCATGGTGTCCGACATAGGCGTGAGAAAAACCGTAGCCTTGCCCAAGCAGATGGACCGGCCGCTGACGCGTGTCTCGCGCACGATCGGCTCGGCTGACGATGATGGCGGCCGCACCATCAGACACCAGCGCACAATCGAGCACATGGAGCGGCGAGGTGATCATGCGCGAGGCAAGCACCTCGTCCACGCTGATCGGCGTGCGTTTCTGGGCCAGCGGATTGAGCGCAGCATGCGCACGCATCGTTACGGCAACCTCGGCGAGCTGCTCGGGGGTTGTGCCGAACTCATGCATGTGGCGCTGAGCCACCAGGGCATAGAGCGAAGCGATCAGCGGCCCGAAGGGCGCCTCGAACTGCGGATGAGCCCAGCCGCCCTCGGCCATCAGCTTGACGGCGTCGGCGCGCGCGCTGTGGGTCAGCAGATTCTGTCCGGCCACGCACAACACGGTATCGCATTGGCCGGCCTCAATGGCCATGGCCGCCTGATGAACCATGGCGGTGCCGGAGGCGCCCGCAACATCCAGCGTGGCGAGATAACGTGGCGCGCGGATGCCCAGGCCCTCGGCGACGATGCCGCAGGGCATGGCCCAGTTGGCCACACGGATCGGAGTCGTCAAGAGACCGTCGATGTGGGACCAGTTCAGGCCAGCATCATCGAGCGCAGCCTGGGCAGCGGCCTGCTGAAGCTGCAGCGCGCTCAGATCAGGCACTTTCCCAAGGGGGCTTTCGCCGACCCCGACAATGCGTGCCGCGGACGCACGCGCTGGTTGTGAAGACATCATTTCAACAGGCTCCGGGCGATCAGCATGCGCTGGATCTCCGAGGCGCCCTCGCCAATCCGATAGTGGCGTACATCGCGGTACATGCGCTCGACGATGGCCCCCCGGATGACTCCCGAGCCGCCGTGGATCTGAACGGCGCGATCCGATACGCGTCCAACCATTTCAGAAGCAAAGAGCTTGCACATGCTGGCGGCCTCGGAAGGGTCTTTGCCCGCCGAGGCCTGCCGCAAGGCCTCATAGACCAGCGCACGCGCGTGGGCAAGCTCGGTGGCGGAGTCGGCGAGCATCCATTGGATGGCCTGACGCTCGGCCAGAGGCTGACCGAAGGTGCGTCGTTCCTTCGCATAGGCCACCGACAGTTCGAGCAAGCGGTCGGCAGTCCCGATGCAGGCACACGAAACGCCCAGGCGCCCGTTGGTGAGCGCACTCATGGCCACCTTGAAGCCAGCACCGACCTCGCCCAGCACGGCTTCGTCCGGAACAAAACAGTCGGTAAAGACCAGTTCGCCCAGCTTGATGGCATCCGAGCCGATGGTGGTATCGATCCGGGTCACCTCGAAGCCGGGAGTCCCGCGATCGACCAAAAACGCAGTGATGCCGCCGCGCGCCCGCTTTTCCGGATCGGTGACCGCAATGACCATCAGCACGGTCGCATTGTGTCCTCCGCTGATGTAGTGCTTGCGGCCGTTGAGGACCCATCCGCCTGCGGTCTTGCGTGCGCGGGTCTCGATGCCCGCGCCATCCGAGCCCGCCCCCGGCTCGGTCAAGGCAAACGCAGCCCGCTCCGTACCGGTCACGAATCGCGCCAGATAACGGGCCTTTTGAGTATCGGTGCCGAAGCGCGCAATCGCAAGCGGGGTGAGTCCGCTCGTGTAGTCGAGCAGCATCGTGAACACCCGGTGCGAGCGGCTGAACTCTTCCCAGGCCAGACAGTACGAGTCGATCCCCTGCTCTGCGCCGCCATAGATCTGCGGCAACCGCATGCCGAGGTAACCCTGGTCACGCAACAGCGCCCAGGCGGCCTCCGGCACCTCCCCGGTGCGATCGATTTCAAGCGCAATCGGCTCAAGCTTCTCGGTGGCGAATCGGCGCAGTACCGGTCGCAGTTCAGCCATATCGGCATTGATCTCAAGCTCCATCGCTCACGCCTCCTTCATTGTCCTGATCGATCCAGTCCGAAAATTCGCCCGCCGCGCTCATGATTTCGGTGCGTAGACTCTGGTACATCCACCGGCGGTTCTGCCGGTAGGCCCGCATGGACGCTCCGCCCAGGCGCTCGGCGGCATGCGCCGCTTCGGCCTCAAGCGCGAGGGGCTCAGCCAGGCGGTCGGCAAGACCCAACGCAATCGCTCTGGGAGCATCCATCACCTCGCCGGCTTGAACCATGCGGATCGCCGCGGGCCGC
>JBIKVK010000273.1:0-4705 GCA_044356835.1 Burkholderiaceae bacterium
AGCACGATGCCGCCGAGGGCACCCATGGCAGCCGCTTCACTGGGCGTGGCCAGCCCGAACAGAATGGAGCCCAACACTGACAAAATGAGCAGCGCCAGCGGCACGAAAGCCTTCAGCACAAGGAGAAGGCTCTCGAAGACACCATAGCCCTCGACGTCCTTGGGCTTGGGGCAGAGTGAGGGGTTGAGCATCGCCCGCGTCACGACGTACACAACGTAAAGCGAGGCCAGAAGGAAGCCGGGCAGGAGGGTCGCAGCGTACAGCTTGACCACCGACACGCTGGCGGTGGCCGCATAAACGATCAAAAGGATTGAGGGAGGAATCAAGATGCCCAGGGTGCCCCCGGCAGTGATCACGCCGGCCGCGATCTTCTGATCGTAGCCCGCCTTGAGCATTGAGGGCAGGGCGATCAGGCCCATCAGGGTGACGACCGCGCCGACGATGCCGGTGGCGGTGGCAAACAGAGTGCACGTGATCAGCGCTGCAACCGCCATCGAGCCCGGAACGAAGCGGAGTCCGACCTGAAGGCTGAAGAAGAGACGGTCCAGAATGTTGGCCCGCTCGATGATGTAGCCCATGAACAGAAACAGCGGGATCGAGATGAGCACATCGTTGTTCATCACGCTGAAGGTGTTCTGCGTGAACAAGTAAAAAATCCGATTGTCCAGAAACGCCTGGTCCGGCTGGTAGTAGGCATAGAAGCCGAACATGATGCCCATCGCCATCAAGGTGAAGGCAATCGGGAAGCCCAGGAAAATGAAGCAGATGAAGAGCCCCAGCATGACCAGGGCGATGACGGGATCGCTCATGACCGTGCCTCCGCTGTTCCGTGCTCTTTCGCCAGCACGACCTCAAGTTCTTCGACATCGCCCGAGCGGGGAGGCCATTGGCCATCGCGGATGCACAGGACGCAGCGCATCAGCTCAGCGATGCCGGCGATCAGGAGCATGACGCCGGCGGCCACGATGATCATCTTGAGCGGCCAGACCGGCACGCCTGCCGGGCTGTTGGCGCTGGATTCCAGGATCCGCGCGCTCGACCATGCGTAGCTGCTTCCGGTGTAGATCATCGCAAACACACCCGGGAAGTAGAACAGGAAGTAGAGAACCAGATCCATGCGGGCCTGGGTTCGGGGTGCCCAGTTCCGATAGAGGAAGTCTCCGCGCACATGCGACCCCCGGATCACCGCATAGGCGCCCGACATCATGAACATTGCGCCGTAGAGCATGTAACTCATGTCAAAGGCCCAGGCGGTTGGGCTGTTCAGAACATACCGCATGAAGACCTCGAAACAGGTCGACGCAGTGAGGACGAGGATGCACCACGCGAAGGCGTGGCCGACCGACTTGCAGAAAATGTCGATGGCCCTGATCCACTTGATCATGTTGAGGTCTTTCGGACGACGATGAGTCGATGCAGGCTGCTCGGCGGGTGAACACGACCCGGCAGCAAGAGCGCCTCGGGTGCAGAGCCCCGAGGCGCTTTCGGGCAGGGGCAGATCAGACCGGCAGCTTGATCTTCTGAACGTGCTCGAAGGCCATCTTGTAGTCGGCCTCATTGGTGAAGTGGTAGAAGCCCACACGGCGCGACCAGGCCTTGAAGGAGTCGTTGACCTTCTTGAACATGTCGATTTCGGTTTCCAGCTTCGCGACGACCTTGTCCCAGGCCTCGAGCTGCCCTTTGTACACGTCGGCCGAAGTGCGGGACACCTGAACCTTGTGCTTGACGATCAGCTCCTGCAGGTCCTTGGAGTAGTTGTCATGGGCCAGGGCGGTATTGGCCGTGGAAGCCGCCTCGGCCGCGTATTTCAGGATGGCCTTGAGGTCGGCGGGGAGGGCGTTGTACTTGGTCTTGTTGAAGACGATCTCGAAGAATTCCTGAGCCTGGTGGAAGGAACCCATCGAGTAGTACTTGGCAACGTCCTGGGCGCCGAAGCGCATGTCGGCCGTCGGATTGTTGAATTCGAAGGCATCAATCACGCCGCGCTGCATCGCCGGGATGATTTCACCGCCCGGCAGCTGGGCGACCGCCATGCCCATCTCCTGCAGGAGGTCCGCAGCCAGGCCGATCGTACGGTATTTGAAGCCCTTCAGCTCGGCCGCTTTGCGGGGGGCCGGCTTCTTGAACCAGCCCAGTGGCTGGGACGGCATCGGAAAGGCGAAGAAGCCCACCACATTCAAATTCATCTTGGCGACGAGTTCGTCCCACAGTTGCTGGCCGCCACCCTGGTGAATCCAGCTCAGACCGATTTCCGGGGTCGCTCCGCTGACCGGTCCGGTCCCGAAGAGTGACGCCACTTTCGACTTGCCATACCAGTAGCCCGAGACGTGATGGCCGGCATCCAGAACACCGTTGCTGACCGCATCAATGATCTCAAAGGTCTTCACGACTGCGCCGGTCGGCAGATAATCGATCCGAAGGCGGCCTCCGGCCATTTCATTGACCCGGGTGACGTACTGCTGGGCCATCTCCGTGAAGATCTCGTTGGGCCCCCAACCGCCCTGCAGCTTGAACACGATCGGCGACTGAGCTACCGCAATCATGGGGAAGCCTGCAACGGGCGCGACCGCGGCAGCGGCGGCGGCCTTACCGAAAAAGCGACGACGCTGGCCGGAGGGCTCTCCCTGCTCGGCATTGGAAGGCGAAGTGGTGTCTACCCGCGCGACGGGGGTCGAGAGCTGATCCATCAAGGTCTCCTGAAGGGGTTTCTATAGGGAGATGCAGATACCGAACGACTAGAGGACGGACGCGGTCGCGATCACCAAGGGCGCGAGCAAGACCACCCTGCAATCTTCACGAGTGTATCCATTCGGTCATGTCAAGGCGAGTCCGAGGGTCTTTCGGAGCCCGCCTTGTCGCAGGCTCTACGGAGCTGTGCTTCGGTTGATCATTCCAGGCTTCGGGTGATCGTTAGAGCGATAGGCAGGGTCAGGAGTGCGGAAAAAGTTGACACGGCAATGGCCGTAGTCACCTGTTCCCGAGCGACCTGATACCGCTGAGCGAAAAGCAGCACCGTCGCCCCGATCGGCAGTGCCGCAGCGAGCACGACCACGGCCACCGGCAAGCCGCGTACACCAAGCATCATGCAGATCAGAGCCGCGAGGACAGGGTGGAGGATATTTTTCAGCAGGGTGAATCCCGCCGCCTGCCTGAGTAACTGTCCTGGAGGGGCGGCAGGACTTGTAGGGTCAGAAACGGCCACGACCGCTGCCGCGGGACGAGGTCCGCGCCCGGCAACGATGTGCGCCAGCGAAATGCCGACCATCAGCAGGGCGATTGGGCTGAAGCCCAGGCCCAGCCACTCAAGAGGGCGGTCCAGCAGGGCCGGGATGGCCCATCCGGTCTGCCCCCAGGCCAGACCCAGCAGAATCGGCAGCGTGATGGGGTGAATCACGGCTTGCCCCAGGGCGGCCAGCGCCGACCTTATCCGTGTCTGTCGCGCCGATCTGGACGCGGTGAGCCACTCCAGCGCGACCGTCACCAGGGTCAGCATCAGCACCGAGTGTGCCGAGACGAGCGCAAACAGGTACACCAGCCCGGCCTCACCGAACGCCAGCCCGATCAGTGGGATGCCGATCATTACGGTATTGCCGAAGGTTGCACTCATCGCCAGGATCACCCCGGTCGCGCTGCGTCCTAAGGCGAACAGCAGAGCGCCCAAGATCAAAACCTCGGCACAGAGATATCCTGCGACCGCGGCCAGCTCTGCCCATTCGACGCTGACTCGGGTCATGGTGCGAAAGAGCAGGGCTGGGCACAGCAGCCCGAAGCTGAGGGCCGAGAGCTGCCGGACGCCGTGGGGATCGAGCCAGCCACGGTGTCCGGCAAAGTACCCGGCAGAGATCAGCAGTACGACGGGCAAAAGCGCGTCGTAAGTGGACGACATCAGCGGCTGATACCCGCCTTGGTGTCGTAATAGACCCGCTCGCGATTCACCCGGCGCTCAATCTCTTCAGTCAGCTTGGCCGGCGTGTCCAGACTGGGGTCGATCGATCCGCCGCGTGCCTCCACCTCGGTTCGAAGCGTTGGGTCCGCAATCGCGGCCTGCAGCACGGCAATCAGCCATGCCCTGCGGTCGGCGGGCACGCCTTTGGGCGCAGCGACGAAACGGAACGCATCCCAGACGATGTTGTCGGCGCTCAGCAATTCGTTGAAGGTGGGAATGTCCGGCAGCACGGTGGTCCGCTTGGATGCCGTAAACGCGAGCGGCCGCAGGCGCCCTTCCTGCATGAGTGCCTGGTATTCACCGAGGTAGCCGTAAGAAATGTCGATGTGACCGCCCAGCAGATTGGTCACGGCCTGCTTGCCCCCCTGGAAGGGTACCCGGTTGAGTTTGACCCCGGTCGCCTGTTCAACCTGCAACACCAGGTAAGAGGTCGGGCTGCCTTCGGACATCGCAACGCTGATTTCACCGGGCTTGGTCTTGGCGAGCGCCACGAGGTCCTGCAGGCTCTTCTTGCCGTGCGGGCCCGATGTGAGCACCACCCAGCCCAGGGGCTCGGCGTTGAAGAAAGCGATCGGATCGATGTCCTTGTAGGACCACTTGCCTTCGGCGCGCTGTACGCTGTCGGCCCAAAAATTGCTGGACAAGACGCCCAGCGTGTAGCCGTCGGGCTTGGCCTGTGAAGCGATGTGAGCATGACCGATGAGGCCCGCCGCCCCGGTCTTGTTGATCACCAGAAAGTTCTGGTCGGTGTAGGCGGCA
>JBIKVK010000275.1:0-4688 GCA_044356835.1 Burkholderiaceae bacterium
ACCCTGCTCCTGCTGGGCGGCGATGCGGCCACCCCGGCTGCGCTGGAATCCGCGGGCCGCGTGGCGAGCGCCACAGGCTGCGGCCTGATGTCCGAGTTCTACATGCCGCGGCTCGCGCGGGGAGCCGGGCGGGTGATTGCGCCCCGGGTCCCGTACGCCGTCGATCCTGCACTTGCGGCGCTCGCGCCCTTCAAGCGCATTGTGTTGGTCGGCGCACGCGATCCGGTGGCCTTTTTTGCCTATCCCGGCAAGCCCGGCCGTCTGAGCCCCCCGGGTTGCGAGCTGTTGACCCTCGCCGAACCCGACCAGGATCTCGAAGCTGCGCTGGCGGCGCTCGCCGATGAGCTCGGCGCCCAGTCGCTGTCGCCGGCCGTGATCGCTCAACGTCAGCGGGTGGGGCGGTCGGCTCTACCCACAGGCGCGCCCGATTCGGCTGGGATCGCTGCGGTACTGACCGAGTTCCTGCCTGAGCAGGCGATCGTGGTTGACGAGGCCGTAAGCGTAGGCCGCGCGTTTGGTCCGGCGACGGTGGGTGCTGCGCCCCACGACTGGCTCACGGTGATGGGCGGTTCGATTGGTTTTGGGCTTCCCGCAGCGATCGGGGCCGCAGTGGCCGCGCCCGATCGCAAGGTGGTTGCCCTCGAGGGCGACGGCAGTGCGATGTACACCATCCAGTCGCTTTGGACGATGGCCCGCGAGGGGCTTGATATTGCGGTGGTGATCCTCGCCAACCGCGCCTATCAGATTTTGCGCGGTGAATTTGCCGGCGTGGGTGCCGGAGCGCCCGGCCGGCGTGCGACCGACATGCTGACTCTGGACCGGCCGGCGCTCGATTTCGTGGCGATCGCGCGCGGCATGGGGATCGAGGCGGACCGCGCCGACAACCTCTCGGATTTCGCTCGGCTGTTTGAGCGCGCCTGTGCTCTGCGGGGCCCGATTTTGATCGAACTGGTGATTTGACCTGCCGCCGCGCGCAGAGCGTTCTGCGTGCGGCCCGAACCCCATTTTCAGGAGACCCTGCCCGTATGACGCCGCTCAAGAACGATGTGTTTCTGCGTGCCCTGATGCGCCAGCCCACTGATTACACGCCGGTTTGGCTGATGCGCCAGGCCGGCCGCTACCTGCCGGAATACAACGCCACCCGAAAGCGCGCCGGCAGCTTCCTCGCTCTGTGCAAGAACCCTGAGCTTGCCTGCGAGGTGACGCTGCAACCGCTGGACCGTTATCCGCTCGATGCCGCGATCCTCTTTTCCGACATCCTCACGGTCCCCGATGCGATGGGGCTGGGCCTCTATTTCGCCGAAGGTGAGGGCCCGCGCTTTGAACGGCCGCTGCGCGATGAGGCAGACGTGGCCCGGATCAGTGCGCCCGACCCCAACGATGCTCTGCGCTATGTGATGGATGCGGTGCGTACCATCCGCCAGGCGCTCTCCGGGCGGGTGCCGTTGATCGGTTTTTCGGGCAGTCCCTGGACGCTCGCCTGCTACATGGTCGAGGGCGGCGGCAGCGATGATTTTCGAACCGTGAAGACCATGCTCTACAGGCGTCCCGATCTGCTTGAGCGCATCGTCGCGGTCAATGCCCAGGCGGTCGCCGACTATCTGAATGCTCAGGTTGAGGCAGGCGCGCAGGCGCTGATGATCTTCGATTCCTGGGGCGGCGCGCTCGCCGACGGCGCCTTCCAGAAGTTCTCCCTGGGCCCGATCCGCCAGGTGCTCGAGCGCTTGCGCCCCGAGCGCGATGAGCCGGTGGTCGACGATACCGGACGCGTGACCGGTCAGCGGCGGGTCCGGGTCCCGACGATTGTCTTCACCAAAGGGGGTGGCCTGTGGCTCGAACAGATCGCCGCCACCGGCTGCGATGCGGTGGGCGTGGACTGGACGGTCAACCTCGGTCAGGCGCGCGCCCGAGTCGGAGAGCGCTGCGCGATCCAGGGCAATCTCGACCCGATGGTGCTGATGGCCGGGCCCGAGCAGATCCGGGGCGAGGCCCTGAAGGCGCTCGAAAGCTTTGGCGTCCCCCAGCCGGGGATCGGCCATGTGTTCAATCTCGGCCACGGCATTTCTCAATTTACCCCGCCCGAGTCTGTGACCGCCCTGGTCGAAACCGTACATGCCTATAGCCGCGAGCAGCGACGCCGTGGAGCGGGACCCTCGCGACTGTAGGCCGTACGGGGTGGCCGACCCGACTTGGACAGCGGCGGCAATCAGGGTTTTCACGGGCGAACGCGGCGCACTTATGCACACGGCTTTGCTTTTCCCTCGCAAGCCGGGGGGTTTTGCGTCAGATCAGGCCCGGCTCCGCTAAGTCATTGATTTATATAGGCTGCGCTGTGATCAAAAAAACGGCAAACCACCTTGGATCAAGTTTTTACAAGGACTTGCCGCCGATTTTCAACATCGCTCCACAGACTTATCCACAGCTTTTGTTGATGAGCGATTTTTCTTCTTGCCCCACCACGGATTGAGCCTCGACCTTAAAGTGAATTCTGACTTCAGGGCCGAAACGGTCATCGCCCGGGTCGCACTGGATGTGCCCATCGCTCCGTGGTTTGACTATCGCGTGGCTGCAGGGCTGGTCGGTTCGGTCGCTCCTGGGGACTGGGTGATCGTCCCCTGGGGCAAGGTCCGCCGCGTAGGTCTGGTGATCGAACTGGCCCAGGACTCGCCCATTGCGCCCGAGCGACTGCGCGACCTGATCGGCCGTCTCGATGATGCGCCCTTGCTGCCTCAGGCGTGGTGGCGGGTTGTCCGATTTGCGGGTGCTTACTATCACAAAAACATAGGTGAAATAGCGCTTCCCGCCATTCCCAAGTCATTTCGAACCCTGCCGCGAAAGGCCGGGGCGCCCAGTCCGTTCGCGCGCGCGCGGGCCCGCTCGGACGCTCATCGGGGGGCGGCTCGGTACGCGCCGACTGCAGACGCGACCCCCCCGGCCGGACTGGCCCGGGCAGCGTTATCGCCGGGCCAGCAGGGCGCGCTCGATGATCTGGTCGGGCTGGACGGATTCTCGGTGCGGCTCCTTTATGGCGTCACCGGCAGCGGCAAAACCGAAGTCTATCTGCGCTGGTTCGAGACCTTGCTGGTACAGAAACCGCAGGCCCAGCTGCTGCTGCTGGTTCCGGAGATTGCGCTCACGCCCCAGCTCGCACGACAGGTGAAGGAGCGCTTTCATGATCGCAACGTGGTTGTGCTGCACAGCGGTGTCGCCGCGAGCGAGCGCTCGCTCGCCTGGCTCGATGCGGCCGAAGGGCGCGCCCAGGTGGTGATCGGGACCCGCCTCGCGGTGCTGACGCCCCTGCCGAAGCTTGCGGGCATCGTGGTGGACGAAGAGCACGACCCCTCCTACCGGCAGCAGGAAGGCGTTCACTATTCCGCGCGGGACCTGGCGGTCGTGGCGGGGCGGCAGGCGGGTGTCCCGGTGCTTCTCGGATCGGCCACCCCCTCGCTCGAGAGCTGGCGCGCCGCGCAGCGCGGGCGCTACCGGCTGCTCGAAATGCCTGTTCGGATCGGTGAAGCCGCTCTGCCCGTGGTCGAAACCATCGATCTGCGCGCCGAGCGCGGTCGCGGGCATGCCCTGAGCCAACCGGCGCTCAACGCGCTGGAGGCCGCGCTCGCGGCGGGGGATCAGGCGCTCATCTTCATCAACCGGCGCGGCTATGCACCGGTGCTCAGCTGCGAGGCCTGCGGCTGGGTCAGCCGCTGCGAGCATTGCTCGGCCTGGCGAGTGCTGCACAGGAGGGTTGCCGAGCCGACACCGCCGCCCGGCGCAGAGGCCGCAGCCCCGGCGCCCTCGGCCGGCGCCCCGGCAGCGGGCCTGGCCCTGCCCGCGGCTGCGCGGGCCCAACACCTGCCTGCGCAGCCCCGTCGCCGCGAAGCCTACCGCCTGCAATGCCATCACTGCGGCCACTCGGTGTCGCCGCCGCGCGCCTGCCCGGAGTGCGGCAATGTGGGGCTCGCGGCTCTTGGCCGCGGCACACAACGCCTGGAGGAGGAACTCGCCGAACGCTTCCCCACCCATCAGGTCGCCCGGCTCGACCGCGATGTCGCGCAGCGCCGGGGCGCAGCCCAGCGGGTGATCGACGCCTTTCATGCCGGCGAACTACAGCTCCTCGTGGGTACCCAGATGCTTGCCAAGGGCCATGACTTTCGCCGACTCAGCCTGGTGCTGGTGGTGGACGGCGATGCGGGCCTGTTCAGCTCGGACTTTCGCTCGCCCGAACGGCTGTTTGCCACCCTCATGCAGGTGGCGGGCCGGGCCGGCCGCGACGCCCGCGCGAGCCGCGTGCTGATCCAGACCCGTTTTCCGGATCATCCCCTGTTCGCCCATCTGCGTCGGCATGATTACCCGGGTTTTGCCAACGGGCTGCTCGCCGAGCGGCGCGAGGCCTCAATGCCGCCCTTTTCGCACCAGGCGCTCCTGCGTGCAGAGGCATCCGAACTCGAGCGGGCGCTCGAGTGGCTCGCGCAGGCGCGTCGGATCGGGTTGGATGTGGCGGGCGAACGGGCCGATGTCCAGCTGTTCGATCCTGTACCCATGACCCTGCAGCGGCTCAAAGGGCGCGAGCGGGCGCAGCTCTTGGTCGAGTCCCGCTCACGGGCCGTCCTCCACGAATTCATCCGGACATGGCTCGCCGAACTTGAGTCGCCCGCCAACCGCGTGGCCTGGCAGCTCGAGATCGACCCGGC
>JBIKVK010000276.1:0-4680 GCA_044356835.1 Burkholderiaceae bacterium
CGGTATCGGTCGTAGACTGGACAGGCAGCGAAGCCTTCGGCCTCGGGAATCCACGCCCTGCGCTCACCGACCCGGGCGTGCTCCCCGCCCGAAGCGTAGGACTGAGCACCCGCCGGGACGGCCGTCCCTACTGAGCCCAGCCGCAAAGGTGGTTTGCTTTCAATGCCCCGAACGCGGACCTTCCATCGGACGGTTTCAACCTGCCCATGCTCGACCTCCGCGTGGTAGCGCTCACGATAACGGGCCGCGAAGGTGGCCTCGAGGCCCAGCAGCGCCTGGGGCCCGACCCTCCCCTCGGGCAAGGCCACGTACAGTTCAAAACTCTGCCCGGCGTAACGCAGAGCAACTGAACGTTCGACCACAAAGCGGGCACCCGGAGCCACGCTGGAGGCCACGACCGCCTGCGCTCGAGAGGCAAGCTCCTCCAGAAGCGTGTTGATCCCAGCGCAATCGATCGACCGCAAGGTCTGCGCCTGACCATGCACCAGTTCGAAGGCGGGTTCGGCCACGAGAAAGCCAAAGGCGGACAGGACCCCTGCGCGCAGCGGATAAATCAGCTGCCGGGACCCAAGACTCTGGGCCACCCCGTAGGCATGGATCGGGCCTGCACCGCCATAGGCAAAGACACAGAAATCGCGCACATCGACCCCGTGCTCAAGGCAGTGAACATGCGCTGCTCGAGCCATGTTGGCATTGACGACCCGGTGGATGCTCCACGCCGCCTCGTCGACGGTCAGGCCCAGGGGAATCGCGACGTCTCTTTCGATGGCGCGACGGGCCCGCTCGACATCCAGGCGCATCGAGCCCCCCAGGAACGAGTCTGCGGACAGATAGCCCAGCACCAGATCAGCATCCGTGACGGTCGCGCGATCGCCGCCCAACCCATAGCAAGCAGGCCCTGGAGCCGCATTTGCGCTCTGCGGACCGATCTGGAGCATCCCGATCTCGTTGAGGTGCGCGATGCTGCCGCCCCCCGCGCCGATTTCGATCAGCTCGACGACCGGGATCTGAAGCGGCAATCCGCTGCCCTTTGCAAAGCGCTGCGCGCGACCGAACTCGAAGGCATCAGCCTTCAGGGGCGTGGCGCCCTCAATCAGACAGAGTTTCGCCGTCGTGCCCCCCATGTCATAGGCAAGCAGCCTGGACAGGCCGGAGGCCTTCGCAACCCAGGACGCCGCCGCAGCACCGCCTGCGGGACCAGACTCGATCAACCTGACCGGAAATCGCGCCGCAGTCGCAACATCGATCAGCCCACCATCCGAGGTCATGATCAGCAGCGACGCGGTGATGCCTCGTTGTGACAGGGCGTCGGCCAGCCCGTGAAGATAGGTGTGGATGACCGGCCGCACGTAAGCGTTTGCAAGGGTCGTTGACGCCCGCTCATATTCGCGGGCGTCAGCCATGACATCGAAGGACAAACAGACATCGAGCCCGGGATGGCTCCGCGCGAGGAGCTCGCCGATCCGACGCTCATGCGCCGGGTTGGCGTAGGAATGCAGGAGACAAACCGCCACGCTGGCAATGCCGGCATCACGCAACTTGAGTCCGATCGAATCGACGGCGGCTTCATCCAGCGGCCGCAGAACCTCACCGCGCCAATTCATGCGCTCAGGGATTTCGAACACCTGATCGCGCGACACCAGGGGCGGCGTGACCTCGAGATCGATGTCATAGATGTCGAAGCGGCTCTCCCGCCCAAACTCGAGCACGTCACCAAAGCCCTCGGTGACGATCAGTCCGGTTCGTGCACCGCGACGCTCGATGAGACTGTTGGTCACCAGGGTTGTGCCATGCACGACCCGAGACACCTGTGCGGGCTGGATACCCTCCCGGCGCAGGATCTGTTCGATGCCCTGAATGACGCCGCGGGCAAGATCCTGGTAGTCGGTCAGGACCTTGGCCGTGAAGAGCTGCCGATGAGGACCTCCGAAAGCGACGATGTCGGTGAAGGTTCCCCCGATGTCCACTCCGAATTCATAGCCGGAGTGCGTCCCCGGTGGTGGCTGGGCATTCATGGGTGAGGTCCGCTCCGGATTCAGTCCATCGGGATATCGACGGACAGCAGCGGCGCATGCTGTTGCGCTCCGTACACGTCGGTATCGCCGACATCGCCCGAAGAGATATGGCGGGGAAGCGTCGCCTTGAACGCGAGCGCCGGGGGATAGGGCGTCAGGAGCACGTCTTCAGGCTTGACCTTGTAGAGCCGGGCAAAGAGCTCGGGCGTGAGCACCCCACTGGCCGCGACCCGGTCAAAAATCTCACGACTTTCGAAAATCAGGTCGAGGGTGACCTCGAAGGGCCCCGCATTTTTGCTCTTGCAGACCTTGGCAAGTTTGAGCAGCGTCGTCATGTCAGCGCACCTGTTCGTATTCGATCGGAAACATCGCATAGGGGTCGTCGGTGCGCACCACATGGAAGGCCGAGAAGCGATAGGTCGGCCCGACTGGAATATCCGAGGGCGAAAAAGGAAAGGCCATATTGCCGCTCTTGCAGAGCCGGCCAGGGTAGTCGACCTTGGGCACCACCACCCGCGCAATCGACAGCACCGAGTTGGCAACATCCTGGGTGGCCGCGACCACCTCAACGATGATCCCGAGCTCATGCGCCTGGGTCTGCACCACCGGCTCGCTGGGGCCCATCACGCCATCCTTGCCATAGATGTGGAACACGAGCCGATACTGATCGGCGGGGACCCCAAAGTTGTCGGCGCGCTGCTCGATATCGGCACGGACCATGGCCAGGTAAGTATCGATCATGCCGATCAGCACCGGATCGCGGGTGCCGCAGATGGTGATGGCCCGATAGCCCACCAAGGCCGCGCCCTCAAGCTTCAGATCGTAGGCGCGCTCGGTCCAGCGCATCCCGGTCACCTTCACCGCACGATCGGACAGTGCGATGAATTCGCAATCGGTGGCATCCAGGATCCCACCGGGCTCCAGGTGAATCGTCGGACTGGCGTTCTCATGAAGGCTGTGCGTCGCCACCGAAAACGGCGTGCAGCGACGCGCGGGATTGGCGGGCTCCACTTCGACATGGTCGGGCCGAACCGCCGCAAACAGGCAATCGTGGCCCTTGGGGAGCGCGGTCGAGGTCCCGCACTCCAGCATTTTTCCGGCATACCACGAGGGCGCAGGCGGCATGCCACGGGACATGGCACAGGCCGCCCACTGGGCCGCATCGCTTGCACGCCCGGCCAGGATGACCTGGGCACCGCCTTCGAGCGCGCGCATGAAGGGCTCGGCCCCCATCATGCCCACGATGCGAGACGACTGTCGAATGGACTCACGCGTGAGGGGGGGCACGTTGCGAAGTGGCGTGATCCGGCCGGCATCCAGCCAGGACTCGACCTCATCGAGCTTCTGATCGGAATGAATCAGCGCCATCCGAAAGCTCACGCCCTCCTCGCGGGCAATCTCGCGCGCCAGCCCGGCGACCGCCTGCAGCTGGGGTTCGGCCCCCGATCCGCCCGAACTGCCCACCATCATGGGGATCCCGTTATGAATCGCTCCCAGGAGCATCAGGCGAAGATCCCGCTTCATGGCGGCCATTGAATTGAGGCATTCACCCGAACCGAGGTAATGCGGACCGGGGTCCGTGCTGCCTCCGTCAACACCCAGGAAATGCGGCTTGCGCTCCAGCCCTCGCTTCAGCGATTGCTCTGGAAAACCGTAACCGAGGCAGCTGCTGACCGTCAGCAGCCGGCACTCGTCGGCAGGGTTGGACATGATGGCTCCGGGGCTGGTTGAAGTGGGTTGAACGGGTGCGGCTCAGACTAGGTGTCGAACAACTGCTGGATCTCATCGTTGCTGCGCGGCCTCTGGAGCGCGAGCATGAGGAGGATTCGCGCCTTCCAGACGCTCAGATCGGAGGCCAGGATGACGCCCAGGTCACGCAGCCTGCGCGAGGATCCGTCCATGCCGTAGTGAGCGTGCGTACCGCCTCGCAAGATCCGACTGGCCGAAACGATCTTCACACCTCGATTCAGCAATACCTTGATCGCCTCAAAGAAGGCGGCGTTGACATGCCCGGTGCCGATCGCCTGGATGACCACGCCGGGCGCGCTTTCGGCCGCCGCATACAGCAAACGAGCGCTCGCGCCGGGGTACATCGAGACGATGTCCACCTCGGGCAGGACCTGGCTCACCAAAGGCACGTGCAAACGGCGAAGTGGCGCGCGGTGCATCAGGACCTGGTCGCCCAATACATTGCCGAGATAGCCCCATTCGCCCGAGGTGAAGGTCTCAAGGTCGAATGAGTGCGTCTTGACGACCTCGCGGGCGGCATTGATGTGCTGGTTGAGTGCAACGACCACGCCGAGCCGGCGAGCCCCGGGATGGGCTGCGATGCGAACGGCATTGAGCAGATTGCGAGGCCCGTCACTGTCGGGCTCAGACGCATTGCGCTGGGCACCGGTCATCACGACGGGCTTGTCGGTGGCCAGGGTGAGATCGAGAAACCAGGCGGTCTCCTCCATCGTGCCCGTGCCGTGGGTCAGCACCACGCCGTCGATGGAAGGATCGTTCAGCAGTGCCTGGACGCTAAAATGCAGGCGTACCCAATCATCCGGAGTGATGTGCGGCGAGGGCAGCACGCCAAACTCCTCAAGATGCAGCTGAGCCATCGAGGAAAGGACCGGCAAGGCAGAAAGCAGTTCGGCGCCACTCGCAACCGGGACCGCAA
>JBIKVK010000052.1:0-16036 GCA_044356835.1 Burkholderiaceae bacterium
GTGGTGGTTCCCTGGGGTACCACGACCGACGCGTAGTGGTGAGGCAACATGTGCGAAGACTCGAAATGCACATGGCCGTCGATGAGGCCCGGGGCGATGAAGCGGCCATCGAGCGCGATCACCGATCCGGCCTGTACAAACCGACCCCGAGGATGAACACTCGCGATCATCTCTCCCACCAGACCCACATCGGCTTCGCGCAATTCGAGCGTCGCCACATCGACTACCGTCGCGCCCGTCAACAAAACCTCAAAAGGAACGCGACCCTGCGCCGCAGCTATGGCCCGCTCGCGGGTTGCGATCGGAATGGATTCGGAGCTCAACTCGCCTTCTCCCCTCTGGTTCAAACGAGCTTATTGGACGCGAATGTTTCGGGCGTTGACGATCTCGCTGAACTTGCGGTCCTCTTCCTTGAGGAATTCGCCAAAAGCTTTCGGACCCAGGGAGAGCGTACGCATCCCCATCACGGCAAACTTCTCACGCAAGCCCGGATCTTTCAGCACTTCGGTCATTTCCCGATGCAGGCGATCCACGATGGCGGCATCTGTCTTGGCCGGCGCAAACAGTCCAAACCAGACCGTCACGTCCACGCCCCTCGCGTCCGGGTGCTCGGCCGTGCTGGGCACATTGGGCAGGGCGTCGGAACGTTCGCTCGAGGTCACGGCAAATCCTTTGACCTTTCCGGACTTGATCTGTTCGCCTGCGAGCGGGATGGGAAGCATTGCCAGATCGATCTGGTTACCCATCAGGTCTGACACGATCTGGGCTCCCACCTTGTAGGGCACATGGGTCATGTTGACCTTGGCGATCTGATTGAACATCTCACCAGCGACATGCAAGGAAGTACCAATGCCCGACGTCGCGTAGTTATACCGGCCGGGCTGATCACGGAGCAATCGGATCAGCTCGCCCAGTGAATTCGCCGGCAGCCCTGGACGGCCCACCAGCACCAGGGGCGCACTCGAAACCAGCGTGATCGGGGCGAAGTCCTTCAGGCCATCGTACTTCACCACCGAGGGCGAAACCATCTTTGCGATGACGATCGTGCTCTCCACCGAAAACAGCAGGCTGTATCCGTCGGGCGCTGCACGAGCGACGCGGTCGGTTCCAATCACCCCACCCGCTCCCGCTACATTTTCGATGACCAGGGTCTGGCCCAGACGCTTGCCCAATTCAGGGGCCACCCAACGGGCAACGGCATCGACATTGCCCCCAGCCGCATAGGGTACGATCACGGAAACAGGTCGCGAAGGCCAGGCTTGGGCCCCGACAGGGGCGGGCAGCGCGCCGAGCGCAATCAGAGCGGCGCAGAGCGCCAGTAGGTAACGGACTCGCATGAGAATTCTCCAGATCAGGACCGAAGAGCCTCCGGGGCAACAAGGTCGGAGGCCGGAATGATGCCGGAAAAGTCTAGCACCGCACCCGGTTTGGGCCCAGATCCGCGAGGGCCGTCTGCGGCCGCTCCATCGGCTCCAGCGCAAGTGACTGAGCCGGCTTGGTTGACCACGCTGCGCACGGTCCCAAAGGTGGAGTTGCACGTGCATTTGGTGGGCACGCTGCGGGCCGAGACGCTGGCCGAATTTGCCGGGCAGGCGCAACTGCCCCTGCCCAGACCCGTTGCCGAACTCTACCGGTACCGAAATTTTTACGACTTCATCGAGGTGTTCCGCATCGCTGCGCAATCCATTCGGGAATCGGCGCAATTCGAGCGAGCCCTCTACGAGTATGTCGCGAGGGAGCACCGTGACAGTGCGCTTGCCCATATCGAGCTCTTTTTCAATCCGAGCTATCACTATCCCTTTGGGGTCACGTACCGCACCCAGCTCGAGGGGTTGATGGCGGGCGCTCAGGCGGCCGCACATGACTTTGGCGTAAGCGTGCTGCTGATCCCCTCGATCGATCGTGAATTCGGTGCAGGGGTCGCCCAAACCGTCCTGAGCGACGTCCTCCATCATCGGGCCGACTGCGTCGTCGGCATGGGTCTGGATGGCCCCGAAGATCGCGGCCCGCCCGAGGCATTCGCCCAAGTCTTTGTAGACGCCGGACGGGCGGGCCTCAAGCGAACGGCGCATGTGTGCGAGGACTACGCGCCCACTCCGGCCGACAACTATCGCATCACTCGAGAACTGCTGGGTTGCGACCGTTTCGACCATGGCTATCGGATCCTGACCGACCCGGAGGCCGTTCGGCGGGCCCGCGACGATGGCGCCAGCTTCACATGCTGCCCCAAACCATCAACGCGAGAACGCGATTCGCTGAGGCTCAGCGCCGTTCGGGGCCTTTTGAACGCCGGCCTGGGTGTCAGCCTTGCAACCGACGATCCGGCGATGTTTGATACCGATCTGACGGATGCCTACCGACGCCTCATGCCAGACCCCGATCGTTCAACGCTGATAAAAATCTGCGAAAACGGAATTGACGCCAGCTGGGCACCCGCCGAGCGCAAGGTGCAGCTTCGTCAGATGCTTGCAGCATCGCTTCACAAACCCGAAGCCGATCGCTGAAAGCTGGCCCAGAGCCGCTCACGCAACATCTCCGTTGAACCATCCACGAGGGTGGCGGCCTGCGCAGCCGCGAGGTGCCTTGTGAATGGGAAACACTCGGCCAAGCCTGCAGCCCCCATCGCATGCTGCAGGGCGGCGATATGCCTCACCGCCATCGAGGTGGCAAAACTCTTGAGCTGTGCCGCCGCCAGATCCAGCGGGCCCGCAGCATCGGCGATCACACAGGCCCGTTCAAGCAAAGTATCCGCAGCCGATAGGTCGATCAGGGTGTCGATCAGAGACACCCGCCAGGCCGGGTGGTCGGCCAATCTTTGACCAAAGGTCTCGCGGCCGCGCCCGTAGTCCGCGGCGACCTGCAGACAGCGACGGGTC
Organism: Burkholderiaceae bacterium; assembly: GCA_044356835.1. GTDB lineage: Bacteria > Pseudomonadota > Gammaproteobacteria > Burkholderiales > Burkholderiaceae_E > SYIM01. Next base: position 2,877 of record JBIKVK010000052.1, read on the forward strand.
ATGGAGATCGCCATGGCGGCGACGTAGGTTCGAGCCTGGTTGATGGATTCGAGAGCGCGCTTGAAGGCGAGCCCCGGCGGATGCATCAATTCATCGGCGCGAGCACGGTAGCCTTCGAGCCTGAACCCTCCGGTCCCCATCGACGCGACCATCTCGGTTCGTCCCGGCTCAGTTCGCACAAAACCGGAACGGTTCGCATCGACCACAAAACCGGCAATGCCCCGAGCGCCTGCGCCAGGTTCGGTCTGGGCGTAAACCACCAGCACTTCGGATCGCTGCGCATTGATGATCCAAGCCTTCTGGCCATTGAGAACCCAGTCATCCCCGGAGCGCTCGGCTCGCATCTGAATGGCGGAAAAATCCGAACCTGCGCCCGGTTCGGTCAGACAAGTTGACCCGAATCGCCGAGCAGCGATGAGGTCCGGCACCCAGCGCAAGGCGACCTCACGCGGCAACCATCGGGCGATGGTCATGGCCACGCCTTGTGTATTGATCCAGGACATCGCGAAGCCGAAATCAGCGGCCGCAATCATGGCTCCCGCCCGCAGCTTGGCACTGTAGGGCAGGCTGCTGCCCCCGAGCTCCACCGGCAGCTGGATTCCGAGCAAGCCCAAACGGCCCGCCTGCTCCAACGCCTCGATCCCCATGCGACGCTCAGACTGCCATGGGCCGGCCATGGGCTCGACATGCTCGGCGACGAAGGACCGCGTAACGTCGAGCAGTTCGTCAGCGGATGTGTATCTTGGCTGGATCGGCGGCAATGGAGTCATCATGCTTGAAATGGGGTGGGGAAGTCGGTGGTCGGTCACTGAGCTTTTACCAAGGGCTTTTGTCGCTGGGCGACCATGGCACCCAGCGCAAGCAGAAGCGCTGACAGCGCGAGCCCAGACTCGAGACCGCCCTGCAGATCGGAGACCCAACCGACCAGGGCGGGACCCAGGATCTGTCCCAGCGCGAACAGGATCGTGAAGGCCGCGATCCCGGCTGTCCAGCGTTCCTGCGGCAGATTGTGACGGACCATTGCGGTGGTGGAGGCCACGAGCGACAAAAACACACTGCCAAACAGAGCCCCCGATGCAAAGACGGCCACCGGGTGGGACCACATCACCGGAACGATGACGGCGACCGCCAGAAGCCCATTCAGTCGAGCCAAAGCCCCGCCCCCACGGTGCCGCTGCAGGAGCCCCGCCCACAGCCAGGGCGAGCCGATGACGCCCAGGCCCAACAACACATAGAAGGCGGTCATGACGCCGGGACCCAGCCCCCCCTCCCGAAGCAACGTGACCACGAAAGTCATGTAACCGATGTAGCCAACACCAAAGAGGAAATATCCGGCAATGCCGTGCGCAAGACCCATGAGGTCGCGCCACCCCGCGGCGCTCGAGTGGCCTCGTTCACCCTCGGAACGCGGAACGAGAACGGCCATCGCGATTGTGGCGAGGAAAGCCACCAGGCCCAGAGCCATCCAGGACATTCGCCAGGGGCTGCTCATCACGCCCCACTCGGACAGCAGCCCTTCAAAAGAGAACGGCGCCGCTAGAGCGCTCGTGACAATGCCCCATCCTGTCCCGCCATAGTAGATGCCCAAGACCAAACCGGGCGACAGACCGCAGCCCACCGACTGGCTGGCCAGACGAGCCGCAAGCAATCCGCCGGTGGCGAACACAAACCCACTCGCCACTCCCAGCGCGAGGCGATTGATGAAGATCGGCACATCAGAGCTCACCAGCCCGTGGACGGCTAGAAGCAGCGCTGTGAGCATGCTGCCCAGGATCAATACACGCCTCGCCCCGAGACGCGCGAGCAGCGGCGAAAGTGCCAGCGCACCCAGCAGGTAGCCGGCAGCGTTCGCCGCATTCATCAATCCCGAGAGCGAATACGACCAGCCGAGGTCGGCCCTCATTTCCGGCAAAACCAGCGCGTAGGAAAACCGTCCGAGGCCGAGCGAAACCGCCGAGCCTAGTGCGAGCGCGAATGCAGCGCGAAGCACCCGGCTGCGTTCAAGCGCAGGGCTCAGGAGATCGCTGGCGGCCTGAAGCTGCGGGCCCGGCTCAGACATCACAGCGGTCCGGTCCGAGCAACGGTGCGCATTGGATCAACGGCCCGACAGACCCATTGAGCGGGTAATGACTTCCTTCATGATTTCGTTGGTCCCGCCGTAGATACGCTGGACACGGGCGTCGGCGTAGGCCCGCGCGATCGGATACTCCCACATGTAGCCATAGCCCCCGTGGAGTTGGACACACTCATCCATGACCTTGCACTGCAGATCGCTGCACCAGTACTTGGCCATGCTGGCAGTCGCCGTATCGAGACGACGGTTCAACATCAGCTCAATGCAGCGGTCTACAAAGACCCGCGCCACCTGAACCTCGGTCTGAAGCTCGGCCAGGGTATACCGTGTGTTCTGGAAAGCTGCGACCGGCTGGCCGAAGACCGTTCGTTCTTTGACATAGGCGACCGTCCAATCGATGGCGGCCTGAGACGCCGCGACTGCGGCGATGGCGATCTGAAGACGCTCCCAGGGCAATTGCTCCATGAGCGCGACAAAGCCACGATTTTCGCAGGCCGGCCCGCCCAAAAGATGTTCGGCGGGAACGACCACGTTTTGAAAGAAGAGCTCCGAGGTGTCCTGCGCCTTCATCCCGACTTTTTTCAGGCGCTTGCCTTTCTCGAATCCCGGCATGCCGCGTTCGATCAAAAACAGGCTGGTACCCTTGGCACCCGCGCCCGGATCGGTCTTGGCGACCACGATGACGAGGTCGGCGTGCCAACCATTCGTGATGAAGGTCTTGCTGCCGTTCAGTAGGTAGCTGCCGTCGGCCTGACGGATTGCGGTGGTCCGAATACCCTGCAAGTCACTCCCGGCTGCGGGCTCGCTCATTGCGATCGCGCCGACCATCTCGCCACTCGCGAGTGCAGGAAGAAATTTCCGCTTCTGGCTCTCTGTACCATAGTGAAGGAGATAAGGAGCGACGATTTCACTGTGCAGGCCAAAGCCGATGCCGCTGAAGCCCGCCCGGCTGATTTCCTCCATCTGTACGACGCTATAGAGCAGATCGGCACCCGCCCCTCCGTACTCTTCCGGCATGCTGGGGCACAGATAACCGTTCGCGCCCGCCTTGCGCCAGACCTCCCGATTCACAAAACCCTGATCCTCCCAATCGGCGTGGTAGGGAGCAATCTCCCGGTCCATGAAGCGGCGAAAGCCATCTCGGAAGGACTCGTGCTCGGCATTGAAAAGGGTGCGTTCGATCATGATGGGTCCACCGAGACTATTTTTAAACGACCTCAGGGCTTGCGGCACACCGAGGGGTCGCTCGCAGCCCAGTTGAGCATCAGCCGGTCGTTGCTTGCGCTCGTCTCGTTGAGCAGCCCGACGACAATGATCTGCGTGCCCCGTGCATACTCGAATACGGGACCGACCAGACCGGGAAGCCGCGGAGCCCTCAGATTGCTCGGCGTTGAAATCCCCGGCGGATCATTGACCAGCTCGAGCACCTCCTTCAGCACTTTACCCGACAGCTTGCTTTCCCGCTCGTCCAATTGCTCCCAGACAGCCACCGACGCAATCGGCCCGTCGAGCGACGTATTGCCCGAGCAGGCCGAAAGAACGATCGAAAGCGACGCCCGCTTGCGCAAGGACTCGAACGACTCGCCGGGCTCCTTGCTTCCGAACAGGAAGGTCGCCGATTCAGGCGTCAGGGATTGAAGAACGATCCGGTTGCGATTGCTCAAGTCAATCGCCGTCGAAAGGAGTGGCTGGCCAAGCTCCCTAGAAAGGCTTTTGATCCAGGAGATCGAGGGAACCACGGACGACTGCGCCCGTACCTGCGGGGCAAGCAGGGCAGCGCCCACCAGAGCCAGCCCGAGGGCAGCCGCTCGAATAAATCCGCCAGTTCCCTTGCAGCACGCACTGAATCCCGAGTTCATTTGGGCTCCTTTCAAGAAGGGTCGGTACACGAATCGACGTTGGCCAGGAGGCGACACAGGGTCCGGGCATCCTCCTGCCGATCCAGCGGCAGCAACCTGCGCGCCAGTTCCCCGGCCTGGGCCCGATCGATGGCATTGCCTTTCGATCATCATACTTGCTGCGGATGCCCTGCTCGTCCAGCGGATTGGAAGGTGCGCCAAAGCAATGATGGTGGGCTCTTCGTATCGGCCCTCATCGTTTTCTACGACCACGGCAGTCCGGTCACCGCCCGCAATCGAATCATCGACGACGATCTCGATCCGTTATTTGAACCAAGCGAGATCACTTCTTCGGCGCTGTGTGTCCTCAGAAGAGAGAGCGAGGCCGATCCGAGCGGGAGTCTCGCTACCATGGGTAAGGGCCTGCAGCATCGCGGCCACATCGATCTGCCCCGTATGACCGCACAGGGCATGGATTCGGGCATCGAACGGCCCTACGCTGCCGCGCGCCGCATCCAGGCAATGCGCAGCACTGACCGTCGAAGCGTCAAAGCGAGCCTCGATCGTGTGCGCCGCGAGTACTGCATCGGTAGGCTCGGCACAGCCGCCCATGATGAACCCGCCTTCGGCGCACAGCGCAAGCGTGAGCGGCGCGAGCGGGACGGGGTTACCGGACGCTCCCATAGAGCCGCGCCCGGGTATGCGTGGCGATAGCGCAAGCGCGAGGCGTCGGAGCAGCATCCGGACGAACCGCAGGCGCACGCCCAAGGCCATCGCCGGATTAAGCAGGCTGATCGGCGATGACTCAGCGCCGGGGCCGCTGGGGATACCCCGAAAGCATTGGCTGGGCGCCCTTATTTTTGCCAGTGACGGACCCGCGTTGACCGAGGTCTGGGCTTCGGGCCAGTCGGGAATCCGAGCCGGGCGCCCCCCTTCTGGTGACTGCATTGCCGCCGAATTCACGGCGCTTTTGAAACACCTCGCCGCAGCTCCTGCGGATCAAATCCTTTAGCGTTGGCGGAAATTCTGTAGCGCTTGTTCATGCGAGGAGAGGTCGTATGCCCCACATGCCCGCCTCTGCGGCACTGTCCCACATTCGGGTCATCGATCTGACCCAGGTCCGCGCCGGACCGACCGCAGCCCGCCAGCTTGCCGACTGGGGCGCTGACGTGATCCAGGTGCAGATGCCCGAGCACATGCGCGGAGACGACACGCTCGGCGGCCAGGACGGATCCGACTACCAGTACACCCATCGCAACAAGCGCTCGGTCACGCTCGATCTGAAGCACCCCGATGGCATCGCCGCTCTTCGCCGGCTGGTCGACAGAGCCGACGTGCTCATCGAAAATTTCCGCCCCGACGTGAAGGGGCGGCTGGGTATTGACTATGACGCCCTGTCCAGGACCAATCCGGGGCTCGTCTATGCGAGCATTTCCGGCTTCGGCCAAACGGGACCCTATGCCGGTAGGCCCGGGTTCGACCAGATCGCGCAGGGCATGGGCGGCCTCATGTCGGTCACCGGCAACCCCGGCGAGGGGCCGATGCGGGTGGGAATCGCCATCGCCGACCTCTGCTCGGGCATCTTTGCGGCCTACGGCATCACGGTCGCGCTGCTCGAGCGGGGTCGGTCGGGCCGTGGCCAATGGCTGCACACGTCGCTGCTCGAGGCCATGGTCTACATGATGGACTTTCAAACCGCACGCTGGACGATCGACGGGGAAATCCCGGGCCAGGCGGGCAACTACCATCCGACCAGCATCCCGACGGGCGTCTACCGCACCCGGGACGGCCATATCAACATCGCCGTGTTCGGCTCCAAGATCTGGGAGCGCTTCTGCGATGCGCTCGGCGCGCCCAATTGGATCGAGGATCCGCGCTTTCGGGACAAGCCCTCGCGCTCGGTCAACCGCGATGCGCTCAATGCGGCCATCGAGGAGCGTCTCGCCGCTCACGGCAGCGATCACTGGATCGAGCTCTTCAACGAACTCGGTGTGGCCTGCGGCCGCATCAACGATATGCGGCAGGTCTTCGACGAGCCCCAGATTCAGCATCTCGACATGGTGAAGACGGTGACATCCGCGCGACTGGGAACCCAGAAGCTGGTGGGTCAACCGGTGTCGCTCGCACGAACTCCCTCGACCATCGCACGCGCTGCACCGCGACGTGGCGAGCACACCGAGGAGGTACTTTCCGAGATCGGGTTCAAGGCCGAAGACATCGCACGACTGAAATCGGGAGGGGTGTTCTGATGAAGAGCGATAGCTACGTCTCACCAACCGAGCGGGTGCGGGTCTGGCTCGCCGGCTCGGCCCTGCATGTGAGCTTCAACAACCCGGCCCGACACAACGCGCTGTCGGTGGACATGTGGGAAGCCGTGCCCACAATCCTGGATCAGGCGGCTGCGGACGATCGGGTTCGCCTGGCCGTGTTTTCGGGCGAGGGAACGAAAGCCTTCGTGTCGGGTGCGGATATCTCTCAATTCGAAGATCAGCGTGCGGCGCGTTCTGCCGTAGAACGCTACGAAGCGATGGCCGAGGCCGCGCTGGTCGGCATCCAGAATTTCGGCAAGCCCACGATCTCGGCGATCCGGGGCTACTGCATCGGCGGCGGCGTGAACGTCGCGATCGCCTGCGACATTCGCCTCGCGTCGGACGATGCTCAGTTTTCAATCCCGGCCACGCGGCTGGGGCTGGGTTACCGGTTTTCAGCGCTGAAGAATCTGGTCGACCTGATCGGACCTGGACGCGCGAGCGAATTGTTTTTCACGGCCCGCCGGATCCGCGCGAATGAAGCGCTGCAGATGGGCTTGATCAACAGGGCCGTGAGCGCGGACGCGCTGGAGGCCCTGGTGGACGAGTACTCGGAGCTGATTGGCACCGGCGCACCGCTGACCGTGCGGGCCGGCAAGCGGATCATCAGGGAGGTTCTCAAGCCTGACGACAACATCGATATGGACCTCTGCCGCAAGCTGATCATCGACTGCTTCGAGAGCGAGGACTACGCCGAGGGGCGCAAGGCCTTCATGGAAAAGCGTAAACCGGTATTCCGGGGCCGCTGATCCAATCGCCACACCCGATACGTTCATATGAGGAGAGTCTGATGCGTTTCAAACGAATGCTATGCCTTCTTGCAGCCCTCGGTTTTTCGGTGGCTGCCTCGGCCTCAAGCTGGCCGGAACGCCCGGTCAAGATTTTGGTGGGCTACGCAGCGGGTGGCTCGACCGATGTGATTGCGCGTCTATTGGCCCCCCGGCTGGGCGAGGCACTGGGCAAATCCGTCGTCATCGAGAACAAGCCGGGCGCCTCGGGTGATCTGGCCGGAGAGCTCCTGCTGCAGGGGCCCGCAGACGGCTACACGCTGCTGCTTTCGACCGTCGCCATGCATGCGATCAACCCCGGGCTCGCCAAGACAAGGCGCTTCGATGCCGTAGGTGACTTCGCCCCCATCGCGATGGTGGCATCCTACCCGATGATCCTGATTGCCTCACCCCAGTCCACCTTCCGGAACGCGGCCGACATCAAGGCGCTTGCGGGTAAATCGGATGTGTTTTTCGCTTCATCCGGCATCGGATCGCCGGGTCACCTGTCGGGTGAGCTGCTCGCGCGCGCGCTTGGCGCACGCTTGACCCATGTGCCTTACAAAGGCGGCTCCCCGTCGGTCATGGCCGTGATGACGGGTGAAACTCAAATGTCCTTTGCCACCCTGCCCGCAGTCGTGCCGCAAATCCGGGCGGGCAAGGTCCGGTCGATCGGGCTGGCCTCGAATGCCCGCAATCCGGCGGTGGCCGACACTCCCACGATGGCCGAACTGGGCGTGCCCGACTTCGATGTCGGCACATGGACCGGCATCGTTGGGCCGCGGGGTACCCCGGCCGAAGTGGTGAAGCGAATGAACGCAGCCGTAGCGACCGTACTGGCCGAACCCGCAATCCGCGACCGCCTCGTTGGAGAAGGCGCCGAGGTGCGAACAATGACCCCCGAGGCGTTTGGCGCCCTGATCCAATCGGAAAACAAGCGCTGGGTGGCGGTGGTGCGGAGCGCAGGCATCCAGGCGCAGTAGCGCAGCACGGCAAGCTTGCTCGCCAGCGGGGCTTAGATCATCTCCCCTCGCCAGCGGGCGGCGCCTCTTCGAGCACGATCTACCAGATGATTGGCGATTGCGGCAAACACCAGGAGCACCATCAGGGCCGCAAAGATTCCATTTACATCCAGGTTGCTCGCGTGCTCGCGGATCAAGAACCCCAACCCCCGATTGGACATCATGATTTCGCCAGCCACGGCGCCGATGAACGCATACGGCACGGAAATCTTCAGTCCGTCGATGACCCACTCGATCGCAGTCGGCCACACGACCAGACGAACCATTTGCCAGCGGCTCGCACCCATGACGGCCACGACATCACGCAATTCCGAGCTCACGGAACGTGCGCCCCGATAGGTGTCAAAAAACACGAAAAAGAAAACGATCAAGGTCGTCAGCGCCACTTTGGACGCTTCGTGCAGCCCGAAGGCCATGATCAGGAGCGGTGCAAAACTCACCTTGGGTACGGCGTACACAGCAGTGATGACCGGGCTGACCGTGCGGGCCAGGAAAGGATTCAGCCCCAGCATGAAACCAGCCACAATGCCGAGGACGGCACCGATCATGTAGCCCCCCACCGCCTCGCCCAAGGTGGTCAGAAGGTGCGGCCATAGCTCACCCGTCGCGACCCAGCCCCCCAGAGTGAGTAGAACTTCGCTAGGCCGTCCGACAAAGTCATGCGGAAGCAATCGACCAGAACCGAGTTCCCACCCTCCCAACAAAAGCACCAAGACCGCGAGCTGCTCGATGCGGATTCGTGTCAGGCTAGGCATGGGCTTAAGGCAGGACTGGCTTGAACGAGGCGATCGCTTTGGTGGCCGCCTCGGAGAGATCGGTGCGATACACCTTCTTGGGATCGATCTTGGGCGCCTCCCCCTCCAACTTCTCAAGGACCTTAAAAGTGGTGGCGACGCTTTTTGAATCGATGACGAGTTCCTTGGAGAAGGCCGGCAAGGACTGATTCCAGGCGGCGTCAAAAATTGTGCGGTCCATGCCGGCACCGGTGTACTCGTAGGCGAGCGTTCGAGCGGCATCCGGATGTTCACGGACAAATTTCATCGCCTTGCCCACCCCACGTAGAAATGCAGCGAGGTGGTCGCCCCGCGAGCGGATCTGCCGTTCCGAGGTGGCCAGCATCAGGTAGAGGTACCCCTTGAGGGACTCGACGTGACCGCCGGGGCCGGAGATCAGCACCGTGCCGCGCGCCTTGGCCGCGGAAATGTCGACATCGGGATGGGAACGCACAAAACCTACGATGCGCCGCTGTTCGAAGGCGGCAGCGGTGGGACCCACCGCGCCCAGCGGGATCATTTCAAAGTCCCGGTCGCAATCAACGCCGGTCTCGAGACATATGTATCGAAGGAAAAGGTCGGTACTGGCACCCGGCCGGGTAATGCCGATGCGGGGCTTGACCGACGCCAGGGCCTTCATCTTGGCCGCAAGTGGGCTTTCGGCCGTAATACCGAGTTTCTGGAGCACCTCGTTGGCGACCACCACCGACAAGGTGTACTCCTCAATAGTGGGCGCAAGCGCCCAGAGCTGCAGCCCCTTCTGGTTGGTCGAAATGATGTGCGGAAGCCCGGTCTGAATGATGTCGGCCTGACCGCTGGTGAGGGCTGCGGTGGCGTCTGTACCGGAGCCCGCGTTGATGACCTCGACCTGCAGTCCTTCCTGCTCGAAATACTGCAGGCGCCTCGCAAGCGACGGCAGGAAGTACTGGATGCCACGACCGGCATCCACCACAACAAACTTGCCCAGTTTCTTGGGTGTGGCGGGCTGGGCGAATGCCGCAGGCCATGGCAGCAATGGGCTGCCGATGAGGGCCAGCGGCAAATGGACGCGTCCACGAGGCAGTGTCATGAGAGGTCTCCTCATTCGGGCTTTGGAATGTAGCGCTCGAGCAGGTCAAGCAAGGCAACGATGATCACGGCCACCGCCATCAGCAGCAGCAGCGCCGCATACATCATGTTCATGTCGTACTTGCCTCTGGAAAACTCAAGCAGGTAGCCGACACCGCTGCGCGAGGCGATGATTTCACCAACGATCGAGCCGTGAAGCGCATACGGGAATGAGATACGCAGGCCGTCAAGAACGCGAAGCGCGACGCTGGGAAGGATCACCTTGGTCATCAGGTGTTGTCGGGTGCCTCCCATCACGGCGACTTGCTCGACCAGTTCCCGGTCAACATTTCGAAAGCCCGAGATCGTGGCATTGAACACCAGAAAAAAAACGATCGATGCGGCCAAGACGACCTTCGGGGTCAGGTCCAAACCGAACCAGATGACCAAAAGCGGGGCCAGCGCGATCTTCGGAATCGCATAGAACGCATTCAAAAAAGGTTCGAAGACCGCATGGAGGTGTCTCGATAGACCCAGAGCCAGTCCAAGCGCGATGGCAACGCTCGCCCCGAGCAGGAACCCAAGCACTGAGGACGCAAGCGTGTAACTGACATGCTTCCATGCGAACCCGCTGAAGATCCACTTGTTCAGGACCGCCAGGATCTCAAGAGGTGAGCCGATAAAGAAGGGCTCGATCACGGGGCCCGAGATGAGCTCCCAGGCCGTAAAGATCGAAAGGACAAAGAGGCATTGAGCCGCAAACACGAGTGCGCGGCGCTCATGCAACGGCCGGCGGCGCGACCCGGACACTACAGGTATGACGGCTGCGCTCAAACCGAGTCTCCGTGCATGAGGTCTTCCCGCAGGGCTTCCCAAAGCTCGCGATGCAAGGCGGCCACCTCGCCACTATGCGCGAGGTCGAATACGTCGCGGGGCCGGGCGAGCGGAACCTCGGCCACCCGTTTGACCCTTGCCGGACGGCGCGACAGCACCACTACCCGATCCGAAAGCGTGATGGCCTCGCCGAGATCGTGGGTGACAAAGATGATGGTCTTGCCCGAACCGCTCCAGATCTTGAGCAGCTGATCCTGCATGATCAGGCGGAGCTGCGCATCGAGCGCGCCGAAAGGTTCATCCATCAACAGGGTCTCTGGATCGTAAACCAGCGTGCGGATCAAGGTGACGCGCTTGCGCATCCCGCCCGACAGCTCACGGGGATAGTGCTTTTCGAAGCCCTTCAGCCCCACCCGCTCGATCATCTCCTGGACGCGGTCCGCCCGTTCCCCCGCCGGCACGCCGCGGATCTCGAGCGGCAGCGCGACGTTCTCCTGAACCGTGCGCCAGGGCAGCAGATTGTCCTTTTGGGTAATGTAGCCCACCCGGGTATTGACAGCGTCGACCAGTCGCCCCCCGTAGATGACCTCGCCGCCTTCAAAGGGCATGGTGCCGGCAGTCATGTTGAGTAGCGTGCTCTTGCCGCATCCCGAAGGTCCGACCAGCGAAACGAATTCGCCCCGGCGGATATCGAGTGAAACGTCTGCAACGGCCTCAACGACCTGACCTGCGCGTTCGAAAATTTTTCGAACGCCTCGCCATTGAAGCGCGAAATCGCTCAATGAAGTCTCCCCGATGTCGGACACGATGCCTGAAGAAGGCTCGCATCTGTTGTTTATCGTTCGGAAAATCTACCACGGGGTCAGCGTTGCGGCCAGCGCCCGGCGGAAACCACAGGATTCAATCAGACAGTTTTCTTGCGGCGTCTTCTACGCATCGCCTCACAGAGGTACCGTCCCCAGAAACTCCAGGACCACCCTATTCCAGGCCTCGGGCTCCTCAAGATGCGCATAGTGGCCGCTGTCGGGCAACAGTTCGAGCCTTGAACCCGGTATGCCCTGGTGCAGGATCTCGGCGGCGTCGGTCGGCGTCCGCCCCCTGGTTGACCCCTGATCTTTGAGCCCACATAGGATCAGGGTCGGACACTGGATTCGATACAGTTGGGCTGACCAATTGGGAACGGTCAGAGCACGGAACATTCGGGCGTAGGCGTCCCGGGGGTTACGCACAGGGTCGAGGAACTCTCTCCTGTACAGATCAATGAGATCAGGATCGCGAACGATCGTTTCGGGCGCAAACGTACTGGCAATTGCGTCCTCAACTAGACCCTCCAGCCCCTCGGACTCGACCTTGCGGCTTCGCGCGACAAAACGAGCCGCCCCTTCCGGGCGCAGGCCGCTGGTGGTGGCTGAAAGGACCAACGCACGGACCCGCTCAGGATGGTCCAGCACAAAGTGTTGGCTGATCCACCCCCCCATGGAAAACCCGATCAGGGTCGCCTGCTCAATGCCCACGGCGTCCATGAGCGCGAGGAGGTCCAGTGCATGTTGCTCGACCGACTGCCGCCCGCTCGGATTGTTGGAGCCGCCAAAGCCACGCACGTCGTAGGCGTGCACGCGGTAGCTTCGCGCGAGCGCCGGAATCTGCCGCATCCAGGTCATCCGGGAGCTGAACCCTAGACCATGCAACAGGATCACGTCGGGACCACTGCCTTGCACTTCGTAGTCAAGCTGAAGGGAGTCCTCATGTCTGAGGGTAAGTTTCATGCCATCCTGCCAGGGCGCTCGATCCGTGCGAGGATAACAGGCCTCGAAATCGAGTGAGGGGTCACGGTGGGACCGCCCTCGCTCAGGAATTCGCCACGGGCAACACCTCGCCCAGCACCCGCCTGTAATTTCCGATTGCAATCTTCTCGATCTGGGCCGCTGAGAGGCCCGAGCGCTCGAGTAGATCGAGGACTTTCCGCAGTTCCCCATAATCTCTTTTGAGCAGATCAAAGGCTGCCGGATCCGCTGGCGTGCCGAGTCCGCCAATGTCGGTACCCAACGCCAGGTGGTCCTCGCCCACCCAGTCGACAAATTTGGCGATCGACCCCGCGTACTGATCGATCGAGCGGAACGTATTGGTATGCCCCCAGATACCGACAAGCCCGCCCCCGTTCGCAAGCGCCCGGGCCGTTGATCGGGACACCGACATCACATCGGCACCGCCAGAACGGTAGTTGGACCGCCACCGGCCGATTGAGCCGTGCGAATAGATCATGGGTTTGGTACTGACGCGACAAGACTGCTCGATCGCCTCGTCTGTCGAATGCGATACGTCAACCAATATTCCCAACGCATTGCACTGTTCGATGAACCGCTGACCGCCGGTGGTGAGCCCCCCAAATCGCGGCGGCGTGGTCCGATTGTCGACGAACTCGCTGTCGATAAAGTGCGCGATGCCGATTTGGCGCACTCCGAGTTTGAAGGCCTCGTCGAGCCGGGAAAAATCCCG
>JBIKVK010000277.1:0-4667 GCA_044356835.1 Burkholderiaceae bacterium
ATCCGACGGCTGCGTGCCAAACACACCGATATTCCTGTCCATGTCGTGGTCGAGGAGGTGTGCGCCTCGGGGGGGTACTATGTCGCGGCTGCGGCCGACAAGATCTTTGTGGATCGTGCGAGCATGGTTGGCTCGATCGGCGTTTTGATGGACAGTTTTGGCTTCGTCGACACCATGAAAAAACTGGGTGTCGAACGGAGGGTGATGACGGCGGGCGAGAACAAGGCCTTCCTGGATGCTTTCTCTCCTCTCGAGGATCGACATCGAGTGCACGCCCAGTCGCTTTTGAATGAAATCCACGCTCAGTTCATCGAGGCTGTGAAGCTTGGACGGGGGGGGCGAATCGCTCAGACGCCCGAACTTTTCAGTGGCCTGATCTGGTCGGGTGAGCGTAGTGTCGAGCTCGGCCTGGCAGACGGACTCGGGTCGGTTCACCAGGTGGCTCGTGAGGTGATCGGCGCCGAGCGCATCGTTGACTTTTCGAGGCGGGAAGGTTTCGCCGACAAGCTGGCGCGACGTTTGGGAGCCGAGAGCGCGCGGGGCGTGAGTGAGGCCGTATCAGCGGCGATCGCGACCCTGCGGCTGCGCTGATCGGGAGCGCTGAGGTTGGCGCCGCTCGGCAAGCAGTCCAAATACGGTAGGCGTCCGACTGAGCGTGGGGCGCGTTTGACGCCACTCGAGCACAGGACGGCACTGGATGTTTTGTTCGGGTAGGGTCAGGTCGCTTGCGACCAGCAGCTGGGTGGGCGGTGCGAGATGGTCGCACAAGGCATCAAAGATCGCCTGATTGCGATACGGGGTCTCAATAAAGAGCTGAGTTTGCCCCTCTTGTGCAGAGCGGGCCTCGAGTGTCTCGATCCTGAGCTTTCGGTCGCGGGCGTCCTGCGGCAGGTAGCCGGTGAATGCGAAACTCTGCCCGTTCAGACCCGAAGCCATCAGCGCGAGCAATAGAGAGCTCGGGCCGACCAGCGGGCAGACTCTGACGCCCAGGCGATGGGCCAGCGCGACCAGGCGGGCACCGGGATCTGCAACCGCTGGACAGCCCGCCTCAGACATCAGCCCGGCATCGCGTCCGCCCAGGACGGGCCCGAGGAGATCAGGCAGTGCGGAATCAGGTGTGTGCTCGTTCAACTCCAGGATTTCGATCTGCTGGATCGGTCGGGCCAGGTCGCACTGCCGCAGCACTGCCCGGGCCGTTCGCGCCCGCTCGGCAATGAGAAAGTCCAATTGCTGCAGGATCGCCAGGGTGCTCGGGGGCAGGACCTCTTTGGGCGAGGAGGCCTCCCCAAGGGGCGTCGGGATCAGCCAGAGCACTCCTGGGCCAGGTCGGTCTGCTGCCTGGCTGTAAACGTTCACGAACCCGAACCGGGCCGCAAGATTTGAAGCCCTGCATCACGCATCGCATCACATACGGCGATCAAGGGCAGGCCCACAAGCGCCGTGGGATCTTCGCATTCCATGGCTTGGAGCAAACTGATGCCCAAGGCTTCGCTGCGGGCCGACCCTGCGCAGTCATAGGGGCGCTCGGCCAATAAATAGGCCTCGACCTCTTCGGGAGAGAGCTGACGGAATCGAACCCGCGTGTCGACGACCCGCTCAAACTTGAAGCCGGTGCTCAGACGCGTCAGGGCAACGCCCGTGTGGAAGACCATGGTGCGTCCGGAGGCGTCCAACAGCTGCGCCCGGGCTCGCTCATGGCTGCCCGGCTTCCCGATGATGCCGCGGCCATCGAGTGTGGCAGTTTGGTCCGAGCCGATCACCAGTGCGTCCGGATGTTTACTGGCCACAGCAGTGGACTTGGCCACAGCAAGTCGGGCTGCTGCCTGCGACGGTGTTTCCCCGAAAATCGGGGTTTCGTCCACTTCGGGCGAAACCACCTCAAAGGGAATTCTGAGACGGCTCAGGAGTTCTCGGCGATAGACCGAGGTGGAGGCAAGGATCAGTTTCATCACGCTATGATAAGACGATGAGCGATGGACTGAAAATCGACAGTTTCCAGTTCTGTGAGCGCGGACGTGCGGCCGAGGGGCGACAAGAAATCGGCGATCTGCCCCGGCTTGCGGATCTCACGACAGGACCTGAAGGCCAGTTTATCTGGGCGCTGGAGGGCGGATTGCGTTCGCGGCCGGGGGTCGCACCCGACTGCGTGTTCAGCCTCCGGTTTTCTGCCCGCATGTACCGCCCTTGCAGTCGTTGCCTCAAGCCTGTCGAGCTCGCTCTGAGCTCGGAACGAGAGTACCTCGTGGTTCGCAGCGAGGAGGAAGCGGCGCAGCGAGACGACCTCGAATCCGAGCTTGACGTCGTAGTCGGCAGCCGCCGTTTTGGCCTGGAGGAATGGCTGGAGGATGAGTTGATCCTCGCACTGCCTGCCGTCGTGTTTCATGACCAGTGCGAGGGCCTTTCTCCGCGCGAGCCTGTGGCTCCGCAGGCCTACGGTTCCGATTCCGAGGGCGGGGCGTCGACCCGAAATCCGTTTGCAGCGCTGGGACGACTGAAGAAAGCTGGCCCAGAGTGATACAATCTGCGGTTAATTTTTTTCGGAGCGCCCATTATGGCCGTTCAGCAAAACAAGAAATCGCCTTCAAAGCGTGGCATGCATCGCGCCCACGATTTTCTCTGCGCGCCTGCGACCGCAGTCGAGCCCACAACGGGTGAGGTCCATCTGCGGCACCACGTCAGCCCCAACGGTTTTTACCGGGGCCGCAAGGTCGTCAAGACCAAGAACGACGAGTAAGCCCGGCCGGCGCCGCTCGAGCGCTCGCGGTTTTCTGACGCGTGCGCTCAAATGGTGGGCGTGAGACGCTTCGTCGGTCTCTCGCATTCGTTGTCAACTGACCTTCGTTTAGAGACTGGGCATGCGAATAGCGGTCGACGCGATGGGCGGCGATGCTGGATTGCCGGTGACCGTGCCCGGTTCCATAGCCTTTCTCAGGCGCTATCCGCAGGCCGAGCTCATTTTGGTCGGGGATGAGGCGGCGGTTGCTTCAGCGCTCGACGATCTCCCGGTTGAATCCTCGCTTCGGAGCCGGTGGACGATTCGTCATGCCTCCGAAGTGGTAGGGATGGACGAGTCGCCTGCTTCGGCGCTCAGGTCCAAACGTGATTCGTCCATGCGAGTTGCGATCGAGCTGGTACGCGACGGTGAGGCTGATGCATGTGTCAGCTCGGGCAATACCGGTGCGCTCATGGCGATCTCCCGTTTCGTGCTCAAGATGCTTGATGGGATCGACCGACCGGCCATCGCGACACAGCTGCCCAACCGTTCGGGCGGTGCAACTACCATGCTCGACCTCGGGGCCAACGTCGACTGCGAGCCGAGGCACTTTCTCGAGTTTGGATTGATGGGATCAGCCCTCGTTTCGGCCCTGGGCGGCCCAACCCGGCCTCGCGTCGGTCTTCTCAATATCGGCGAGGAGATCATCAAGGGCAACGAAACTGTACGTCAGGCTGCGGAGCTGCTTCGCGCGAGCCCCCTCAACTTCATCGGGAACGTTGAGGGTAATGACATTTTCGAGGGCAACGCCGATGTCGTGGTGTGTGATGGATTTGTCGGCAATGTGGCGCTGAAGACATCCGAGGGTTTGGCGCGCATGCTGGGCGATATGATCCGTGAAGAATTTCGACGCGACCTGGGTTCCCGTCTTGCGGGACTGATTGCCATGCCCGTCCTCGCCCGTTTCAAGCAACGGGTCGACCCGCGTCGGTACAACGGAGCCAGCCTCATCGGGCTGCGCGGCGTGGTCTTCAAAAGCCACGGATCTTCGGACTCGATTGGCTTCGAGAATGCCCTGCGCCGCGCCTGGGATGCCGCGCAGAACCAGCTTCCGGCCCGAATCGCCGCAGCCATTCCCTCGCTTGCGAACGCTTCGGGCGCAGCCCCTCAGCCGGTCAATGCTGTGGGTGCAGCTTGAACCCCCCCATTTTCTCCCGTATCGCTGGCACCGGAAGCGGTTTGCCTGCCCGCTGTGTCAGCAACGCAGAGCTGGTGGCCGAGCTCGCCGCGAAAGGCATCGAGACTTCGGCAGAGTGGATCGTTGACCGGACCGGCATCCGGCAGCGGTTCCTGGCTGATCCCGATACCGCGAGCAGCGATCTGGGCGCCGAGGCGGCTCGCCGTGCTTTGGCCGCCGCCGGGCGTCGGCCCGAGGAGGTCGATCTCATCATCGTGGCCACATCGACGCCCGATTTCGTGTTTCCCAGCACGGCCTGTCTGATCCAGAAGGCGCTGGGCTGCCCGGGAGGCCCGGCGTTCGATGTTCAGGCGGTCTGCAGCGGCTTCGTCTACGCCATGGCTACGGCGGATGCCTTGATCCGGACCGGATCTGCCCGCTGCGCGCTGGTCATCGGAGCCGAGGTCTTCTCCCGCATTCTGGATTGGAGCGACCGTGGGACCTGTGTGCTGTTCGGCGACGGTGCGGGTGCGGTAGTCCTCGAGGCATCGGATCAACCCGGCGTTCTCGCCAGCCGGCTCCATGCGGACGGCCGACACGAGCATATTCTTCGAACGCCGGGCAACGTAAACCGGGGCGGGATCATCGGATCGCCAATGCTGACCATGGATGGGCAGGCGGTGTTCAAGCTCGCGGTATCGGTGCTCGATGCGGTCGCGCGCGAGACGGTTGAAGCGGCCGGTCTGTCCATTTCTGACGTTGACTGGCTGATCCCGC
>JBIKVK010000278.1:0-4635 GCA_044356835.1 Burkholderiaceae bacterium
CTCGGCGGGCCAGTGGTGGTCAAGCCGCGCGATGGCAACCAGGGCAAGGGGGTCACGGTCAACATCAGTGATCCCGCCAAGCTCGAGCGGGCCTATGCTGCAGCGCTGGAGTATGGTTCGAGCATTTTGGTCGAGCGTTTCATCCCCGGGCATGATCACCGGATTTTGGTGGTGGGCGACCGGGTGGTTGCCGCCGCGCGACGTGATCCCCCCCATGTGATTGGTGATGGCGTACACACGATCCGCGCGCTGGTCGATGAGCTCAATCGCGATCCTAGACGCGGCGAGGGCCATGCCAGCTCACTCACCCGTATCCGGTTCGACGATATTGCCCTGGCGCGCTTGCGAGAGCAGGGGTACGAAGCGGACTCGGTCCCGCCGCAGGGCGCACGCGTGGTGCTTCGAAACAATGCCAACCTGAGCACGGGCGGATCGGCGACCGATGTCACCGACGACGTTCATCCGGACATCGCAGCCCGGGCCGTCGAGGCCGCCCGGGTGGTCGGCCTTCATATCGCCGGCATTGATCTGGTCTGTGACAACGTGCTTCAGCCCCTCGAGGAACAGGGAGGTGCGGCGGTCGAAGTGAATGCCGCGCCGGGACTGCGTATGCATCTTAGTCCCTCGTATGGCAAGGGCCGAGATGTGGGGGATGCGATCATCCGCTTGCTCTTTGCCGATGGCGATGATGGTCGAATTCCGGTGGTTGCAGTCACCGGTACCAATGGCAAGACCACCACGGTCAGGCTGATTGCCGCGATGCTTGCGGCTCATGGACAGCGCGTGGGCATGACGAGCACCGAGGGCGTGTTCGTCGATGGACATTGCGTCGATACCGGGGACTGCAGCGGCCCTCAGAGCGCGCGCAATGTGTTGATGCATCCTTATGTCGATGCGGCCGTGCTCGAAACGGCGCGGGGCGGCATCCTGCGCGAGGGCTTGGGATTCGACCGGTGCAATGTGGCTGTCGTGACGAACCTCGGCGCGGGGGATCACCTTGGACTCAACTATCTCAATACGGTTGAGGAGCTTGCAGTCCTCAAGCGGGTGATCGTCCAAAATGTGGCCGAGACGGGTTATGCGGTCTTGAATGCAGCCGATCCCCATGTCGTGGCGATGCAGGCCGTGTGCCCCGGATCGGTCATCTTTTTTGCTTCGGACCCCGCGCTTGCAGTGATGACCCAGCACCGGGCGCTCGGCCGTCCTACGGTTCATGTCGCCGAAGGTCATATTGTCGCGACTCGCGGAGCTGAGGAGATCCACCGCATCGACCTCGCCCGGGTACCGATCACCCGGGGGGGCACGATTGCTTTTCAGGTCGAGAACGTGCTCGCAGCGGTTGCTGCAGCTTGGGCCTTAGGTCTGGACTGGCCCTTGATCGCCTCAGCTTTGGCGGGTTTTGAAAGCGATACGCGTACGGTTCCCGGGCGCTTCAATGTGCTCAGTTATCGCGGGGCCACGATCATCGCCGATTACGGTCATAACCCGGACGCGATTCGGGCGCTTGGCCAGGCGGCCCAAGCGATGCCGGCGCAGCGCCGGATCATCGTCATCAGTGCCGCGGGGGACCGTCGGGACCAGGATATCCGTGATCAGGCGGCGATCGTCGGGCAGTACTTCGACGAAGTGCTGCTCTACCAGGACGCCGCGCAGCGAGGTCGCGCCGACGGCGAAGTCATCGGGTTGCTGCGGGAAGGACTGGTCGGCGCGTCGAGGACACGACGCATCGATGAAGTGCGCGGAGAATTTCTCGCGATCGACCAGGCGCTGGCCCGGCTGGGCCCGGGTGATCTCTGCCTGATCCTGATCGATCAGGTTCAGGAGGCACTCGATCACCTTGGACGCCGCTTGAACGAGGCCTGACTTGGTCTGCCTCAGGCAGACGAGGGCAACAGTTCGAGCAAGTCCGCCGGGCGGGCGATGAGGTGGTCGGCACCCCAGCGGTCTGGCGGTTCGGCATCACCGCAGTAACCGTAGGCGGCAGCGACCGTGACCATGCGTGCGGCCTTTCCCGCCTCGATGTCGCGGGGGTCGTCTCCGACGTACACGCATCGACTCGGGTCGACACCGGCCGATCGTGCTCCTGCGAGCAAGGGCTCGGGATGCGGTTTGGCATACCCTGTCGTATCCCCTCCGATGGCGCAGACAGAACGATCGAGCAGATCGAGGCCCGCCAGGATGGGACGAACATAGCGCTCGGCCTTGTTGCTGACGACCCCCCAAATGATGCCGCGGGCTTCAAGTGCGTCCAAGACTCGGGCCATCCCCTCAAAAAGTTGCGTTCGGACGAGTAGGGCACGCTCGTACCGGGCGAGAAAGTCCTGTCTGTGAATTTCGTAGTCCGGGTCGCTCGCTTCGATGCCCAGCCCACGTGCGAGCAAGCCTCGGGCGCCGCGGGAGGTCATGGGTCGCAGACTTGCACCATCCATCGGCGTCAAACCTCGCTCGGCACGCATCTCGTGAATCGGGGCTGCGAGATCGTCCGCGGTATCGGCAAGGGTACCGTCGAGGTCGAAAAAGACGGCCTGTGGAATGAGATGGATCATTGGGGGGCAGTGCGAAATGCGCTCATGTAGTTGACGCTCAGATCGTGCTCGGCCAATCGGTAGCGCCGGTTGAGCGGGTTGTAGGTGAGCCCGCAGCTCGCCTGAAGCTCGAGCCCGGCGGCGCGCGCCGCGCCGGCCATTTCGGACGGTTTGATGAGGCGAGCGTAGTCATGGGTTCCACGGGGAAGCAGTCTGAGGAGGTACTCTGCGCCAATGATGGCAAACAGGAACGACTTTGGGTTGCGGTTGATGGTCGAGAAGAAGACCCATCCCCCGGGCCTAACCATCTGCGCGCAGGCCTTGATCGTCGATGCCGGGTCGGGCACATGCTCCAGCATTTCCATGCAGGTGACGACATCGAAAGTTCCTGGCTCTCTGGCCGCCAGGTCCTCGGCCGCAAGTAGTTCGTAGCGGACCCGGGCGCCCGACTCGAGGGCGTGCAATTCGGCCACCTTCAGCGACCGGGGGGCCAAGTCGATGCCCAAAACGTCTGCACCTCGGGCGGCCATGGCCTCGGTGAGGATGCCCCCGCCGCAACCGACATCCACCACGCGCAAGCCTTGCATCGGGCGTAGCGATTCGATCCAGCCCAGGCGCAGCGGATTGATTTCGTGCAGCGGACGGAACTCGGACTCGGGATCCCACCACCGGGCGGCCAGGGCCTGGAACTTGGCGAGCTCACCGGGGTCGACGTTGGTCCTGCCTTGGGAATGAAGCGTGCTCATGGACAACTCTGGAAAATCTTGGCTGGGCAGAAAACAGCATTCTCCGCGATCAAAAACAAAACCCCGTCGAGATGACGGGGTTTTGAAAGGGCCACGCCCGAAGCGTGGCCGTCAGACGGAAGATTCGACGGCGGATTACTTGCCGGTCGGACGGGTTCCGATGACCTCGACCTCGACCCGACGGTTTTTCGCGCGTCCGTCCGCAGTCTTGTTGTCGGCGATGGGCTGCTTCTCGCCCTTGCCTTCGGTGTAGATCCGGTTCGCAGGTATACCCTTGCTGACCAGATAGGCTTTCACGGCCTCAGCACGACGGACGGACAGGCGCTGGTTGTAGGCGTCCGAACCGATCCAGTCGGTATGGCCGACAGCGATCACGACCTCAAGGGTGATGCCCTTCACCTGGTTGACCAGGCCGTCCAAGGCGGCACGACCCTCGGGCTTGACCACCGACTTGTCGAAGTCGAAGAGGGTCTGGGCCGAGAAGGTCACTTTCTGGCTCACCGGAGCCGCCGGGGGCGCAGCCGGACGCGGAGCCGGGGGCGGGGGCGGCGCGGGCTTGGCTGCGGGGGCCGGAGCGGGCGCGGGCTTGGGCAGCAGGTCATCGTCGCAACCCTTGATCGCGTTGGCCGGGGTGAAGGTGCCCGTGCGAACGCACAAGCCGGTGCCGCTTTTCACCACGTCGGTCGTGGGGCTCTGGACGTAGCCGGAATTGTTCCCCTCCACCTTCTGGGCGAAGGAGGGGGACGAGACGGCGATGAGTGCCGCAGCGGCGGCAGCCAACGTGGTTTTAACGGACTGGTTCATATTGCTCCTCTCGTGGGTGCACTCAGGCACAGCAAAAAACTCTTCAGGCACCGATCTCAACCCGGATGGGCGAAACGCTCAAAAAGTCAAAAAGCCGGAGACTCACGGCGCCGGACAAATTCGATTTTGCCACAGTGACGCTCGTCCCACTACCTCGTGCACCGCATTCCTCGCCCGGCTTGATGCAAGTTGTCGTTTGTTGACAACAAATTCGCCCGCAATCCAGACGTCGCTGAGGTGTTCGCGCCCCGCGGCATGGATCAATTGCGCAACCGGGTCGTACACCGGTTGCAGTTCGACCGCGGTCAGGTCAAAGCTCACCAGATCGGCGTCCTTGCCGGCTTCGATGCTGCCGATCCTGTCGTCCAGCCCCAGCGCCCGGGCGCCTTCGAGCGTCATGCTGCGCAGGACCTGCGCAGCGGGCCAGCAGTCGGCACGGCCGCTTGATCCCTTCGCCAGCAGGGCCGCGCAGCGCGCTTCGCCCAGCAGGTCCAGGCGATTATTGCTCGCCGACCCATCGGTTCCGATCCCCACTCGAACGCCCGCCTCGAGGAGCGCCG
>JBIKVK010000279.1:0-4626 GCA_044356835.1 Burkholderiaceae bacterium
ACCGTTTTCAGCTGGGCCAGCACCTGCTCGCTCTGGCGTGCCGACGCCGAGCCCGAGCCGTCTTTGAGCGGCAGACGAATCATCACGTCGCGCGAGGTCCCGAAATTCTGGACCTGCGCGTCGGCATAGCCCATGCCGACCACGGTCGAGCGGATGCTTTCCAGATCCGCAGGTTTTGGATAGCTCACCTCCATCACCGTGCCGCCGGTGAACTCGATCGAGAGGTTGAGTCCGCGCAGTGCGATTGCTGCGACGGCGGCCACAAACAGCAGCACCGAGATCACATTGAGCACCAGCACGTGGCGCATGAAGGGGATCACGCGCTGGATTCGGAAAAATTCCATCTTCGGGTCCTTGTGCTGCCAGGCTTGGGGTGACCGGGCCTCAACCGCGACGAGCGAGATCGCCCGTATCGCCGGGCTTCCAGATCTGGCCGATCGAGAGCGAAGTAAGCCGCTTCTGTCGCCCATACCAAAGGTTGACCAGGCCGCGCGAGAAGAACACTGCAGAGAACATCGAGGTGAGGATGCCCAGGCAGTGCACCACTGCGAACCCTCTGACCGCTCCGGAGGCGAATGCCAGAAGCGCAATGCCGGCAATCAGCGTGGTGATGTTCGAGTCGAGAATCGTCGCCCAGGCTCGGTCGTAGCCTGCGCTGATGGCCGCCTGAGGGGTGGCGCCGTTGCGAAGCTCCTCGCGGATCCGCTCATTGATCAGCACGTTGGCATCGATCGCCATGCCGAGGGTGAGCGCGATGGCCGCGATGCCCGGCAAGGTCAGTGTTGCCTGGAGCAAAGACAGAAGTGCGATCAGCAGCAGAAGATTGATGCCAAGGGCGATCGACGAAATGACACCGAACAGCAGGTAATAGACGCTCATGAACGCGATGATCGCAACGAAGCCCCAGACCGTCGACAGGAAGCCCTTCTCGATATTTTCTGCACCCAGGCTCGGGCCGATGGTGCGTTCCTCGATGATGTCCATCGGTGCCGCGAGCGAGCCTGCACGCAGGAGCAGGGCGACATCATTGGCCTCCGTGGTCGTCATGCGACCCGAGATCTGCACCCGGCCACCGCCGATCTCGGTGCGGATCACCGGTGCGGTCACCACCTCGCCCTTGCCCTTTTCGAAGAGCAGAATGGCCATGCGCTTGCCGACATTGTCGCGGGTGATGTCGCGGAAAATCCGGGTGCCCTTCGCATCCAGCGACAAGTGGACGGCAGGCTCCTGAGTCTGACTGTCGAAACCGGCCTGGGCATCTGTCAGGCTGTCTCCGGTCAGCATGACCTGCCGTCGGATCAGGATCGGGCGACCGTCGCGCTCGGTGAAACGCTCGCAGCCGAGCGGGACCGTGCCCGAGGCGAAGGCCGCCTGCTCCTCGGGCGATTCGCAGACCATACGCAGTTCCAGAGTGGCCGTTCGGCCCAGGATGTCCTTGGCCTTGGCCGTGTCCTGGACTCCGGGCAGCTGCACAACGATTCGTTCCATACCCTGTTGCTGAATGACAGGTTCTGCAACTCCCAGTTCGTTGATGCGGTTGGAGAGTGTCGAAATGTTTTGTTTGAGAGCGCTTTCCTGCACGCGGCGGACAGCCTCAGGTTTGAAGCTGCCGACCAGACGCGGGTTCGACGCATCACCCGCTTCAACAAAATTCAGATCCGCCTGGCTGTCTCTCAGGACGCTCTGAGCCCGGTTCCGGGTGGCGTCATCGCGAAACCGAATTTCGATTGAGTTGCCCTCGCGGCTGAGCCCGTTGTGGCGGATGTTGCGCTCACGCAATTGCACCCGGATGTCGGCGGTCAGACCGTCCAGTCGTTTGGTGATCGCCTGCCGCATGTCGACTTGCAACAGGAAGTGAACGCCGCCGCGCAAGTCCAGTCCGAGATACATCGGAAGCGCCCTCAAGGCCGTGAGCCACTGGGGGGAACTGGACAGCAGGTTCAGCGCGACGATGTAGCTGGGATCGTTGGCGTCGGGATTGAGGGCGGCCGTGAGTGCGTCTTTGGCCTTTAGTTGCGTATCGGTATCGCGGAAACGGACGCGAATCGACCCCGCCTCGAAGATCAATCCGGTGATTTCGAGTCCCGCCTTCTCGATCAATCCCTCGACCCGGGTCACGGTGCCCGCGTCGAGTTTAAGGGTGGCCTTGCCGCTGGACACCTGAACGGCCGGCGACTCGCCGAAAAAGTTCGGGATGGTGTAGATGAGGCCGAAGGCGAGCGCGACCGCCATCAGGGCGTACTTCCAGATCGGGTAGCGGTTCATCCGGACCTCATCAGCAGTGGGGCGGTGGGATCGACATCAGGGCTCGGACCCAGGCCCATCAGATCGACTTGATCGTTCCGTTGGGCAGCAGCGTCTGCACCGCGCCTTTTTGCAGGTTGATTTCGACCGGCGAGCTTTCCTGGCCGTGCTTGACCTCGGGCCCAGGAGCGATCTCGAGCGTCACGTAGTTTTCGCCGACCTTGGTGATGCGCCCGACCATGCCACCGGCGGTCACCACTTCGTCGCCCTTCTTGAGTGCCGCAATCATGTTGCGGTGCTCTTTGGTGCGTTTCATCTGAGGGCGAATCATCAGAAAGTAGAGCACCACGAACATCAGGATGATCGGCAGGAAACCGATGAGTTGGCCTTCGGCCGAGCCGCCGGCCGCTTGCGCGTAAGCGTTTGAAATCAGCACGGAAATTCCCTCGGTGTAAACAAACCAAGAAGTATAACCGGCCAGGCCGTCCGAATCCGTCGGCTAGACGCCGCGGGCGCGATCTGCATGGAAGCGGACCCGCCAGGCCTGGAATCGACCCTCGGCAATCGCTTCGCGCATTTCTTTCATCAGGCCCAGGTAGTAATGAAGATTATGAATCGTGGCCAGGCGCGCGCCCAGGATCTCGTTGACCTTTTGCAGATGATGGATATACGCCCGTGAAAAATGCTGGCAGGCGTGGCAGTTGCAGTCCGCATCGATCGGTGCGGTGTCATCCCGGAAACGGGCATTGCGCAGCTTCAAGTCGCCGTAACGGGTAAAGAGCCAGCCATTGCGAGCGTTTCGAGTGGGCAGCACACAGTCGAACAGGTCGATGCCCGCGGCCACACCGTCGACCAGGTCCTCGGGCGTGCCTACACCCATCAAGTACCGAGGGCGATGGGCAGGCAGTCGGGGAGCGGTGTGCGCGAGCACGCGCAGCATGTCCTCCTTGGGTTCGCCGACCGACAAGCCACCGATCGCGTAACCGTCAAACCCGATCTCTGTGAGCCCAGCGAGAGACTCGTCCCGAAGAGTCTCGTACATGCCGCCTTGGACAATTCCAAAGAGGGTGTTCCGATTGCCCAGGCGGTCGAACTCTCGACGCGACCGGGCGGCCCATCGCATCGACAGTTGCATCGAGCGCGCCGCGTCGTCGTATGAGGTGGGTACCCCGGCCGTTTCGTAGGGGGTGCATTCGTCAAACACCATCACGACGTCGGAGTTGAGATCGTTCTGGATACGCATCGACTCTTCTGGGGTGAGCATCAGCCGGTCGCCATTGATCGGCGAGGCAAAGCGGACGCCTTCTTCGCTGATTCGCCGCAACTGGCCCAGACTCCAGACCTGGAAGCCCCCGGAATCCGTCAGGATCGGTCCCGACCAGGCATTGAAGCCATGCAGGCCCCCAAATTTTCGAATGATTTCGGTACCTGGCCGCAGCCAAAGGTGAAAGGTGTTGCCCAGGATGATGGCCGCGCCCGATTCCTGGAGTTCCCGCGGCGACATGGCCTTCACTGCGCCGTACGTCCCCACCGGCATGAACACCGGCGTCTCGACTGTGCCGTGCGGGAGCCGAAGACGGCCGCGGCGCGCCAGACCCTCTGTGGCCAGCAGCTCGAAGCGTTCCATGGTTGCGTTTCTCCGTGAAGCCAGGGGGTTCCGCCTCAGGCCCCCGTCGTCGGGTCGGCCTCTGGCGCCGCGCCGTCCCGGTCGAGCAGCATGGCATCGCCGTAGCTGAAAAATCGCCAGCGTTCGGCAATGGCCCGTGCGTAGGCCGCGCGGATGGTGTGCATGCCCGCAAAGGCGCTCACCAGCATGAGCAGCGTCGATCGCGGCAGGTGGAAATTTGTGATCAAGCGATCGACGATCCGGAAACGGTATCCCGGCGTGATGAACAGATCGGTCTCGTCCTCGCCTGCGGACAGACCACCGGGTCGGGCCGCCGCCGCCTCCAGGGTGCGAAGGCTCGTCGTGCCGACCGCGATGATGCGACCGCCTCGGGCCCGGGTTGTTGTGATCGCATCGATCGTGCCCGGATCGATTCGATAGCGCTCGTGGTGCATGCGGTGTTGTCCGATGTCGTCGCTGCGTACGGGTTGGAAGGTGCCCGCGCCGACGTGCAGGGTGACAAAGGCCCGCCCAATGCCTCGCCGCTCAAGCTCATCGAGCAAGGACTGATCAAAATGAAGCCCCGCCGTGGGAGCTGCGACCGATCCGGGCTCTCGTGCATAGGTGGTCTGATATCGGGTCTCGTCGCCCGCCTCGGGTCCTCGCCCCATGTAAGGGGGCAGGGGTAGTTCGCCCAGCCGTTCAAGCACTTCAAGGACGGGCTGATCGAAACGAAGCCGCCAAAAGTCCGCACGCCGCTCCAGGACTGTGGCACC
>JBIKVK010000280.1:0-4616 GCA_044356835.1 Burkholderiaceae bacterium
GCCCGTCATCGCAAGGCCGACCGAAGTCCAATAGGACCAGCCGGCATCGATCAGGCCCCAAGCGACGAAGGTGCTGAAGGTCGCCATTTCGCCCTGGGCGAAATTGATGTGGTGGGTGGACTGAAAGATCATCACCAGCGCGAGCGCCATCAAGCCGTAGATCGCACCCGACGCTACACCGGCGAGCACTTGCTGAAGCAGGGCCTCCATCTCGGCGTCCGCTTCACACCGCCACGTGAGCGGTACTGCGGGCAGACCGATGTGACTGCGCTTCGAGGCCCGCTCCGGTCACCTCAGCCCGTCCGGCCTCCATGAACATCACCCGATCGGCCATTGCAGCCCACGCCGGCAGCAGCTCTTGCTCGACGATGACCAGCGAGAGATCCATCTGATGCCGCATCGCGGCGATCGCCTCATGGACGGTTTCGACCATCTGCGGAGCGAGCCCAGCCGAAGGCTCATCGATCAGCAGGACCTTGGCCCGGGTCATCAGGACGCGCCCCAATGCGAGCATCTGCTGTTCGCCCCCCGACAGCGTCCCGGCCTGATGGCGTCGACGATCCTTGAGCCTAGGGAACCGTTGCCAGAGAGCGTCGAGATCGGCGTCGACCGCACCGCGGTCACTCCGAAGATGCGCTCCGAGCCGCAGGTTGTCTTCGACTGTAAGCGAGGGGAAATTGCCTTTGGTGTCCGGCAGATACGCGAGCCCTGCAGCCACCCGCTCTTCGGTGGCGAGCCCATCCAGGCGCCGGCCGGACAAGCGCACCGTGCC
Source organism: Burkholderiaceae bacterium (assembly GCA_044356835.1). Lineage (GTDB taxonomy): Bacteria > Pseudomonadota > Gammaproteobacteria > Burkholderiales > Burkholderiaceae_E > SYIM01. Next base: position 773 of record JBIKVK010000280.1, read on the forward strand.
GGCGTACTGTGCAAGACCCGCAAGCGCGCGCAGAAGCGAGGTCTTGCCCGCACCATTGGGACCGACAATCAGCAGAGCCTCCCCCGCAGCGACCCCCAGGTCGATACCGCAGACCACTTCGATACCGGCGATTCGCACCCTGAGATCGGACACCTCGAGCCGTTTCATGAGACCGCTGAGAAAGGGCTGATCCGTCCTCCCGGATCGAGGTAGCTGACGATGACCTGCGGGTGCGCGCACACCTCATCGGTCGGGCCGTTCGCAATCACCCGGCCCGACTGAATCGCCACCAGCCGGTCGCACAGCGCTCGAAGCCAGCCGATGCGATGGTCGATCACCAGGACCGCCAGACGGGCCTCATCGCGCAGCCGGCGCAGCATCTGGCCGAGAGCCCACTGGGCCCGTTCATCAAGCCCTGCAGCGGGCTCGTCCAGCAGCAAGAGCCTCGGCCGAAGGGCGAGCGCACGCACGATTTCGAGTCCCTTGCGCTCAGCCAGGGACAGCGCGGCAACCGGCCGATCCACGAGCGAGCGCAATTCAAACTGGTCGAGCAGCTCGAGGGCCGCACGAGCTTGGACACAGGCGCGCCGCCTGGCCGATGGCCATCCGAGGGCCTCGGCGATCCATCCGGACGGATCGCGGCTGTCCAGCGCCAGCAACACCTGATCAAGCACCGGCATCGCCGGGAAAAGCGCAGGATGCTGAAAGGTACGAGCCATTCCCAGACCCGCGAGGCGTTCCGGATCGATCCCCTTCAGGGAACGACCGCTGAGGACGATATCACCCGATTCGAACCGGTAATGCCCGCTGATGCAGTTGAACAGTGAGGTCTTGCCCGCACCATTGGGACCGATCAAGCCGACGATGGAGCCTGGTCGCACATCAAAGCTCGCCCGGTCCAGAACCTTGAGGGCCCCGAACGCGAGCGAAACCTCTCGAACACTGAGAAGGGGAAGACCGGACATCGAGACACACCGGATCGAACGACAGAGGGCCGCATTCTAATGATGGCGTGGCCAAAGGCACATCGGACGGGAGCACCGAACCTCGATCCCGCGCAGCCAGGCCTTCGCCCGGATTCACCGAGCTCCTCTGCGGGCCCGCCCATCGATCCGTCGGGCGGGCCTGACACGCAGATCTCACTCGCCTACGAGGGCGACCGCCTGAGGCTGGGAGTGACGTTTGACCTCGCCCCGGAGCTTGCTTGCATGCTCCTCCACTTGTCTGCGCGCGGCGAGAAAAGCATCCCGCAGAGCAACATTGACGTCCTCGTGATGGGCGTGGTTGGCCACGATGGTCGCCCCGGGCGCTGATACATCGACGGTCACGATGAAGTGCTCGCCCTGCGCCTTGTGATGATGGGGTTTGTCGACGACGACCCGGCAACCGGTGAGATTCGGATGAAACTGCTCCAGCTTGGCCACTTTCTCCCGGATCAACTGCTCAAGCGCCGGCGAAACATCCATGCCGCGAAAATTGATCTGCAGGCTTGTACGCATCACGCATCCTTTCCCTTTCGGACTGGAAAAACGACGTTGAAGGGGGCCCCCGGTGAAGTAATCCTACCCTCAAAAAAGCCCGAAACAAGCCCAAGAAACTCGGCGATCCGACCGATGGAAATGTGCGATGATGAATGTTTGCCCTTCAGACAACTCGCCCGCCAGGCGGATGCCTCACGGACCAGTGACGGGCGATATCTACCCGACGGCAAATCCAGACGCGTTCGTGTCTTTCGATGTGATCCAGGAAGCGCTGCAAGGCGAGCAGTCGCCCAGGGCGACCCAGCAGTCGGCAGTGCATGCCGATCGACATCATCCTGGGGGTCTCGGCCCCCTCGGCATAGAGCACATCAAAGCTGTCACGCAGGTAAGTGAAGAAATGATCGGCCGTGTTGAATCCCTGAGGTGTGGCAAAACGCATATCGTTGGTATCCAGGGTGTAGGGCACCACGAGATGAGGCATCCGCTGCCCGTCGCTCGTGTCGACCTGCGTCCAAAACGGCAGGTCGTCGCCGTAGTAATCCGAGTCGTAGAGAAAGCCGCCGTGATCGACGACGAGACGCCGCGTGTTGGGGCTGTCGCGGCCGGTGTACCAGCCGAGCGGCGTGCTTCCGGTCATTCGGCGAATAATATCGACCGCAATCCGCATGTGCTCCCGTTCCACGGCCTCGTCCAGATTCTGGTAGTGAATCCATCGCCAGCCATGGCAGGCGATTTCGTGCCCCAGTTCCACAAACGCGGCGGTCGCTTCGGGGTGACGCTCAAGTGCCATCGAAACACCGAACACAGTGAGCGGGAGACCCCTGCGCTCAAATTCACGCAAAATCCGCCACAGTCCGACACGGGAGCCGTATTCGTAAATGGACTCCATGCTCATGTGGCGCGCATTGTAGGGCTGGGCCCCAACGATCTCGGAGAGGAAAATTTCCGAGGCGTGGTCGCCATGCAGGACACAGTTCTCTGCGCCTTCCTCGTAATTCAGCACAAACTGTACCGCGACACGGGCGCCCCCCGGCCAGTCGGCGTGCGGCGGCGTTCGGCCGTAGCCAATCAGGTCGCGCGGGTAGGCCGTGCCGGTGGACGTGCTCATTGCGTGGCTCCTTGTCGCTGAACGTTCGCTGCATGCCCAACCGATTGCCAGAGCACGACGCAGCGCTCGATCGGCATCTTGCCAGAGTCACGGGCATTCACCGAGCGGGCTCGGGTTTTGAGCGAATGCATCGTTTCGGATTCGTCAAGCTGCTGTTCATGATCCTTGGGCCGATTCTGCTGAACGCATGCGGTGGCGCAGCCCCCGTCCCACCGGACGCTCAAACCGTCCAATGTGCCGGGCCCGATGCCCAGTCGGGCCTCGAGACCCTCCCGGATCCCTCACTCCCCAGTCAGTGGCACCTCCAGAATACGGGTCAGTCGGGCGGACGCGCCGGCGAGGACATTCGCGCACGCGCAGCCTGGGAGCGGCTCAAACGGGCCGGCTGCGGGCCGGGCGCCGGGGTGCGGATCGCAGTGCTCGACCTCGCCGTCGATCTCAACCACCCCGATCTGATCGACAACCGAGCGACGGGATTGTCCTACGACTATCTCAGCGGCTGGGCGACCGAACCCCTGCCGCGTTGGAACGGAACCGACACTGCGGAAAAACTCGCGCACGGCACATCCGTCGCGGGCATCATCGCGGCGCGGGCAGGCAACAGTCTCGGCGGAGCAGGCGTCGCGCCGCAGGCGCAGCTGGCCGGATTCAATCCTCTGGCCGGCAGTCCGGACCGGGTGGGCGAGTACATCAACGATGCGCTCACCCGAAACCTCGAATCGATCGATGTCTATCACAACAGTTGGGGCTCCCTCGACGGCGGAAAATTGAGCAAGGCCTCGGCAGGCTTTTCCGAGACCATCGAAAGGGGTTTGTTGAACGGGCGAGGAGGACTGGGCGCGCTCTACGTGTTTGCCGCGGGCAATGGTGGCTGCCTGGGCTACCCCAGCTCGAATTGCAGGCCGGACGTCGACCGCAGCAACTATGACGGTTACCTCAACCACCGGGGTGTGATCGTGGCCTGCGCCGAACGAGGCAGCAATCTGCTCGTCTGCGGGCCGTCGGGTCCCGCGCGGGTCTTGCCTGAAGGCAACACGACAAGTGCGATCACGACGACCGCCCTGAATGGGTCGATGGTCAGCGATTTTTCCAACTCCTCGGCCAGCGCGCCGATGGTGAGCGGCGTGATCGCGCTGATGCTGTCGGCCAATGTCAAGCTCAGCGCGCGAGACGTCCGTCTGATCCTCGCCCGAAGCGCACGACGCAACGACCCACTGAACCCCGACTGGCAAGCCGGCCGGCAAGGCGGGCATGG